>CAJMMX010000044.1 GCA_905214615.1 uncultured bacterium | reverse complement strand
AGCGCAGGCCGGCGTTTGTCCGCAGCTCCGCAGGAGCAGGACAAATGCCGGTCATGCGCGAGGACGATTTGGGAGGTAACCCTGCGCCCGGCCGGTGAGACCCAAACCCCGCCATGCTTCTTATGTGCAGTAAAGCTAATGCTGCTAAAATACAAAGCGCTCATGTAGTTTAAACGCACGACGATAAGGAGCACCAGTGGGTAACCACTTCCGTACCTCCGGTGCGGGCGATGATGCCCCCAAGACGCAGACAGGCGTCCAGGGCAGTCGTTTCGCCACTCCGGATTCAGAGGGCCATCCTGTTGCTCAGGCCCCCACTCAGCCGGCAGATCAGGCACAGCCGGCATCCGATCCCTTTGCCTACAATCCCACCAGCGATGTCGCGCTTTCCGGCACGGCGGGTTTTGAGCCCGTTCAGGCTGTGACCGCTCGCGTGGAGCAGCCTCAGGCTGGCGCCGCCGCGCCGCAGCCTAGCATGGCCGGCATTCCCGACCCCATGGCTCCTGCGACACCGGCTCCTCAGCCTGCGCAGTCCGGCCTCTTTGCCGCTATTCCCGATCCCACGCAGCCTGCTGCCCCGGTGGTCGAGAGCGATCAGGCAGCCGAGGTCGCAAGCCTCGATAACGCGCTCAACAACCCCGATTTTACGTCGGTGTTTGCGCCCATCGATCCGCAGGCCAGCCGCAAGAAGATGGCCAAGCAGGCCGGTGTCGAGCCCGTCATCCTTATGGAGCATGTCACCAAGATCTATCCGGCACAGCCCAACAAGCCTGCACTCGACGACATCAACATCGAGATCTATCCGGGCGAGTTCGTCTTCCTGGTCGGTCATTCCGGCTCGGGTAAGACCACGCTGCTGTCGACGCTCAACCGCGACGTCAAGCCGACGAGCGGCCGCATCCTGGTTGCCGGTCAGGACCTCATGAAGATCAAGAACCGCAAGGTTCCGTTCCTGCGCCGCCAGATTGGCGCCGTGTTCCAGGACTTTAAGCTTCTGCCGCAAAAGACCGCCTACGAAAACGTGGCGTTTGCCCTGCAGTGCATCGGCAAGCCCAAGGGCGTCATTCGCAGCCAGGTGCCGGAGGTGCTGCGTCTGGTCGGTCTGGCCGATCAGATGGATTCGCTGCCCGACCAGCTTTCCGGTGGCGAGCAGCAGCGCGTCGCCGTCGCCCGCGCTATGGTCAACCGTCCGCCGCTGCTGATCTGCGACGAGCCCACGGGCAACCTCGACCCGGCGATCTCGCTGGGCATCATGAAGCTGCTCGAGCGTATTAACCGCACCGGCACCACCGTGATCGTCGCCACGCACGACCGCGAGATGGTCGATAGCATGCACCGTCGCGTGATCGCCCTCGAGGGCGGCCACGTTATCCGCGACCAGGAGAGGGGAGGTTACGGCAACTATGGCACCAACTAACGTGGGCTACTCCTTCAAAGAGGCAATCAGTCACTTCTTCCGTAACTGGACTACCTCGCTCGGCGCCGTCATCACGATCTTCCTTTCGCTGTTTATCATCGGCCTGTTCATCATGGGCTCCGCGATGCTGAACTCCGTGATCGGCACCGTCGAGGATCAGGTTGTCATCAACGCGTTCATTAGCGATGACGCCGATCAGGCCGATGTTCAGGCTTTTGAGGCCGAGCTTAAGACGTGGAATAACGTCAAGTCCGTGACCTATAAGGACAAGGACGACGCGCTGGCCGAGTATACGAGCAAGATGTCGGGCAACGCCGACGCCACCATGAGCGCGCTCGATGGCCAGAACCCGCTGCCGGCTTCGTTTGCAATTGAGATGGACGATCCGTCCAAGGTCGAGAGCACGGCCCAGAAGCTCAAGAAGAACGCCGACTTCCAGAAGATCGCGGATGACGGCGACGTCAACGCGAGCGTGCTGTACGGCCAAGAGGAAGTGAGCCGCCTGTTCCAGGTGACCAACTACATCCGCATCGCCGCCGTGGTGCTCGTTGGCCTTTTGACCTTTATCGCATTCATCTTCATCAACAATACGATTCGCCTGTCCATCACGGCGCGTCGTCGTGAGATTGCGATTATGCGTCTGGTCGGCGCCAGCAACGGCTTCATTCGCGGCCCGTTTATCACCGAGGGCGTACTGCAGGCCATTTTGGGCTCGCTGCTTTCCATCGGCGTTCTGGAGCTGCTGCGCAATCTGATGATTCCGCGTTTGCAGGAGAGCATCGGCTGGATGTCGTTTGCCCTGCCGATGCAGTACTACCTGGTGACCTATGCTGCGCTGATTCTGGTCGGTGTGATTATCGGTCTCTTTGGTTCTGCCATAGCCATGCGTCGCTACCTGCGCGTGTAGGCATGCCTGGAATTCATCCCTTCCAACGGGTCGTCTCTTATGGGGCGGCCCGTTTTTTGATCTCTAGGGGACGGCAGGAAAGCGAATCATTTGGGTAGACTCTTTGGAGTTCGTCATCGATAGCAAGGAGGCGCCATGGGGCGCAATAACAAGCATAAGCGCGGTGCTCGCAATAAGCGTGGGCCGGTGCGCAACGAACGCCGTCCGAGCCTGACCGGGCGCGTGCAGCTCCATGAGCATGGCGCCTATGTCATAACCGAGAGCGGCGACTACAAGGTTATGGGCCGCGGTAAGCGCGAGATCATGGATGGCGATACCGTTGCCGTGAGCATTAAGAATAGCCCGCATGGTGAGCGGCGCGCCGTGATCGAAGGCGTGGTTGAGCGCGCAGCCATAAGCGTGGTGGGTACGTACCAGACCGCTGGTCCGCTCGGTGTGATCGAGCCGCTCGATTCGCGCCTGAAGGCCGACTTCTTCATTCTGCCCGAGGATACCTCGGCGGATCGTCTGGGCGTCCACCCGGGTGATGCCGTTGTCGCGCGCATTTTGACCTACCCGACGCGCCTGGAATCGGGCACCGTGACGATCGAACGCCGCATTGGCGGAGATGACGCGCCCGATTTGGGCGTTCAATACGTGATGGCGCGTTACGGCTATACCGATAGCTATCCCGAGGCCGCGCTGGACGAGGCCGAGGGGCTTTCGCTCGATGTGTCCGCGGCGCTTAAGGACCCGCTCCGCCGCGATCTGCGCGACCGCTTTGTCATCACGATCGACCCGGTCGACGCGCGCGACTTTGACGATGCCATTTCGCTTGAGCGCACGCCCGAGGGTGGCTACAAGCTGGGTGTGCATATCGCTGACGTTTCTCACTATGTGGCTTGGGACGGGCATATCGATCTTGAGGCTCGCCATCGTACGACATCGGTGTATCTGGCCGATCGCGTGCTTTCCATGCTGCCCGAACGCCTGTCCTGTGACCTATGCTCGCTTCGCCCTGACGAGGACCGTCTTGCGTTTACCGTTGACATTGAGCTCGATGCGCAGGGCCGCGTGCGGCATTACGATCCGTACCCCAGCGTGATTCGCTCGCGTGTGCGTATGGACTATGACGGCGCCGAGGCGCTGCTGGTGCGTGCCGACGCTGTTGAGTATTCGGTGCTGGAAGGCGCCGCTGAGGATGTTGCGGCTGCTGAGGCCTCGCGCGAGGAGGCGCTTGAGCGCGGTCTTGCGTGCGAGGAAACTGCTCGCGGCTATAACGTCGACCTCGGCGATTTCCTTGTCGCCGCCAACGAACTCGCCGAACTTCGCCGTCGTATTCGTCGTGCCCGCGGCTCAGTCGATTTTGACACGGCCGAGATTCGCGCTCTATTGGATGAGGACGGAGTGCCCGTGCAGATTGTGGCGCGCGAGCGTTCGTGTGCCACGTCGCTTATCGAGGAAGCCATGCTACTCGCCAACGAGTGCGTTGCAGAGTGGCTGGCAGACCGTGATATCGAGGCCTGCTATCGCGTGCATGAGGATCCGAGCCCCGATAGCCTGCACGGTGCCGCCGTTGCGCTGGCGCAGCTAGGCATCATCGACGATCGCCGTGCTGCCGGTATCGCCCTGGGGAGTCCCGATGAGCTACAGGCTGCAGTTGATGCTGCCGCCGGTACGGCCAACGCACCGCTCGTCAACACGCTGCTTCTGCGCAGCATGCAGCGCGCACTGTACAAGCCGCGCAACGAGGGCCACTTTGCGCTCGCCGCGCCGTGCTACTGTCACTTTACGAGTCCCATCCGTCGCTACCCCGATCTGGTGGTGCACCGCGTGCTCAAACTGCAGTTGGCCTATGAGCAGCTCGGCGGCAAGGACGCCCTGGTCCGTACGCCGCGGCTGATCGGCAAGGGGCGCGAGTCGCTGCCGCGCATTCTGCCGCAGATCTGCCGCGCATGCAGCGATGCCGAGCGCGCGGCAGATGCCGCCAGCCATGCGACGCAAAAGATCAAGATTGCCCAGTACTATGAGGACCGTCTGGGCGAGCGCTATGCCGGAACCGTCTCGTGGGTTAGCAGCATGGGCCTCTTTGTGCGCTTGGACCTGACGCAGGTCGAAGGCTTGGTTTCGATCAAGAGCCTGGGCAACGAGTGGTTCGAGTTCGACGAGGATGCGCTTACGCTGACGGGCGCCGACACGGGGACTCGCTATGAACTGGGCCAGCGCGTGATTATCGAGGTCTCGCGCGTCAATACCACGCGTGGGCACTTGGACTTTAAGCTTATCCATTAGCCAAATCTCGACTCATGGCGGGAGAGCGGAGGGCGGTCTTTCGGGGCCGCCCTCCGCATTTGGATCATGGCTACCTTGCCGTCTGCTCGGCCGCCCGCTTACCTGCTATTCGAGAGGTAAAACCTACCAAAATAAACCTGTCCCTTTTTGGCAGGTTTACAAGAAAGCGGGGATGAGATGGCGACGGTGTATGGTTATGCGCGGGTGAGTTCGCGCGATCAGAATCTTAATCGGCAGCTGGATGCGCTGGGCGCCTATGGCGTGGGCTCGGCGAATATTTATGCCGACCATGCGAGCGGCAAGGACTTCGATCGCCCGCGGTATCGCGAGCTGCTGCACGTCCTGGGAGACGGGGACGTGCTGGTGGTGCTTTCTATCGACCGACTTGGCCGTAATTACTCCGAGATTCTTGAGGAATGGCGTCGCATTACCAAGGAGCTCGGGGTTGCCATTGTGGTGTTGGACATGCCATTGCTTGACACGCGCGCCAGGGCCAGCGGCGCGCCGGATGTGACTAATACCCTGATTGCCGATATTGTGCTGCAACTGCTGAGCTACGTGGCGCAGGTGGAGCGCGAGAATATCCATCGGCGCCAAGCGGAGGGGATTGCAGCGGCGCAGGCGCGAGGGGTCCGTTTCGGTCGACCTCGCAAGCCGTGCCCTCCTCAGTTTGAGCTGGTACGCGATAGCTATGAGGCAGGCGATATTACCCGCAGCCAGGCAGCAAAGTGCCTGGGCGTGTGCGTGGGGACGTTCGATCGCTGGATGCGCGAGGCGGGGTAGGGGTTTGCGTCGCTTTGTCGCTTCCTGTTGCGATTCAAATTTTGATACGGTGGCGATGTCATTTGGGGCTACACTCGCTGATATTCAAAAAAGGAGGTAGGCCCTTGGCGCGCGTAAAACAAATAATCGGATGGACCGCGATCGTTCTGTTTACTGCAACGCTGGCGGGCATCTGGGTGCTGACGGAGCAAAATGCGGTGGAGACGTCGTTGCTGAGCGAGTCCACCGCGCGTGTGGTGGAGGGTCAAGCTACGGGCGTACAGGCTGCCGATGTCGCGGGCGAAGCTCAGACCGAGAACGGGATGACCGGGGGCACCGATTCGGCTGCTTCGAATGTCCGGTCTGGCCGACTTGCTTCCATTCGCATGTGGGTGGGCACGAACGTCCGTCGCGTTGCCCATACCGTAGAGTTTTTCTTCGTCGGATTGTTCGCCTCGGTGGTCGTGGTTTGCTTTTCCAGGCGTCCGTGGAGCGTATGCTCCCGTTGCGTGCCCGTGTTGCTCTTTTGCGCCGTCTGCTCCGTTGGCGATCAGGTACATAAGATCTTTGTTCCCGGCAGGCATTTCGACGTTATCGATTTAGGATTCGATGCTGCGGGCTATGTCACCGCCATGCTGTTGGTATTGCTGGCAGCGGCGTTGGTGCGCTATGCGACTCGGCCGATCGGCGCCCATGCGAGGCGCTAGCCGGTAACAAACCCGTTTCTGATAATGCGACCTTGTTGAATTATTTTGTGTCGCGCGTATTTCCGAGCGGTCGGATTTGAGGGGCGAGCGGTAGAACGCTCGCCCTTTGTGCGCCACGATGCGGCACAATGTACCGTAAAAGCTGTTTGTATCCGGTACGAATCATTCGTTGGTCTTTAATTCTTCTCAACGGAGGTGTTTGAGATGGCAAACGGATTGCTTTTGCGGCTTCGCGAGCGTGAGCTCAGCGCGAGCCCGGCGGAACGCAATGTCATCGCATATGTAAGCGCTCATCCGCACGAGGTGGTCGGGCTGTCCGTCCGCGGTCTTGCCGATGCCACGTTCTCCTCGCCCTCGAGCATTTTGCGCTTTTGCAAGCGCTTGGGTTTTGCGGGCTACAAGGAGTTCCAGCGCGAACTGATTGCCGAGCTGGCGCTCTTGGGTGACAAGAAAGACGTTGCCCTCGAGGACATCTCCATGGATGACAGCGTCGAACGTATCGTGGGGAAGGTGATGAAAAGCAACGTGCGCACGATCGAAGCGACGGCGCGAACGCTCGATTACACCGTCTTGGAGCGATGTGCGGCCTATCTTAAGCGGGCACGTGCGGTCAATCTGTTCGGTATCGGTGCCTCTCGTTTGGTCGCGCACGATCTGGCGCAAAAGCTCATGCGTGTCGACAAGGAGTGCCATCTGTACGACGACTGGCATGATCAGCTCTTGTGTGCCAAGAACATGCATGAGGGCGATATGGCAATCGCCTTTAGCTACTCGGGCTTGACGCAAGAGGTGCTGGACTGCACCGCCGAGGCTCAACGTCACAACTGTCCCGTTGTGGCCGTTACCAAAGTAGGTGGATCATCCAAGCTTGCCACCGTGGCCGATGCCGTGCTCGGCGTCGCCGCGAGTGAACCCTTGGTCCGCAGCGGTGCCATGGCTTCGCGTATGGCCCAGCTTATGGTTGTCGATGCCCTGTACGCTGCTTACGTTGCCAGCGACTACGAACGGGCGACGCATGTCATTAAGCAAAACTACATCGAGAAACAGGAAAGATGAGGTGAATGAAATGCTCGATTTAACAAAATTCACGACCGAACAGCGTAATCAAAGTTCAATGGACCTCGATACGATGACATCGCTGCAAATCGTCACGACGATGAATGATGAGGATCTTCGTGCCGTCCAGTCGGTCACGAAGGTGTTGCCCCAGGTTGCCACAGCAATCGACTGGGCTGCTGAGGCACTCGAGCGCGGCGGACGCGTCTTTTACATGGGCGCAGGCACCAGCGGTCGTCTGGGCGTACTCGACGCTTCGGAGTGTCCGCCCACGTTTGGCGTGTCACCCGATCTGATTGTCGGGCTCATTGCCGGAGGCGAGACGGCGTTTATCAAGGCTGTCGAAGGTGCCGAAGACAGCGAGGAGCTTGGCGCGAGCGACCTGCGGGAGCGTGGACTCTCGGACAGGGATCTTGTCGTTGGCCTGGCGGCAAGCGGCCGTACTCCCTATGTGGTGGGCGGCCTTGTGAACGCCAGGGCAACTGGGTGCAAGACCATTGCAATTGCCTGCAACCAAGGGTCGAAGATCGGGGAGAGCGCAGATCTTGCCATTGAACCCGTGCCCGGTCCCGAGGTGCTGACCGGCTCAACGAGGCTCAAGGCGGGAACGGTTCAAAAGCTCATTCTCAACATGATTTCGACCGGTGCCATGGTCAAGATCGGCAAGGTATACCAAAACCTGATGGTCGATGTGCAGCAGACGAACGAGAAGTTGGTGGTGCGCGGCCAGAACATCGTGATGGAGGCGACCGGCTGCACGCGCGAGCGCGCTATTCAGGCGCTTGCAGATGCCGGCGGCCACGTAAAAACCGCTATTGTCTCGGTACTGCTGGACTGCGATGTCGAGCAGGCTGCGGTAGCTCTTGAGCGAGCGCGAGGCCATGTCCGTGCTGCGGTGAGTGGCCATGAGAAGAGCAATGCCGATGCCCAATAGGTGCGCGGCGTGAGCTGATATGACATCCAAACGAGATACCCAATACAAGGAGGAGTTATGACGAACAAAGAGCTGGCTCAAAAGCTGCTGGACCTTTTGGGCGGTAAAGACAACGTGCTCGCAAACGCGGCGTGCATGACGCGCCTGCGCGTGACCGTCAAAGACACGGGCAGCGTCGACACGGAGGGTATTAAGGCACTCGACGGCGTGATGGGCTTGGTCGAGGACGACACGATGCAGATCGTGCTGGGGCCGGGCAAGGTGAATAAGGTGCTCGAGGAGTTCTCCAAGCTCACTGGCCTTGCGAAAGGCGTTGCCGACGAGAGCGTGGTTGACGCTGCGGCCACAAACAAGGCCGCGCAGAAGGCAAAGTACGAGTCCAAGCCGGTTCAGGCCTTCCTCAAGAAGATTTCCAATGTCTTCGTCGCCCTGCTTCCCGGCATCATTGCGGCTGGCCTCATCAACGGTATCTGCAACGTCATTAACGTCTCGACGGCAGGCGCGCTTGCAGGCGAGTGGTGGTACCAGGGCATTCGTTCCATGGGCTGGGCCCTGTTTGCCTATCTGCCCATCTTGGTGGGCTATAACGCGGCACGTGAGTTTGGCGGCTCCGCTGCGCTGGGCGGCATCGCCGGCATGATGTGTATCGCCAACAGTGCCATGCCCCTGCTTGCGCCTGGCGCGGCTGATCCTGCCACTGCCATTCTGCTGCCGCTCACCAATGCGCAGTACAACCCCGCAGCGGGCGGCATGATCGCGGCTCTTATCGCTGGCGCATTTTTTGCCTGGATGGAGCGTCAGATTCGCAAGGTTATGCCCAACGCACTCGACACGTTTTTGTCCCCGCTGCTGGTGCTCATCATCGGTGCCTTTGCTCTGATGCTCGTCATCCAGCCGGTTGGCGCATGGCTGACGACTGCCATCTTTAGCGTTTTGACCTTTATTTTCGAGAAGCTGGGCGTCCTGGGCGGCTATATCCTGTCGGCAGGCTTCTTGCCGCTGGTGTCCGTCGGCCTGCATCAGGCGCTCACGCCGATCCACGCTATGCTCAACGATCCCGACGGCGCTACCAAGGGTATCAATTACCTGCTTCCCATCCTTATGATGGCTGGCGGCGGCCAGGTCGGTGCCGGTTTGGCGCTGTACTTTAAGACCAAGAACGCCAAGCTCAAGAAGTACGTTGCAGAGTCCATTCCCGTTGGAATCCTGGGTGTGGGCGAGCCTCTGATGTATGCCGTTACGCTGCCGCTCGTTCGTCCGTTTGTGACGGCCTGCCTGGGTGCCGGATTTGGCGGCGCGCTCGCGGCGCTGCTTCACATCGGCACGGTTTCTCAGGGCGTTTCCGGTCTGTTTGGCCTGCTGATCGTCGTTCCTGGTCAGCAGCTCGGCTACGTTGCCGCTATGCTGCTTGCCTATGCCGCTGGCTTTGTCCTGACGTGGTTCTTTGGCGTCGACGAGCAGAAGATCAACGAGTTCTTTGGCGAATAGTTTGATATCGCGAGCCGTGTTGCTCAGGGCTCGCGGCGCGCGGCAGATTTCTTGATGCTATGGTTGTGCCGGCGGGGCTAACTGCTCCGCCGGCCTTTTTTAAAGGAGCGTTGAAGCGTGAAAACGGGTATTTCGATTTATCTTTCCAGCCCTCTGCAGGATATTGAGCGGACGATTGAGCGTGGTGCCGCGGCGGGTGCGCGCTATGCGTTTACCTCACTGCATATTCCCGAGGACGGGGGAGCGGCGTATGCCGATAAGGTCCGCCAGGTGCTGTCGCTGCTTTCCGCCCGCGGCATTGCGCTCATTGCCGACGTGGGGCCGCGCACATGCGATTTGCTCGGGCTTGAGCGCATCGAGGATCTGCGTGACCTGGGGCTGGAATACCTTCGTTTGGACTATGGCTTTAGCGCCCAGCGGGTTGCGGAACTGTCCGGTGTATTTCGCATTGTGGTCAATGCATCGACGGTGAGTTCTGATGAAATCGCATCGTGGCGTGAGGCCGGTGCCGATGTGACTCGTTTTGCCGCCTGCCACAATTTTTACCCTAAGCCTTATACCGGTTTAGCTCTGGAGGACATTGCTCGGACGAATCTTCGTCTTGCGGCGCTTGGATTCGAAATCATGGCTTTTGTGCCGGGTGATGCCAACGTTCGCGGGCCGGTATTCGAGGGACTTCCGACGGTCGAGGCACATCGCGGTCGCGCGTCAAAGGTTGCCCTCAACATGCTTGAGCTCGCACATGGCGCCGATTGCGACATTGTGTTGGTCGGCGACCCCGATCTTTCCGATGCGGGCTGGGCGCAGTTTGCTCAAGTTTCCGCCGGATACGTGGACCTGCAATGCGAGCTTGAGTCCGGTTATGCCTATGTACGTGGGCAGATTCATCACGACCGGCCCGATTCGAGCGTCCTCATCTTTAGGTCTCAGGAGTCGCGCACGACGCTTAAGCCGGATTCCGTGCCGACGGATGCCGGAGCCGGCCTGCCGCGAAAGGCGGGGTCGATCGCTGTGAGTAATAGCGGCTATGGGCGCTACGAAGGCGAGCTTGAGATTGCACGGGTCGATCTTCCCGGTGACGAGCGCATGAACGTTGCGGGCCATGTCACGCCCGAGGCAATGGAGCTGCTGCCGTTCATCAAACGCGGATTCGGGGTACGGTTCGTTTAGCGTGTGACCCGTGGGCTACAATTGGCCCATCATACGAAGGCGCCTCGTGTGGCGTGTGCCTGCGTTGGCCGATCTATATTCGGAGGATTCCCATGACCGTACTGTTTGTTGAATATCCCAAGTGCTCGACCTGCAAGAAGGCCAAGGCATGGCTGGACGAACACGGGGTAGAGTATATCGACCGCGATATCGTTTTGGACAATCCCACGGCTGATGAGCTTGCGACCTGGATTGCTCGTTCGGGGCTGCCGGTGCGGCGCTTCTTTAATTCGTCGGGCATGAAATATCGAGAGCTGGGCCTGAAGGCGCGTCTAGATGCGGGCATGACGGATCGGGAGTGCTACGAGCTGCTGGCGACCGACGGCATGCTGGTCAAGCGTCCGCTGTTGGTGGGCGACGACTTTGCGATTCCCGGCTTTAGGGAATCGGCTTGGGTCGAGGCGTTGCTGTAGCGGCTGCGGAAAGCGCGACCCGTTTTGAGCTTCGATTACGGGATACGGTTTCCGGTTGAGGGCTCGATGGGAAAGTGGGGACCAGTTTGAGCTTGAAATCTGGGACGCACTTTCCGCCGGCAGGCTTGCCCCAGTCAGTCCTCCAGCTGTGCCCATTCGTGCGGATCGTAGACCTTTACGTGCTTGTTGGGCTTGCCGCTCCAGTACTCCTCGTCCATAAAGGGCAGATATGCCTGAACGCCGGGGCAGATAAAGGGAATCCGCTGCTGTTGCAGTCGCTCGCGCTGTCGCTGCTCCAGGTGCGCCTCGGATATGACAGTCGGCATACCGGACAGCTCGACGAGGCTTGCCTGGATTCGCTTAAGGTCGGGGAGTCCCGCGTGCCATGACATCCGCATGATCAAAAAGGATGCACGGCGGTAGTTTGCCTGCATCACCGTGATGGCGGGGCGCAGAGTGGGATGGATTTTGTCCCGTTCGGGCCAAAGGTCAGCAGTGATCTCGAGGCCCAGGGTCTCCCATAGGTAATCAAGCTCTTCGTCCATGGCGCCTCGATATCCGTGTAATGATGACGGTTTGATTGTGCCATCAGCCGTGAGTGCTGCATTGTTGTAATCTACCAGCGGTAGATGTGGGATGTTTTACGGGCTTTGGCGCCGTACGTGTCGCTGGTGCTTCACAGGTCCTTCACGTGTCGGCCGTATTTGACTGAATTTCAAAAAAGTCAAAATTAGGGCTTGCGTCACGGCGGGACTTCCCGTATATTTCTTTCTTGCGCAAAGGCACAGCCGAGCGCAGCGATGCAGTCATTGGGATGTCGTCTAATGGCAGGACAGCGGATTCTGGTTCCGTCAATGGGGGTTCGACTCCCTCCATCCCAGCCATTGCATTTGCTACATATGGCCCGTTCGTCTAGCGGTTTAGGACGCCGCCCTCTCAAGGCGGAGATCACCAGTTCGAATCTGGTACGGGCTACCAAAATTGAACGCCCGGGCCTCGTAAGAGACCCGGGTTTTGTGTATTGACCGATATTTAAGGCGCGCGTTGAGTCTGCCGCCCGGACCGAGGAGTTGTCATGGACCTGCCTATCAGCTTGGAAGACATCACGTATGCCGAGAACTATCTGGCGCAGGGCGACCTGGCTACGGCGACGCCGCTGCTTGAGCGTCTGGTGGAGCTCGCCGAGGAGTATATCGACGCTGAGTGCAAGACGGAGGAGAAGCGCCAGTACTTTAGCTTCGACAGCAAGTTTGAGCGCCTGGCCTATCGCCGCGTGGAGAAGGATCCGCGCGAGCTGGTGCAGGTCGAGGTTCCCTTTGACCGCCTGTACTCCGACATGGCGTTTGCCTACATTCGCCAGCAGGATTATGTGAGTGCTCGGAATGCCCTGATGCAGGCCGTGCGTTGGGATCCCATGAACTGCAACTATCGCTTGGACTTGGCCGAGCTGTTCCGCGCGCTCGAGGACAAGCAGGAGTGGGCATCGCTCTCGTTCTCGGTGCTGGAGCGCGCGAGCGACGGTAAGTGCGCCGCACGCGCCTACACCAATTTGGGTCAGTACTTCTTGGAGCCCGAGACCGAGAACATTTCGGCTGCCGTGGGCTGCGCGCGTCTGGCGCTGCGCCTGGCGCCCAATGATGCGCATACGACGCGCCTGCTCAACAAGATCCATACCACCTATCCGGATGCCGCGGACGAGAGTGACGACCATGTGATGGGTGAGCTCGCCCTGCAGGGCGTGCCGACCTCGCCTTCGGCCGAGATTGCCATCTGCCTGATCATGTGTGCGACCGATGCTGCAAGCGACGGCGACAAGCAGGAGGCTACGCGCCTGACGGTGCGTGCTCGCGATTTGGTGGGCGAGGAGGCCTGCGCGGCGATTATCAAACTGGTGCGCGAGAGCGATGCCGAGCTTAACGCCGAGCGCAGGGCAAAGCGCGAGGCTGCGGGCTCAAACGCCGATGGCGCCAAGGAGGCCGGCGATGCCCAGTAAGCGCGAGCGCAAGCTCATTTCCAAGAATCGCTCGGCACATCACGAGTACTTTATCGATGAGACGTTTGAGTGCGGTATTGAGCTGAGCGGTACCGAGGTCAAGTCGATTCGCGAGCGCGCCTGCCAGATTACCGATACCTTTGCACTGATTCGTGGCGGGGAGTGCTGGCTCGTCGGCCTGCATATCCACCCTTATAGCCATGGTGGCGTGTGGAATCGCGATCCCGACCGTCGGCGCCGTCTGCTGCTGCATCGCAAGGAGATCGACTTTCTTGACGGCAAACTTCGCAACCGTGGTTATGCGCTGGTTCCGTTGGAGCTCTACTTTAATACCGACGGTCGCGTAAAACTGCTGCTGGGCCTGGGTCGCGGCAAGAAGCTCTACGACAAGCGCGAGGACATGGCCAAGCGTGATGTCCAACGCGAGATCGACCGCGCCCTCAAGGAACGCAACCGCTGACCGTCCTTCATAAGTTGCGGTGGAATACGGACTGGTTTGCCTGTTTGAGGGGCTATTCAGTCCCTATTTCACCGCAGCTGCGGGTGTCTCATCTTTCTTACTGTTCTGACACATATGTTTCAAAGGCGGCGTCCGTTATGGGTGCCGCCTTTTTGTGGGTACATACATCCATGAGGTTCCAACCCGGGTTAGGGGAGTGATCGTTATGGACAAAACAGCGTTCTTTACCATGCCGAGCGGTCTGTACGTGGTGAGCGCCGCGGCAGACGGGCTGCGCGCCGGCTGCGTCATCAATACGGCGGTGCAGGTGACGTCCATGCCGCCGCGCATTTCGGTTGCCGTGAACAAGGACAACGTCACCTCGGGCGTCATCGCTTCGGCCAAAGCGTTCGCGCTGACCGTGATCGATCAGACCGCCGATATGCTCTACATCGGTAACTTTGGGTTCCGCACCAGCAGCGATTATGACAAGTTTGCCAAATACGAGACCCGCGAGACGGCTCTGGGCATGCCCTATGTGCCCGAGCACGCGGCGGCCCTGTTTAGCTGCCATTTGATCGACACTGTGGATGTTGGCACGCATCTACTGTTTATCGGCGAGGTCGAGGATGCCGAGCGCTTGAGTGACGAGACGCCGCTCACCTACGATTACTACCATAAGGTCCTGAAGGGCAAGACGCCTCCGAAGGCGTCCTCGTATCAAGGCTAGAAATGTTTTAAAAATACTTGCATTATATTATTGAGAATCTATACTGATAAATGAAGTACATCACCAGTCGCGTTTGAGAGGAGAACATCATGGCTGAGGAGAAGAAGACGTATAAGTTCGTGTGCGTCGTTTGCGGTTACGAGGTTGAGGTCGATACGCCCGAGCTGCCCGAGGATTATGTGTGCCCGGTGTGCGGCGTCGGTCCCGATCAGTTTGAGCTCGTCGAGGAGTAGCTCACAGACACACGGCAAACAGCCGAACATAGCTCTGTCCAAGGGCTCCGGGCGGTCATCCCGGCCGGGGCCCTTTTCCTCCGTCCCCAAGGGATCACGGCTGCTGTTGGCCGATCCTGTCTGTTGTGAGTCCGGCCGACCTTTTGTCTTAATCTGTAACGTCTAACGGTGGAAATTGGGCCCACTTGTTACATATCGAGACAAACCAAAACCGTCCGGCAGAAGATCTCAATCTGTAACATCTAGACATCGAAAGCGGGTCTAGATGTTACAGATCGAGACGTTTGCCTGAGTAGGTGCCCCGCCCCATTACATCCCTGTCAACAACACGACATCGAGAATCGTCACGATGGCACCGATCCCTACGAGCAGCGCGTTGAGTGGACGCGAATTGGCGTATTTGCCCATGACGCGGGGTGAACTGGTGAGCCGTATGAGCACAAAGACCGTAATCGGTAGCTGAAGCGACAGCAGTGCCTGACTCCAGATGAGACCTTCAAAAGGATTTGGGACGACCAGGCACGCCGTCACTGCGCCGACGAAACAGGCCGCCACCCCGATCGAGGAATGTCGGTCGTGGATATCGTATTCCTCGTCGAACATGCCCGCAGTGATGGTCCCCGCCGCCATGCCCGCTGTCACGCTGCTCGATAGTCCCGCGAACAGCAGCGCTACCGCAAAGATGGTCGAGCTCGCCGGGCCCAGAATGGGGGAGAGCGTGGCCGCTGCGACGGCGAGGTCGTCTACGACCATGCCGTGCGCAAAGAAGGTCGTTGCGGCCAGGATGACCATGGCCGAGTTGATTGCCCAGCCCACGCCCATCGAAAAGAGCGTGTCGAAGAGCTCGTAGCGCAGACGCTCTTCGATAACCTGCTCGCCTTGGCCTTCGAAGTGCATGGATTGGATGACCTCGGAGTGCAGAAAAAGGTTGTGTGGCATAACGACCGCACCCAGGACACTCACGATAATCGCGGCAGAGCCAGTGGGCATACTGGGCGTGATCCAGCTTGCGGCGGCTTGCGGCCAGTCGACCTTGACTAGTGCGAGCTCGGCCAAAAACGAGAGTCCTACCACGCCTACGAAGGCGATGATCCAGCGTTCGGCTCGCTTGTAGGAGTTCGTCATGAGCATCGCCATCGATACTGCCGCCACGATGACGCAGCCCGCACGCACGGGCAGCCCAAAGAGCATTTGAAGGGCAATCGCGCCGCCCAGGACTTCGGCCATGGCGGTGGCGATGGTCGCGAGATAGGCGCTGCCGAGCACCGCGCGTCCCACGATGCGGGGGAGAAAGCGGGTCGTGGCCTCGGCAAGGCAGGCGCCCGTGGCGATGCCCAAGTGCGCCGCGTTGTGCTGCAGCACGATGAGCATAATCGTGGACAGCGTGACGATCCACAGCAGCGCGTAGCCAAACTGCGAGCCCGCGGCCATATTGGAGGCCCAGTTGCCCGGGTCGATAAAGCCGACGGTCACGAGCAGCCCGGGGCCGATATGCCGCGCAATGTCTAGGCCTCCGTGACCGCCGGTGCGCCGGGAACCAAAGTGTTGTTTGAGATGGTTGAGCATGGTGCGCTCCTGTGTGTCGTTTGTTTGACGCCGCAAAGGATACCCGTATTAGGCTCAAAAGTTAACCAAAACTAACAAAATTGTTGTATTTGAATAGGATGGTGAAAGGGGATTGCCGAAATGTCTTGATCTGTAACAACTAGGGATGGAAATTGGGTCTTCCTGTTACAGATTGAGATGTTTGAAGCGGTAAGATTGCGGGCCGAACCTGGGGCCCTTGTTGTCGCCCTTGAGGTCGGCGGTGTCCACTCGTAGGGCGTGCGTTACGCGATTGTTTCGAAACGGGTGGGAAACACAACAGGCCGGCGATGCTCCTAGTATGCCTATTCAACTGACTGTCTAAATATCTAGGGGAGGATCGCGATGCAGGCAGATTCCGCTCAGCAGCAGGGCCTTTATCGCCCCGAATTCGACCACGATGCATGTGGCATCGGCGCGCTTGCCGATATCAATGGTGAGCGCCATCACCAGATTCTGGACGATGCACTGTCCATTCTGGTCAACTTGGAGCACCGCGGCGGCACGGGACTCGAGAAGAACACCGGCGACGGCGCCGGCATCCTGTTCCAGGTTCCGCATCACTTTTTCCGTAAAGAGGCCCAAAAGTGCGGCCAGATTCTGCCGGCAGAGGGCGACTATGGCGTGGCCATGCTGTTCTTCCCGCAGGACGACAAGGGCGTAGAGGATGCCCGTCGCGTGTTTGAGGAGGGCTGCGCCGAGGCCGGCGTGCCGCTGCTCTTTTGGCGCGAGGTGCCGGTCGACCCGCACGATTTGGGCGAGACGGCCCGCGCCTGCATGCCTACCATCCTGCAGGCCTTTCTGGGCCGCCCCGACGACACGCCGGCCGGCGACGCATTCGAGCGCCGCCTGTACGTGTGCCGCCGCACCATCGAGAAGAAGGCCGACGCCGAGTTTGCCCTGCGCGACAAGATTTTCTACGTCTGCTCCATGAGCTCGCGCACCATCGTGTACAAGGGCATGCTTGTGGCCACGCAGATGCGCCGCTTCTTCATCGATCTCAACGACGCCGCTGTCAAAACGGCCGTGGCGCTCGTACACTCGCGCTACTCCACCAACACCACGCCCAGTTGGGAGCGTGCGCACCCCAACCGCTTTATTATCCACAACGGCGAGATCAACACCCTCAAGGGCAACGTCAACTGGATTCGCGCCCGCGAGCCCAACCTGTACAGCCCCGTGCTGCAGCACGATCTTGAGCGCGTGATGCCCATCATCAACCGCGAGGGTTCCGACTCCGCGATTCTGGATAACGTGCTCGAATTTTTGGTCATGAACGGTCGCCCGCTCACGCGTGCCGCGTCCATGTTGCTGCCCGAGCCGTGGGACCACAACGACAGCCTGAGTGAGGAGCGCCGCGCCTACGACGCTTACCAGTCCATGCTCATGGAGCCGTGGGACGGTCCTGCCGCTATCGCCTTTACCGATGGTCGTACCCTGGGTGCCGCCCTTGACCGTAACGGCCTGCGCCCGGCTCGCTACTATGTGACGCGCGACGGCCGCTTTATGCTGGCGAGCGAGGTGGGCACCATCGAGGTGCGCCCCGAGAACATCCTGACGAGCGGCTGCTTGGGACCGGGTCAGATGCTCGAGGTCGACTTTGCCCGCGGCCGCGTGATCTACAACGACGAGCTGCGCGCCCGTTACGCCAAGGAAAAGCCCTACCGTGATTGGATTGCCGAGGAGACGCTGACCGTCGACGCGCTCGATGAGCCCGCCGCGCCCGCGCCCGCCGAGGATGCCGAGGTGTCCGCCGCCGTGCGCATGGCTAAGCTCGGGTATCACTGGGATGATGTTGACGAGGTCGTGCGTCCCATGGCCCAGCAGGGCAAGGCCCCGCTCGCCTCGATGGGCATCGACGCGCCGCTGGCCTGCCTGTCCAAGAAGACGCGTTCGTTCTTTGACTACTTCTATCAGCTGATCGCTCAGGTCACGAATCCTCCGATCGATGCCCTGCGCGAGCATATGGTGACTTCGACCACGCTCTACCTGGGCAACCACGGCAACCTGCTCGAGGACTCCCGTACGGCCTGCCAGCTGGTGCGCCTGGAGCGCCCGCTGCTGAGCGAGGAGGAGTTCGACCGCATTTGCGCGATTGACCGTGTTGGCTTTAAGACCCGCCGTTTCCGTGCCGTCTACCGCCGCGATGCCGGCGAGGGCGCGCTGCAGACTGCGCTCAAACAGCTTGCCGAAGACGTCGAGGCTGCGGTCCGCGACGGCGTGAACATTGTGGTGCTGAGCGATCGCGCCGGAGCGGGCGAGGTGCCCGTGCCGTCGCTGCTTGCCGTGGGCTGCGTGCACAACCACCTGATCCGCGCCGGCGTGCGCACCTTTGCCGATATCGTGGTGGAGTGCGGCGACGCCGTGTCTCCGCACGACTTTGCGGCACTGGTGGGCTACTCCGCGAGCGGCATCTATCCGTACAACGCACATGCGTGCATCCGCGATCTGGCGGCATACGGCGACCTGGACGTGACGGCCGAGCAGGGCATCGCCAACTACAACAAGGCTGCGACCGCCGGCATCGTCTCCATCATGTCCAAGATGGGCATCTCCACGGTGCAGAGCTACCATTCGGCGCAGATCTTCGAGGTCGTGGGCTTTACGCCGGAGTTCGTCAACGCGTACTTTGCCGGCACGGTGAGCCGTGTGGGCGGTATGGGTGTCGAGGACGTTGAACGCGAGCAAAACGAGCGCTATGACGCCGCGCTCGCCATCCTTAAGAGCCCGGCTCCCGATCAGCTGCCCACGCTGGGTCTGACCAAGTGGCGCCCGCTCGGTGGCGAGGATCACCTGATTGACCCTCAGACCGTCTACCTGCTGCAGACCGCCTGCCGTGAGGACAGCTACGACACCTTTAAGGAGTACAGCGCCCGCCTGCACCGCACCGGCCGTGCCGTGCGCCTACGCGACCTGCTCGACTTTAATGCCAGCGGACGCACGCCGGTTTCGCTCGATGAGGTGGAGCCCGCGCTCAACATCGTCCGCCGCTTTAACACCGGCGCCATGTCGTACGGCTCCATCAGCAAAGAGGCGCACGAGTGCATGGCCATCGCCATGAATCGCCTGCACGGACGCTCCAACTCGGGCGAGGGCGGCGAGGACCCGCGTCGCGAGACCCCGCTGGCTAACGGTGACTCAAAGAACTCCGCCATCAAGCAGGTGGCAAGCGCGCGCTTTGGCGTGACGAGCCGCTACCTGTGCAGCGCCTTCGAGATTCAGATCAAGATGGCCCAGGGCGCCAAGCCCGGCGAGGGTGGCCACCTACCCGGCAAGAAGGTCTACCCCTGGATCGCCGAGGTCCGTCAGTCCACGCCCGGCATCGGCCTGATCTCGCCTCCGCCGCACCACGACATCTACTCTATCGAGGACCTGGCCGAGCTCATCTTTGACCTTAAGAACGCCAACCCCGGCGCGCGCGTGTCGGTCAAGCTGGTCAGCGAGGCCGGCGTCGGCACCATCGCCACCGGCGTTGCCAAGGGCGCTGCCGACAAGATTTTGATCAGCGGCCACAACGGCGGCTCAGGTGCCGCTGCTCGCGATTCGATCTGGCACGCGGGTCTGCCGCTGGAGCTCGGTCTTGCCGAGGCCCAGCAGACGCTGCTGCAAAACGGCCTGCGCTCCCGCGTGGTGCTCGAGGCCGACGGCAAGCTCATGGACGGCACCGACGTCGCCGTCGCCTGCTTGCTGGGCGCCGAGGAGTTTGGCTTTGCGACCATGCCGCTCATCTCCATGGGTTGCCTCATGCAGCGCGACTGCCAGCAGGACACCTGCCCGGCCGGCATCGCGACGCAAAACTGCCGCCTGCGTCACGGCTTCCGCGGTAAGCCCGAGCACGTCGAGCACTTTATGCTCTTTGTTGCCGAGCAGCTGCGCGAGGTCATGGCGAGCCTGGGCTTCCGCACCGTCGACGAGATGGTCGGCCATCCCGAGTGCTTGCGCCAGATTGAGGTCCCGGGCAACCGTAAGGCCAACCTGCTCGATCTGACGCCCGTGCTGGCGAGCGCGACCTGTGAGTTTGGTGCCCACATCCCGGGTGCCGACGGCCGTCACTTCCTGCCGCAGATGGCTGCGGACAGCGAGCTCGACAAGACGCTCGACTCCACGCTGTTTGTGCCCTACACGGCCGACGCTCGCGCGCACCTGCGCCCGATTCGCTTCCATGCCGACATCGCCAACGTTAACCGTTGCGTGGGCACCATCTTGGGCAATGCGGTGACCAAGGCGCATCCCGAGGGCCTGCCCGCCGGCTCCATCACTATCGATTGCGACGGCTCGGCTGGTCAGAGCTTTGGCGCCTTCCTGCCGCGCGGCATTACGCTCAACGTGTGCGGCGACGCCAACGACTACTTTGGCAAGGGACTTTCCGGTGGTAAATTAGTGGTTTATGCCCCGGCAGGTGTAAAATACAAAAAAGACGAGAATATCATCATTGGTAACGTAGCCCTTTATGGTGCAACGAGCGGAAAAGCATTCATCAGCGGTGTGGCAGGCGAGCGTTTCTGCGTGCGTAACTCAGGCGCTTCCGCAGTCGTAGAAGGTGTCGGAGACCATGGCTGTGAGTATATGACAGGCGGACGTGTCGTAGTTTTAGGTAAAACCGGCAAAAACTTTGCGGCTGGTATGAGCGGCGGTATCGCTTATGTGTTAGATGAGGATAACGACCTTTACACCCGCATG
>CAJMMX010000043.1 GCA_905214615.1 uncultured bacterium | reverse complement strand
GTACACCGTTGAATCGCACAGAGGGGAGGGATGCGAATCAAACTCAACAGGGCAGGCTTTTTCATCGCCTATTGCCTGCTCCGTTGCTGAAACCAATATAGTTCACCGTGGCTTACTTTCTAGCGTCAAACTACCCCAACACACCTTCTCCATAAGTTAGCCCAGGTAAACCTGCAACGGAAAGCCACCACAAAGGGGACAGGCGCCTTTGTGGTGGCTTTGACCACGGCAGAGCTGTTAGAGTCCAGCAGGCCAACGACAGGCGGCCAGATCAACATGCATGGGATCGGCAAACGTCACGCCCTCCCCCATTAAGAGCTCGCGCTGAGCATCGGGGCCGCCAAAGGCAAAGCCCTCACAGATACGGCCGTCGGCAAACACCACGCGATGACAGGGAATTTGGCCAGGGCGCGGATTACTATGAAGGGCATACCCCACGTACCGCGCACTTCGTGGACGACCGGCAAGCAGTGCCACCTGACCATACGTGGCGACCATCCCCTCGGGGATCTGCTCGACCACCTCGTACACCCGATCAAAAAAGCCCTCAGACGCCATTGCTCGCTCCCTTCCACCCGGAAAAGCATAAACCATCACAAAGGGGACAGGCACCTTTGTGATGGTTTATGGCAGGTCGGTTAGTTGGCGGGCTGGAAGAAGGCTACTGCCACGGCGCCGGGGCCAACGTGGGTTCCGATGGTGGCGCCGATGGTGTGAACGGGCAGTTCGCCCTCGGTGTGACCAGCCCACAGTGCCGCGCTGTCCTCGATATACTTCTTGAGCACCGCATCCGAAAGACCCGTATAGCCGAGCGCCAGCGGCATGGAAAAGTCGATGCCGCCCGCCTTTTCGACCTTTTGGTTCAGCAGGTTGCGGCCGTTCTTGGAACCGCGCGCCTTGCCCAGCTGCACGATCAGACCGTCCTCGACAGCCACCACGGGCTTCACGTTGAGCAGCGTGCCCACGGCGCCGGCCGCAGCAGACAGACGACCGCCGCGCACCAGGTACTCCAGCGTCTCGAGCAGGCCGATAACCACCACACGGTCGCGCACGGCCTCGACAGCCGCCGCGATCTGAGATGCACTGCGGCCCTCGTCCACCAAGCGCAGCGCATACTCGACCAGGACGCGCTCGCCCAGGGTGACGTTGTTGCTGTCTACCACGAACACGTCGCCACCTGGCGCCTCGGCAAGTGCGGTACGGGCACTCTGATTGGTGCCTGATAGCTTATCGCCCACGGTAATAATCACAGCCTCATCGCCGGCTTCACGAACCTTGGCAATCGCCTGCGAAAACGCGTACGGGTTGACCTGGCCGGTCTTGGGCAGCTCATCGCGCTCCACGAGCATCTCGTAAAAGCGTTGGTGATCGATATCGATGCCATCCATGTACACATCGGTGCCAAAGGTGACGGACAGCGGCAAAACGGCCAGTGCCGGGTGCTCGGCCGGCGACATATCGCTTGCGGAATCGGTAATAATGCGGACGGACATAGCGAATCCTTTCTTGCGCAGGTCCCGCGCAGGGAATTTTGACAGCAAGGCCCCGGCACGGTATACGCACTCAAACAGGACTATGCAGTTGTTAATTGGAAGCAAAAGCCTTGGCGGCCCTACAGCTCGCGCAGGGTGTTGAGAATCGTGCGCAGCGACGCATACATCTGCTCGCGCTGCTCCACACCCATAGCCTTACCGGTGGTATCGAGCACTTCGTGGATGATGCGGTCGGCCTCGCTCATGCTCTCGCCACCCAGAGCGGTCAGGCGCACCGGAGCACGATACTTAACGGCGGCATCGCCCGAATCGTCGACCTCGACGTAGCCGCCCTCCTCCAGATGCGCGAGCGTACGCGAGACGGCGGCGCGGGTCACGCCTGCCATGCGAGCCAGGTCAGCACCAGTCAGGCCGTCCTTGCTGCGCTCAAGATAGTAAAGGCACATAACGTCGGAGCCCTTGAGGCCCAGCCTTGCGCCCTCGGATGTCTTAATGCGCTGAATCTCCTTGTAGAGCCCGCTGATCAGTCCGACAAAGTCCTCGAAACGTGTCTCGTCGTTCTGCTGCATGAGAGACGACCGCCTTTCGCTTGCATAATGCTTATGGGTAAACATCTTAACCGTACCCAGCGGCCGCCAGCCCTGCACGACCTATTTGTTGACCCATCAACATAAAAACCACCACAAAGGACAGGTACCTTTGTGGTGGTTTTGGGCATCAATAGGTTCTAGGCGCCGCTACAGGTCCACACAGGGATTGTCGCGGGTCACAAGCGTCTTAACGACAACCGTCGCCCCCAAATACCGCTCGAGCAGATCGGCAAGACGGTCGATGGCGGCCTGGCAGTCCTCCATTCGCTCGGGCTCCACGCACTCAATCGCCAGGAACGCGTCGGTCGAATCGTCGGACAGGGCCGTTCGAACGCCGTCGCGCCAGTTCCAGCAGCGGCACACGGCGCCCGCATCATCGATGTAGGCGAGCTCGCCGGGCAGCGTCGGGTCATCTGTCTCCTCGCCAAGCGGCAGAAATGAATCGCCACCGTCGGTCACCTTCAGGCAAAGGTCTCCCTCAATCGCGTGCAAATCCTCGCCGCCTACGGGCAGCGCGTAGGACAGCGACACCGTGTTGTAGATGTCCACCGCGGGCGTAATGTGGCCCACCGGCTTTCCTTTGAGCACGCGCTTGAGCAGGTTCTCAATTGAGCAACGCGCGCCCTTCTTGGTCTTGAATAGGCGATATGCCTCGCGCCATGCCTTAACCGGCGCATTCTCGCTGATGGTATCACTCGTCAGGTGACGCTCCGCATCGATATTGGCGCGGTCGAGCAACGCGGCAATCGCATCAACGTCCTCTTGAGGAATCTGAGCCGCGGGCTTCATGCCCTTTACGACCACAACACCGACAGCCGCCTGCGGAAATAGCTCCCAAAACGAATCCTCGGCAACGAAACTCTTCATGTGCTCTCCCTTCATAGCATGCGCCCGAGCCCGGGTGCCTAAACAAAAAGCGCTCTTACGACGGCCACCTTCAAAGTCCTACGGTGCCGCCACAAGAGCGCTTACGCTGCCCCCATCCGGAGAAGGGGGCGATATGTCAGGCGTATTGTAACCCGAGTCATTCGCCCAAGCAAAACCGCCACAAAGGTGCCTGTCCCCTTTGTGGCGGATATGGACTCGCGGCGACGCTAGTGTCGGAGTCCCAGCAGGCCGCGGCCGCGATGACGGGCGTCGGCGTGCACCTGAGCGTGCGGACCGGCGGCCTTCACGGACTCGGGCAGGTGCGAGTACTTCTTCTCGAAGTTCTCCTCGAACATCACGGCCAAGTTGTGCGCCGCCTCGTCGTAGCGCGCGGTGCTCTGCCAGTACTGGCGCGGCACCAGGATGCCGTCGGGCACGCCGTGGCACGTGGTGGGAATGTCAACGTTAAAGATATCGTCATGCACGAATTCGCTGTCCTCGATGGTACCGTCGAGGGCGCGGGCCACCAGGGCGCGCGTGTAGGCAAGCTCGATGCGATGGCCCACGCCGTAGCCGCCGCCAATCCAGCCGGTGTTGACCAGGTACACACGCGTGCGGCCGTCGGCGATGCGCTCACCGAGCATCTTGGCATAGACCATGGGGTCGAGCGGCATAAACGGCTCGCCAAACAGCGAAGAGAACGTGGGCGTGGGCTCGGTGACGCCGACCTCGGTGCCGGGGATCTTGGCCGTAAAGCCCGTCACAAAGTGATACATGGCGGCGTCGGCCGTCAGGCGCGAGATGGGCGGCAGCACGCCAAAGGCGTCGCAGGTCAAAAACAGCACGACGCTCGGAGTGGTGCCCATGCCCTTGGTCCACGCGTTGGGAATGTGCTCCACAGGGTAGGCCACGCGCGTGTTGTGCGTGACCGAGACGTCATCGTAGTTGGGCTTGCGGCTCTCGTCGAGCACCACGTTTTCGCAGATCGCGCCAAAGCGGACGGCGTTGAAGATCTCAGGCTCGTGGAACGCGTCCAGGCCCTCGCATTTGGCGTAGCAGCCACCCTCGATGTTGAAGATGCCCATGTCGGACCAACCGTGCTCGTCGTCGCCGATCAGCAGCCGCGTGGGGTTGGCCGAAAGCGTGGTCTTGCCGGTGCCCGACAGGCCAAAGAACACCGCGGTCTCGTGCGTGACGGGATCCATACTGGCCGAGCAGTGCATGGGCAGCACGTCGTCCTCGACGGGCAGCAGGTAGTTCATGACGCTGAAGATCGACTTTTTGATCTCACCGGAGTAGCCGGTGCCGGCGACCAGAATCACGCGTTCCTGGAAGTTGATGACCACGGCGGCGCTGGAGTTGAGGCCCTTAATGGCAGGATCGCACTGGTAGCCGGGCGCTGCGAGTACGCAGAAGTCGGGCTCGCCGGTGCGCGCGATTTCGCGGGCGAGCGGGCGGGCGAGCATCTGCTTAATAAAGAGTGCCTGGCTGGCACGCTCGCAGGCAACGAGCAGTCGACGCGTGTGGTTGCGGTCGGCGCCTGCCATGCCACGGGTAACGAACACGTCGCGCTCGTTGAGATAGTCGACGATGCCGGCCTTGATGGCCTCATGGCTCTCGACGGACAGCGGGCGGTTGACGGCGCCCCAGGCAATCTTGTCGTGGACATCGGGGGTGTCGACGATAAAGCGGTCATTGGGGGAACGGCCGGTACGCTCCCCTGTCTCGATCACCAGCGCGCCGTTGGATGCCATGCGGCCTTCTTCGCGGCGGATAGCGTGCTCGACGAGCTCCGCGGCGGGTAGATCGACCAGCAGGCGGGGCTGA
Source organism: uncultured bacterium (assembly GCA_905214615.1). Lineage (GTDB taxonomy): Bacteria > Actinomycetota > Coriobacteriia > Coriobacteriales > Coriobacteriaceae > Collinsella. The sequence continues at coordinate 16,347 of CAJMMX010000043.1, read as the reverse complement.
TTCTCGGCGGGATCTTCGACCAGCGTAATACCAAAGTTGGACAAAACATCTGCAGGGGTAACACCGGGCATGGGGCCTCCTTTAAAAACGCGACACGTGGACGCGACGCGCACTTTACTCACGTAAAGTCCGTTGTACCCGATATGCAAAAACGTTTTTGCGGCAAGGGCGGCAAGCCCGCCCAACGGTCAAAAATCGCAGGCAAGCGGCCTAGTCATTGGGGACGTTTTTAAACGACTAATCGTTGGGGACACTCTTGAACAGGCAACAACCAAGGAGCGTCCCCGGATGCCGGCACTTAGGGACGTTCCCAAAGTGCCGGCACAAAAAGAGCGTCCCTAAGTGCCAACTACAGCGGCAGCCCTTGACCGAGCATGGCGATGATGCTCATGAGGACCAGCATGCCGGCGGCGTAGGGCAGGATGGCGCCCAGAAGCTCGGCGTCCTTACCGCGTACATGCACGGCGGCAAGACCGATCGCGAGCGTCTGCGGCGAAATCATCTTACCGGCAGCAACGCCAAGCGCATTCAGCGCGACCATCCAGTAGTCGCTCACACCCAGCGCTGTAGCAGCCTGGCTCTGGATGGGGCCAAACAGCATGCCTGAGGACGTGCCCGAACCGGTCACGAACGCACCGACGGCGCCGATCCACGGAGCCAGAATCGGGTACAGGCCGCCAGCGACCGCAATGCAAAACGCGCTGATCGAAGAAATCATGCCCGCATAGCCCATCACCTTGGCGCAACCCAGCACCGAAAGCATGGTAATGACTGTCGGCATCATCTGCTTGACGGTCGCGGCCAGCACCTCACCCATCAAGCGCGGCGAAGCGCCCTGAATGGCACCGCCGACAAACGCAGCCAGGAAAATCCAAACACCCGGCGTGTTGATCCACGAAAACGTAAGCGTGCCGGGGTTCTCGCCGCAATACACCTGCACGTGACTCGCAAACGGCGCGAGCGCGGCGTGCACGACGGGCACCAGGTTGGAGGTACCCAACAGCAGCACAAAAATCAGGATGAAGCACGACCAGGCAGAAAGCGCCGACTTAGCGGTGAGCTGTTCGCCGGCCTCGATATTCATGTGAAAGCGTGCGTCCAGATGCCCCGACTTCTCGGCACGCATAGCAAGCGCAGCTGTCAGCCCGAGCGAAACGATAGAACCGACGACGACGGCAAGCTCGGGACCCACAAACCTAGCAACGACCAGAGCCGCACCGGCAAAGGACACGCCGGAGAGCACGGCGATGCCCGCCGCGCCACGTAGGCGCTCGGCAACGCCTGCAACGTTGCCCTGGTCATCGGCAACACGACCAGCAACCAGTACGATAAACAGCGGCATCATCACAAAGAAAGGCGCCAACTGCACCAGCTGAACGGTCGCCAGGTGCAGGGAATCCAGACCCACCAAGTCGGCAACGGACACCGTGGGGATGCCGATGGAGCCGTAGGGTGTGGGTACGCCGTTGGCCAGCAGGCAGATGAGCACGGCGGGCACGGCCTCAAAACCCAGGCCCGCGAGCATGCCGGCAGGAATGGCAACGGCAGTGCCAAAACCGGCCATGCCCTCCATAAAACCACCGAAGCACCAGGCCACGAGCAGCGCCAGCAGACGGCGGTCGCTGCTGATGGAGGTGATCATGCTGCCGATCACGTCCATGGCGCCCGTGCGAACGCACAGGTTATACGTGAATACCGCGGCGATGATCACCAGGACGATGGGCCACAGAGCCATCAAAAAGCCTTCAAGCGAGGCGGTCGCGATCTGCGCTGCCGGCAGGTGCCACCATGCGAAGGCAAGCACGCACGAAAGGACAAACGATCCGATAGCGGCCTTCCAAGCTGGCCATTTAAAGCACAGCAGCATCACGACCAGCCAAATAATCGGCACAAGAGCCAGTAAGAATGCGGCGACGTCCATAGGTAGAAGCTCCTTGGTACCGCGAGGGCGGCATCGGGGGGTCATAAAACTTCAACAGAATACCGCACGCTTACCGACAAATTGCTGCCGCCTGCCGAATATATTGAACAACCTGTTCAAAAACACGAATCGATACCACCGCGGCTATACTAGAGCGCAGCAATAGAAAGGAATCGCCTTGAGCATCACGCCCCTCGATAGCATCCGACGCACCATCGCCCGCCGCAACGGCGTCACCGACCCCACCGTATCGGGCGGGGCGCACGGGCAGGGCGGACGCATCGAGAACGGCCTGTTCCCCGCATCGCACACCGCCGAGGAGCTCGCACGAATCCAAGAGCTAAGCCAGCGTAACGCCGGCGGTCCCGACAGCAGCCAGGCTACACGCCGTCGCCGCGAGCGCGATCGCCAGCCCGGCCCCATCCGCCGCATGGTCAACGCTTGGTGGAACCGTCTGCTCGGTGCCGTCTACGGCGGCGGCTTCTCCATGCAGGAAGCGGAATACGAGGAGCACGCCACCAGTCGCGACTATCTTTGGAACACCCTCGGCACCGCCGTGTGGGGCTTGGCATTTCCGCTGCTCACCATCGTGTCTACGCAGCTCGTGGGCGCCGAAGAAGCAGGCAAATTCTCCATCGCCTTTGTCACCGGCACGCTCATCATGATCGCGTGCAACTACGGCGTGCGCAATTTCCAGGTCTCGGACATCGACGAAAAGACGTCCTTTGCCTCCTACCAGCTCAACCGCTGGCTTTGTGGAGCGCTCGCCCTAGGCTGCGGCCTCATGTACAGCAGCGCCCGCGGCTATGACGCGCAGATGGCGACGATCGGCCTGGGCGTCTACCTGTATAAGGTCATCGACGGCGTCGCCGACGTGTACGAAGGCCGCCTGCAGCAGGCCGACAAACTCTACTTGGCTGGAATGAGCCAAACGCTACGCTCCGTCGGCGTCATCGCGGTCTTCAGCGTGGCGCTGTTCCTCACGCGCAGCATGCCCATCGCGGCCATGGCCATGGGCATCGCCGCGATCGCCTCGCTCGTGCTGGTCACCGCGCCGCTCGCCCTGCTCGAGACCGAAAAATCGCGCCGCGTGAGCCTTCGCGAGGTCGGCCACCTGTTTGTCCAGTGCGCTCCACTCTTTGGTGCACTGTTCTTGTTCAACCTTATCGAGAGCATGCCCAAGTTTGTGATGGAAGGCACGCTGGCATACAAATATCAGCTGTACTTTAATGCCCTGTTCTTTCCGGCGCAGGCTATTTTGCTGAGCATTGGATTTATCTATAAACCGCAGCTCCTGCGCTTGTCGAGCATTTGGGCTAATCCTCGCAAGCGTCGTCGCTTTGACCTGATTATTGTTGCCGTTATGGCGCTGATCGTGGTCATCACCGGCATGTGCGCCGCATTTATGGCAGGTCCCGGTATTTCCCTCATGAGCTTTATGTACGGCCTCAGCTTTGAACGCTACCGTACGCTGGCGCTGCTGATGGTCGTCGCCGGCGGCGTCACCGCGGCCATCGACTTTATCTACGCCATCATCACGGTGCTGCGCCACGCTGGAGACGTCACCAAGATCTACCTGATCTGCTTCGCCGTAAGCGTGGTGCTGCCGGTGATCCTGATTAAGCTGCTGGGTCTGATGGGCGCTGTGGTGAGCTACCTAGCCATCATGGCCCTACTCCTGGTGCTGTTGATTGTCGAATACGCCCACATTCGCCAGCGCATAGAACGCGACCGCAACCCGTACGGCGCCTAATTCGAATCAATTTGAAGAAAAGAAACGTCGATGTTTTGGCACCGACAGCGAGCAGTCTCAAAGTGCCCCAGGTTGGCGCGAAAGAGGAGCGACGCGTACTTCCGTACGCGAACGACGGTTTGAGCGACAAGATGGGGTGCTTCGGGGCTGCGCAGCATCAACGTGGCCGCCGTTCGGTAGAACGGCGGAACAAAGTTATTCCCCGGGGCGAATGTTCGCGTAGAACTCCGCCCCATCATCGAGCCGCAGGATCCCGACGCGGCCGAACTCGGAGCCGGTGGCGGCGGCGCAGTCGATATCGATGCGATCGGGCACGCCGGCGGTATCCTCGCCACCCAGGCGCACGATCTGCCCGCGGCCCGACTCCTCATCGAGCCCCGCCAGACCACCGACCTCGCAATAGCGCCCAAGCGATACCGTGGGCGTGTGACCGCTAACCACGACCGGGCCCTTGCCCTCGGCAGAAAGCAGCCCGGTCGGCGCATCCCAATAGCCGTGACGAATCCACAGCAGGTCATCGGCCGACTGCACCGCGAGCATCTGCTGCAGCAGCTCGCGATCGGCACCCACCGCTCCAACGCCATCGGCACAATCGACGCCATGCTCAAGCAAAAACGCGCGCGCCGCCTTCATCTCGATTCCAGCATGTACCAGCAGATACGGGCGCTCCTCGGTCTCGGCCACCGCGTAGAGCGGCAGCGCGGCCATCCATCGCACGAGCTCCTCGTATGCGTCAAATTCCATGTCGTTGAGCTGCTCGCGCGTCGTCCAGCCACCGTTGATATCCCAGGTCTCGGCATCGAGCGGATCCTGGCTAATGATGGCATCGAGCATGATCTGCTCGTGATTACCCTTGAGAACGCGGGCGTTAGGCAGCGAGCGCACGAGCTTAATAACGCCGACCGGATCGGGCCCGCGATCGATCATGTCGCCCAGCACGTACAGCGTGTCGTCGGACGTCAACGAGATCTTAGACAGGGCCTCGTCAAGCGCATGCACGTGTCCGTGAGCATCAGATGTCGCATAGATCGCCATGGAACGCCTTTCCCTACCTTGCGACCGAAGCCCGGAACCGCAACTAAAACTTCAAGTTGAACTTAAACGTTACCCATTGTACTCCGTTGCAATAAAGCTGGAAAGGGTTTCCGAGCAGAGGCAAAGACGGCAGCCGTCTATGACGATATCGCGCACGCCCGCAATCCAACCCCATAAACCCACCATCTTTGGGTACAAATAACCGCAGACAACTGACCGTGCCACGCCAACCACCCAGGAGCGGACACCATCCATGAACCAGATCCTTCTCTTTATCGGCCTCGTTATTATTCTGTGCCTGACCATCAAGCCCGTCGGCAAAAAACTCCCCTTCCCCACCCTGCTTATCTTTATCGCGCTCGGCATGCTGTTGGGCGTCAACGGCCCGGCGCATATCGACTTTAGCGACTACGCACTCACCGAAACCGTCTGCAGCACGGCGCTATTGTTCATCATGTTCTACGGCGGCTTTAACACCAACATAGACCGCGCCAAGCCCGTCGCCGCGCCGGCGGTGCTGCTGAGCACGCTCGGCGTCGTCATCACTGCCGGCATTACCGGCGTGTTCGCGCACTTTGTACTGGGCTTCGACTGGATCGGCGGCCTGCTGCTGGGATCGGTTGTGGCGTCCACCGACGCGGCCAGCGTCTTTAGCGTTCTGCGCGAGCACAGCCTTTCGCTGAGGGGCGGCACCGACTCGCTGCTCGAGGTCGAATCGGGCTCCAACGACCCCGTCGCCTACATGCTCACCGCCGTGCTCGCCACACTCGCAGCCGGCGGCGACATCAACATTCCCACACTGCTGGCCAAGCAGATTATCCTGGGCGTGGGCCTGGGCCTTGCCATCGGCTGGGCGGCGGGCCACCTGATTGAACGCGCACGCGCAACAGCCGAGGGCGCGCAGACCATCTTTTTGTTCGCCGTGGCAATCGTCGCCTACGCGCTGCCGAGCTACCTGGGCGGCAACGGCTTTTTGGCCGTGTACCTGGCCGGCATTGTGCTGGGCGCGAGCGACATCACCGGCAAGGTCGAGCTGGCGCACTTCTTTGACACCCTCACCGAGATGGCCGAGATGACCATCTTCTTTTTGCTGGGCCTACTCGTCACGCCCGCGCGCCTGCCGCAAATGCTGCTACCCGGCCTGGCGCTCATGGCGTTTATGCTCTTCGTGAGCCGCCCCATCGCCGTGGGCCTGCTGCTGGTGCCCTTTAAGACCAACCCTCGCCAGGTTGCGCTCGTAAGCTGGGCGGGTCTGCGCGGCGCGGCTTCGGTCGTATTTAGTCTCTTTGCCGTGGTAACCGGTGTTCCCGGTGGTCACGACCTGTTTGACCTGGTGTTTGTGATTGCCGTGTCAAGCATTGTGGTGCAGGGATCGCTGCTACCGGCGGTGGCGAAGAAGCTCGACATGATCGATGCAGCAGGCGATGTGCGCCGCACCTTTAACGATTACCGCGACGAAAACGGCATGTCGTTCGTCAAGCTCAAGGTGGGCGCGGGCCATCCGTTTGCCGGTCGCTCGCTTGCGGATATTGGCAGTGCGACGGACATGCTCGTGGTCCTGGTGCTGCGTGACGGCGCACACCCCGTGCTGCCCAACGGCGACACCGTAATTGAAGAAGGCGACCTTCTGGTTATGGCCGCGCCAACGTTTGAAGAACGTGCCGAGGTTACGCTGCGCGAGGTCACCGTGACGCCCCACGGTCGCCTGGCCGGTCAGCGCCTGCGCGACGTGCCGCAGGGCAAGCACCCGTTTATCGTGGTGATGCTCAAGCGCGAAGGCCAAACGATCATCCCCGATGGCAACACCCTAATATACGCCGGCGACGAAGCCGTCATCGCCACGCTGGCGTCATAGGGGCCAGAGGCACAGCTACCCCAGCCCCTCCTTGTATTCCTATACCCGCAGGTAGATTGACGAACATGTGTTTGCTTATTATAATTTCTACTTGAATAGACTCCTCGTCTCGTGGTATAAAAGGGTTGGTACCCTCGAATAGAGGGACCTCCAAGAGCCGGGGGCTTCCCCCCGGCATTTTTTTGCGTAATTGGAGGTCACCTCATGACGGAACTGTCGATCTTTATCGACGAATCTGGTGACGCGGGTCCCGTATCTCGCTACTACATCGTTACCCTTGTTTTTCATGAGCAGGCAATAGAGCTAAATGCAAATATCGCCGCATACGAGCGCAACGTTAAAGACTGCGAGCTCGATATTATGCCATTTCATTTTGGGCCTCTTCTCACTGGTCACGATGATTATCAATGGGTCAACATTCGCAACAGAAAGAAACAGCTCAGCCTATTCCGCCAGTTTGTAGACCGCTCCCCCATCACCTATCAGCCCTTCATCTACGATAAGATTTGTTCCATCTGCTGCAGTTGTCGCGAGCGCGACGTAACAATATTTCTCAGAGATCACTTGGCGTATATACAGAGCTTTGACCACGTTAACATCTACTACGACGGAGGCCAAAGCGTTGTAACGCGAGCACTTCATGGTGCTATCGAGAAGGCCATTTCCCAAAAGGCCACGGTATATCGCGACGCTTCGCCCAAGACATACCGACTCTCCCAGGTCGCCGACTATATTTGCGGAATTGAGCTCACGCTCCTTAAATTCCAGAATGGGACAGCGACCAAAACAGACACGGAATTCTTCGGCTCGATTGCCCCATTCAAAAAGAACTTCGTCAAGAAGCTGAGGAAAAAGAGAATCGAGTGAGCCAGCCGTTCTTATCGCAACCATGGTATAAATGGATTGCGTTCCTTTATGGAGGGCAGTCAAGGGCCGGGGGATCCCCCCGGCATTTTTTATGCGTAACGTTGCCGCAATTCCTACCTAGCCTCTAGGGGAGGTACAGGTAGCTAAAAGACCCCCGTCCCAAATTAGCTACATTGCGGGCAATTTGCGTCTCGCAAAACTAAGTGAGTAGACTTTTGCCGAATCGCCGACCACGTCACCAAAGCACAACTCTGTGACCTGCGGGTTTGTTGAAGCGAATTTGTCGTGTGCTCAGGATTTGCAATAAAGCCTACTCACTTAGCCAGCGTGCAGTCAAAATAGAACTGTCGCGAACTCATTAGACTCCATTGCGACGGCTTATCGTGCATTTTGAGCAGCTGTGGGTGCAGACGCCCGTCCCAAATTAGCTACCCTTGTCACATTCCTAGTCATCGTCAACGGCAAAATCGCGGAGGTCGAGGCCTTCGCGTTCGGCTCGGGCTAGGAGCTCTTGGGGCGACTCGTCCTCGATATCCATTACGTCGAGCATAGCGACTGGAAAGCCCACGCCGGCTGCACTCCCCGCACGGTCGAGTAAACTCTCGCGCAGCTGGTCAACATCAACATCGATCTTCATGGTGAAACCCCCTACCGGATCAGGCCCCTACTCAGCAGCGCCGAGCACATTCACGGCTGCAACGAAAGCCGCAACCTGTTTGTCGTCCATCTGCGTGGCCAAGCGCCCCGCGGGCTCGTCATAGGCAAACTGAACCTTATCGATAAAGCAATCCCAAGCGCGCTCATCCACACGCACAGCGGCCTCGCAATACTGGCTGAGCTTTTTGAGTCCATACCAAAACGCATTCACATGGCGCGCAGGATCCTCGTCCAGCACTCCATCATAGCGCCGTCCGTTAAACTCGCGCATGCGCGCCACGGCAACTTCGAGAGAGTCGCCGCCGTCGGCCGAAGCCTCGTCCACAAGCTCGGGAATCGCAACCTCGCGCCGAACATTATGCCTGGTAACACCATCGTACTCACCCACCAACACGTCTTCGTCAAACCGATCATCGTAGTCGAAATAACTACTGCCGCGGCAAATCCCGTGCAGCGAACCAGCGCCAAAGGAACGGAACAACCCACCGTCGGCAACAACGCGCCTATAGGTCTCAAACGACTTCTTAACCTGAGCGAGCAACTCGGCAAGCTCCCCGGCATCGCGCCCCGTCTCGCACGTAATGCAAACAAGCCCCGGCAACGATACCGGCTCCACCGTGCTCCCTGCAACGCGGGCAGCGCGTTCGGCCCGGTACGCTTGGGCTGCCAAGCGCGCTCGCTGCGCAGCGCCGCGCACGTTAGTCAGCTCGCGCTTCAGTGCTACGTCGCCGGCAACACCACCAGCAAGCTCGTCAACACCCTGCGGTCCGGTCGCGCTCAGCTCGGACTCAAACGTCGCCGTAATCATGCCGGCAAGGTCCGTTGCGTCGGCGGCGCAACGCAGTTGCTCCAACTGCGTGCATAGCAGATCGGCATCCAGGGGCACGGCATCCACAACGCGCACGTCACTCAGGCGCGCCACGCCCCGCAACACCAAAGCCTCCGCGGCATCGTATGCCGCACGAACCCTGTCCGCCGTATTGGCGCGCAGCTTTACCTCGATAAACGCAAGTGTCTGCTCCAGACGGGTCAACAGCTCGGCCTTGTCCTCCATGCGCAAAAAGGCAGCATAGCGGCGCTCCATCTGCAGCGGGCCCACAACACCTGCCTGCTTACGAGCGCGTGCAAGCGCAGCGCCCTCAACACGGCGAACATACCCGTCAACAGCCCGCACGGCAGACTCGCGCGCAGCGTGCTCGGCAGCCTCGACGCCCCTAAGCACGCCCAGCAGCTCGCGGGAGCGCGCATTGCGCACCAACTCCCCGCGATCGTACTGCTCAAGCGCCGTCTGCCGCTTGGCCACCGACTCAAAGCCAAACAGCTCGTCGAGCAGCTCACCAACAGAACGCTCGTCTGCCATGGCAGGCCTCCTTACCCGAACACGCCAACACGCTCGCGGGCCCACGCGTACGCAAGCCCGCACGCCCGCACCCCTACAGATCCAGCGCCTTCTTCGCGGCGTCGACCGGGTCGCCATCCATGTAGAACACCGGGCTCAGTCCCGAGATAATCTCGGACGACACGCTCTGCAGGCCCGCGATGGCGCTCAGCGGCAATATCACGCGCTTGGCGCCGGCGTTTTTGGCCACGCGCATGATGTCCTCGAGCCCGCGGATCTCATCCATAGAGCCCGACATGCGCAAGATTCCCGGAACGGCCAGCGCAGGCATCACTGGGCGGTTGCACGCCGCGGAGCACAGGCCCACAAACTCGGCAAGCGAAACTTCCTCGGACAGGCCCTTGCTCTGCAGGTCGTTATAGAACAGTAGATAATCCTTGGAGCCAATGTGCATGCCCGGCGCCACACGGTTCGCCAGGTTCACAAAGTTGTCGAACGCGGCCTCCAGCGTATCGCGCACCGGCTTGTTAAAGGCCACGCCCTCGTGCTTAAACTTGCACTCGCCGGCAACGGCCTTGTTCTCCAGCTTGTACACGGCAACCTCGCCGCCCTGCGACCTGCCCACGCCAAACACGTGACCGGACAGCAGCGGCCCGTCGGGAATCAGCGTGTCCTCGCTCTGCTCGGGCACGCGTACCACATGCACGTCCTGCGGGTTGTCGGCATCCATATAGCCCAGGTTGACGTCGATAAACTCGACGCCCGCCATAATCTTGAGCTGCTCCTTTACGCGGCGACGGCCCTCGATGGCGTAGTCCAGCAGCCAACGAACGTCGTCCTTGTCCATAGCCTCGTCGGGGAACAGCAGCTTGGCGAGGCCGCTAAAGGACTTGCGCACGGCAATCTCGTCACGCTTGTTAAAGTCGCTGTTAAAGCGGAAATAACGGTCGATATGATGCGTAAAGTCCTTGCGGCGCATCTCCTTGCAAAACTCCGACAGGCAGTCGGTGATCAAGCCGTAATGCCCGGTCAGCAGGCTCGAGCGCATCTTGGGAATCTCCCAGCCCGGCAGGTAATAGTGGATACGGTCGAAGAAGGCCGAATCGTTGTTAAACTCCGGCGGGAACGGGTCAAACAGGTGCGTGGTCTTAAGAACGTTTTGCACGGTGTCGTTGATGTTGCCCTCAAAGACCATGGAGGCATCGGCATTGATCTGGTCGCGGCCACGCGCATAGCTGCCACTCGCCATATAGTCCTTCATGATCTGCACGGCGTTGGTGTCCTTAAAGCGCATGCCGGCGACCTCGTCAAACGTCACGCAATCCCAATGGCCCACCAGGCCCACGCGATCGGCGCGCATGGAGTTCATACGGCCGAACAGGTTGGCCGTGGTGGTCTGCCCGCCCGAAAGCAAGATGGCGTAGGGCGAAACCTCTTTGTAGATATGGCTCTTGCCGGTGCCACGGGGGCCAAGCTCGCACAGGTTGTAGTTGCGCTCGATCAGCGGCACCATACGCTCGATAAAGTGCAGGCGCTCCTTCTCCGAAAGCTCGCTGGGCTCATAGCCGGCAGAGCGCAGCAGCATGTTGAGCCACTCGTCGCGCGAGAAATACTGGCGCTCGTCGATCATGGCCTCCAGGTCCAGGTTGGGCATCTGGATAGGCGTGAGCGACGCCACGCTAAACGGAGAGTCCTCGGGCCCGCGCTTTTTGCGCTTGGCCTTGGAGCGGCGCGGCGCATCGTCGCCAAAGACCTCCATGCCAAACTCGTCTTCCTCTTCCATGGGATGACGGTACTCGATGCTCATAATGCACCAAATACCACCCTGGAGAATCTTGGAATAGTCACGCACGTACTCGGCCGGCATCACAAACGGCTCAATAGTCAGATTGGCAAACGACGCCACGTAGATGTCTTTGTATTCGTCGAGCTTGGCCGTCACCTTATCGATAATGGTAAAGCGACCCAGCTCGCGAATCTTGGACTTGATGCGCTCGGACTCGTCGGGACGCACGTAGTTATCGGTGAGGATCTTGCGGATGCGCTCCAGGCCCTCCGCCACGGCGTCCTCGTCATCGGTTGAGCAGTACATGCCCAGCAGGTACTCCAGCACAAAGGTGGGCACGTTGGCACCACGCTTCATAAGGGCCGTGAGGTCCTTGCGCACGATTTTGCCACCAAAGTGCTCGAGCAGCTTGCCGTCCAGTCCATCCATGTCGTAACCGTCGTCCTCGGGAGCCTCGGCCACGGCCTGGACATAGTCATCGGTCGAGGGCTCGTCCTCGGCAGGCGCCACAGCCTCGACGGGCGCAGCAGCCACGGCCTCTGGGACAGGCACAGCCTCCACCGCGGGCACAGCCTCCACCGGCACATTCACATCAATCGAGGGAACTTCCCACAGATCGTCGTCGTGACTATCAAACATAGGGCACACTCCTAAAAACCAAAGTCAGCAACAGGGGCAAACGAAACAGCGATGGTGTACGTCTCGCGCCAAACGATCTTGCCCGTCTCGCGCTCACGGCAGACCAGATAGTACGGACCCTTGGCCGAGAATCCATCCGCCGCACGCAACGCAAACTTGGCATGCACAACGCGCTCCTGCGAGTTAACAGAAGTCTTGTTGGCATGCGCCTTAACCGTATCGCTCACCTCGTTGCCGCTTGCATCGGTAAACACCAGCTCGTACTCGCACGGCAAGACCTTGCCTTGGGCGGGTTCTTCCTGGATCAAGTTGACCGAGAAGAGCGAGTTGGTCACTCGACGCCCCTCACTCAGTACGCGCAGCGTCGCCGCGCGCGTATCGACAAAGTCCTTGGAACCCGAGCGCGCACGCCAAAATCCGATAACGGGCACGCAAAGCTCCTGCAGGCTCATGCCGCCGTGTACGTAGTTGTTAGTGCCGCCGGGACGCTTAAAGTGCACGTTCTCGCGCGGGGCAAACCCCTCAAAGCCGGCACCCAAACGTCCCATGTCAACATTAACAAACACCCCGCGTGCCTCGTCCGAAAGCCTAGCCACGGCCTCGTTGGGCACCACAAGATGACGCTTGCCGTGCATGACGGGAGCGTCAAGGAAGGGAAGGTCTGGCTTGCCGAGCATCTGGCACTCGTTGAGCTCCCGACGTGTGTAGATAAAGCCGTGATCCGCCGTTATAACAACACGCGCGCCCGGGGCGTCGGTGCACACGCGCCGCGCCAACGCGGCAAGTTCCTCCACGGTATCCGCGCAGGCATCGAAAACGTCATCCTGCGTAGCGGCCTTCTCGCCCGTGGCATCGATCTTGTTGTGGTAGAGATAAACGAGCTTGGAGTCTTTGAGCAGCGCCTTGCGCTCGGTTCCTGCCATGTTGAGGTATGTGCTCGAGCGCAAAGCGCGGGCCGTGGGCTCAACGTGGGTAAGCACGGCCTCGCGCTGCGGAGTCGTCGCAGTGGGCATGCCGTCAGCCAGCACAAACGAGCCATCCGCTGCAAGTTTAAGCGCTTGGTGCGGCATCAGCGCGGGCATACCCACCTCGGTAATGGAGGGAAAGACCGCCTGCATGCTAGAGACCTTGACGTTGCCGCCGCGCTCGCGCTCGAGCAGCGTCGCAACATCGCGGCCAACCTCATAGCGCAGCGCATCGCTCACGATGACGATCGTCGTTTTGGCAGAGCCCACAAAGGTGGGCAGCACGTGCCAGTAGAACTCATCCTGCCGTTCGGGACCCTCGATGTAGCCGCAATCGGCCCACTCCCCTTGCGCAGCCGATGTCCAGCAGGCATTGGCATCGGCCAAGAACCAGTTACTGTAAAGATTCTCCGCCCAGTCCACCACAGCTCGGGCAGGCTCCTCGAGCACATCGCACTCGACGGAACGCGCCCGCAGATACGCGGTGCACACATGGCGATAGGCAGCGTCCATGGCATACCAATCGGACGTGTAGGCATCCCACACCTGCTGGGGCTGCGCCAGATGGAACCCGCCCGCATGCGCCTGCCTAAACGCACACATATCGGCCACAGCGACAAGCAGGTCAAAGTAGCTCTTGACACGGCGGTACCAGCTCAGGTCGCAGCGACGCGACGCAAAAGTGCGCGCGTCCTCAACACGGTCCGCACCCTGAGCAAACGAGCTGAACAGCTGCGAGAGCACGGCCTCATTGACGCACGGGAACACATCAAGCGAGGCTAGCACATCGATCGGCAGAGCCTCAAACCGCGCAAAGAGCCCGCGAGCATCCTCCACCAAACGGCAGATCTCAAATAAATCCTCGCTCGACGCCTGAGCATCAGCAGTCTGGTCCCACGTACGCACTGCCTCAAGGCAATAGGGTCCGTAGGCGGGAGCCACATAGCTTTCGAGTCCCTTGAGCGCTCCCTCGGGAAGCGCGGTGGATGACGCCGTGATGAGCATATGGGATGCCAGCGCAAGCAGCGAATCACGCTCATACAGCGGCCCCTCAAACCCATAGCAACGTACAATGAAGGCAGAGAGGACATCGCGCACGCAGTACTTGTCCACCAACTCGGCCAGCGCTTCGGGGCCCTCGTGCAGCAGCGTGGTCATACAGCCGCGCAGCACAAACGCGGGGCGCGCGTCGCCAAGCTCTTTACCGCCAAAAATCACCGTAAGGGTGCCGAGTTCGATATCGGATGCGCCCGAGGCATGCGGAACACACGCGGCAAACTTAGCGCAACGGGTCTTGGCATCAAAGAACGTCTTGTGCTCGCGCAGGCTCTCGCGCACGGCGTCGATATTCTCGATGCCCAGCTGATCGGCCAAAAGCGAAAGATAGTCAGCCTGGAACTGATCTGCATACAGCTCAACATCGGCAAGCCAATCACCCTCAAGCCTGCCGCGCGGGCAACGGCGATACAGCAAGATATCGCTCGCAAGGTCATCGCGGTTGATGAGCTTCTTAACGGCAAACATGTGGCCCTCGCAGGCCTCAACAAAGCGCACTGGGCGCTCAAAGTCACCGTGAGCGGGCATAACGCCGTCATCGGCCCCCGCGCCGTCGAAACCCTCGGCAGCCAATCGCTCAAACTCAGGAGCAAACTCGCCGTCCGCATCGTGCCAAATCACCACACGGCGCAGCATACATGCGGGCAACGGCTGCAAAAAACGCAGCTTGAGCTGTTCTTCTACATCGATCTTGGGCATGAATATCCTTACCGTATTTGCAGTTACTTAATCTTTGCCAGCACATCCTGAAACTTGGCGTAGTTGACCTTGACGCCGTCATCCAGGTCGATCTTGATCATCTGGTCTGCCAAGTGGTGCAGTTTCTCTTCATAGACAATGGTCTCTTTGAGCTGGTCGTTGAGCTTTTTGACGCGCTTATCCAAACGCACGCGCTCGCCGCGCTCGGCACTGGCAAGGGCATCGTTGGCATAGCCGATCTGGGCACGGTAGCGCTCCTGCTGCTCATGCACATAGTCGGTGCGGATGCGAGCCAACAGGTCGGGCTGATAGCGATGCATGTAAACAAGGCACTTGAAGCCATTCTTCTTGCCACTGTCGAACAGCCAGTAGATGGGGCGCTTCTTATAGGTCTGACAGTGGTCCTTAAAGAAATCCTTTAGGAAATAGGCACGAATCACCTCGCGCGAGGTACCCTTGCCGCCGAGTGCCTCGGCAATAAAGGCCAGGTTCTGCTCAAGCGTCTCCTCGCCGTACACGGTGCGCACAAAGTCGATAAAGTAGCGCACGATGTCATCGTCAAAGTACTCGTCATCGGTAATGGGCAGCGCGTTGTCGCTATCGGGCATAAAGGTCACGTGCGCGGGATCGGGCATCTTAGCCAGATAGTCGTCGACCGTGGCGCCCTGATCGGCCAGGACCAGCCCGTCCACATCCAGCGAATAGCGGCCAAACATGCAGCCCACGGCATAGCTTATGAGCGAGGTGATCTCGTCGCGCTTGGTGCGCACGTACTTGTTGCCCTTATAGCTCTCGGGAATCTCATCGGCGGTATCGAAGATGCGCGCCACCGAGACGTACTTATCCTCAACCTCGATGGGCACCTCGCCCTCCATGTTGTAGATCTTGGCAAAGATTCGGTTGAGCTCTTCCTCATTAGCGCGAAGCCGCTCAAAGCGAGCATTAACCTCGGCCTTGCGGGCCTCGTATTTATCTTGAAGTAAAGTGGCCATGGTGGGCCGTCCTTTCATTGTTGATGATTCGTCAAGGAGGGAAATAAGCTAGAAGCGAAGGGATGTAAGGTCATCTCGGCATTACCCATCGACTCTGGAAAATTCGCTCGCTGCATCGAGCATTTGTAGGAAACGCGCCAGGGTTTCAACGAAATCGCAAGTTAAATATTGCAAGCTGCGTCAGGCGCGCAGAAGACACGCTCAATGTCATTTCTCAACTCGTTACTCATAGCCAGTCCATCACCCAACGCGGGCTGAAGCCCATCAGCAGATACTAGGCCCAGCCTTTATCAACTTCATCCATTTACATAATGTCGAATTCTTAATCAGAATTCTTGCCGTAAGTCTTCTAACATCAGTCGCCGGATCGTTCCCTCGTTTACCTGCAACACCTTCGATTGCGAACCATATATCGCCTTTTGCCTTAAACGCGCAGAATCTACCGTGAGCAAATCCATTTCTTAAGTGATAAAACAAGCTGAGCGTTTGATTACTTTTAGCGTCATAAAAGACCGCAGACTCAAAGGGCTTTGACACAATGTCACCGCAATCAAACAAATCAGCGCTCCGCAAAGCCTGTTCCATATCGCCAATGGTTGCAGCGGACCAATATAAAGATTTGTTTGAGCTTGCTGCCTTAAGTTTTTTATTCAAATATTGGGGTTTTCTCCAGGGAGTATCCCACCCGTATTCAGATACCGGGATGCTTCTGCTAGACAGCCCCGGAGCTGGGGTTTCGACAACGAAGAACCTAAGAAGCGGGGCAAGCACAGGGCCCAGTGA
>CAJMMX010000042.1 GCA_905214615.1 uncultured bacterium | reverse complement strand
ATATGACACTACGATAGCAACAGTACTCATATTTGCCATTTTTTGCCCACAGGGTCTATTCGAGGATAGTTTCCTGCGCCTCCAGCCCACCTCATGGCCGCCAAAACCCATTCAGCAACAGCTACCGCACATTTTGACATCAGCCAAACACCACTCACGGAGCTGTACTCCGCTATCACCGAACCAAAATCAGAGTCGAGTCCCTTAAAAATCAAAATAACGTACCCTCATTTCAATGAACTCCGACAAGAACGGCATTTACATGAGCACCGTCACGCATCAATACGCCCTCATCGGGGGTACGCTATTCCAATTCAAGAAAACCGTCGCCCATGTATCGGAGCCGCACAGCCAAATCGTCATCTGCGGCAACGGTCCAGACATCCGTTATACAACGCTGGAAGAATGGGAGAAAGCTGGCACATCTTTCGATAGACGGGCGCAGGTCGAGGGTATCGTCACCAGTGCGAGCCCAGCGCGCGACAAACTCGAGCTCTTCCGCAATCTCTTTTCTGGCCGCAAAGATGTCTACGCTCATGGGTACCGCAGAAAAGACGGAGGAATCGGCTATACGCCCGTCTGCGCAAATGAGTGGAAGTCAGGCATTTGCCCCAAAGCAAGCCACCAGAGAGTCAAATGCACGGAATGCAGCAGCCGCGTCTTCCCCGAGTTGAGCGATGCCGCGATCATCGCCCATTTCAGAGGCAATGACGATAGGCTTCGAGACGTTATAGGCCAATATGTGCTCGATAAAGACAGTAACACGAAAGTCCTGGTCATCGATTTTGACGGAGCCGATTGGAAAGAAGCGACGAATGCCATTCGACATGTCGCAAAAAGCCACGGAATCGATGTCGCAGTCGAGCGATCGAGATCGGGCGACGGCGCACATGTCTGGTTTTTCTTCCTAGAGCTCGTCAGCGCAAAGACCGCACGAGATTTTGGAAGCGGCCTTATCACCGAAGCGGCGATACTGAACAAGACAATCACCTTCAAAGCATTTGACCGAATGCTGCCCGCGCAGTCCACCATTCCTGAGGGCGGCTTTGGAAATCTCATAGCGCTGCCTTTTCAAGGAAAAGCGCAGCGAAAAGGGAACAGCGTATTTGTTGACGAGCAATTTGAGCCCTTTCCCGATCAATGGCTTTACCTTTCGCAAATCCAGTTAATCCCGCGCGTGACGGTGCAAAATCTGATCGAGAGCATCGAAAATAGGTCACATGGAATAGCAGCTGTTGCGGCGGCAAACACCGGTGTGCCACATTCCCAGAGACTGCGAAAGCGGCTCCCGCTCACACCGCGGGACTTCCCGTCATCGCTGTCCGTCACGCAGGCCGATATGCTCTATATCCCCGAAAAATCTCTGAGTCCCGCAGCTCAAATGGAAGTCCGCAGGCTTGCAACATTTGCCAACCCAGAATTCTTCCGCGCACAATCTATGCATCAATCGGTATTCGGCAAACCGCGGTTCATAGACCTCAGCGAACTTAGAGATGGCTACGTCGCGATTCCCAGAGGCTGCAAGGTTCAACTTGAGCGGCTGCTTCAAGAAGCCGGCGTTTCTGCCCACTATTCAGACAAACGCAAGTCGAGCAATCCAATTGTGATGGCATTTAAAGGGACTCTTCGCCCTGAACAACAAATTGTCGCTGAACAGATGCTCGGCTATGAAGACGGGATCATGTCCGCACCGACGGGGTTCGGCAAAACCGTCATCGGAGCTTATCTTATTGCTGCCATTGGTCTTCCAACGCTCGTCATCGTTCCTAAAACTGCGCTCATTGCCCAATGGAAATCCCAACTCGAACGATTTCTCGACATCACGGACAACAGAGAGCCCGTCCGAACCCCAAAGGGACGAATCAGCAAAAGACAGCCTCCGCTCATTGGGCAAATCGGAGGAGGCAAGACCGCCATAAGCCGTCTCATCGACATTGCTTCATTCCAGTCGCTATCCGGCAAGGATCCCCAAACCGGCGAGTCATTAGCCAAGGAGTTTGTTCGCGATTACAGTCTCATCATCTGTGACGAATGCCACCATGCGGCCGCGCCACAGCTTGAGCTTGTCCTCAAGTCCGCTCCTGCCAAATATGTATATGGCCTTTCCGCAACGCCCGAGCGTTCGGACGGACTCACGCGGGCACTCTCGATGCTCTGCGGCCCGGTTCGCTATGTCGTCGATCCAAAAACGCAAGCAATCCAGCAGGGGATTCAGCGCATTGTTAGACCGCGTTTCACCGGAATTCGATTACCCACCTACGAACCAGGAGCATCCTTTAACCAAATTCTCGATCTCCTGTGTGTACACGCCGCGAGAAACGAAGCAATTATCGAGGACGCCCTCGAGGCCGCATCAAACGGCCGGCATCCGCTTGTGCTATCTAAAAGAAAAAAGCATGCCGAAGAGCTATGCAGGCTACTTCAAAGCCGTGGACACGAACCCATACTCTTAACCGGAGAAATCGACGCCAAAGAAAGAAAAGCAATACTGAAGAGTCTTCCCAGCTTTGAGCATGAGCATCGAATCATCGTCGCAACTGAAAGTCTTCTGGGCGAGGGCTTCGACCTGTCTTACCTTGACACTTTGCTCATTGCCACTCCAATATCTTGGGACGGCAGCATAACGCAGCAGGCAGGTAGGCTACACAGAAGCCACGAGGGCAAACAGCGGGTTGAGATATTCGACTATGTTGACCTGTCGATACCCATGTTCGCGCGCATGTACCAAAAGAGGCTCAAGACCTACGCCAAGCTGGGATATAAAGTCTTTGCGGCAAACGACAACAGACAGGACGATCGAAATATCCTCGTTAGGTCGGCAAGAGCCGTGGAGGCTTTAGCGAATGACATCGAGAACGCATCGAAAAGCATTTTTATTGCCGCACCCTACGCGTCCGCCGCATGCCTTGAAAAGCTCGCCGCTGCACTCGCGGATGCCGCTACCCGTGGAATTGCCCTTGAGATTTCTATTGCTTCAACTCCACGCGATGACGTGAAAGCGATTTTTGCCGAGATGAACGTCAACTATCTCATCAAAGCCGAAGGACGCCTGTGCGCATCAGTGATTGACGAGGAAACTGTCTGGTACGGAGCTATTCCGTTGCTGGCTTTCCCAAAGAAAGAAGACTGCAGCATTCGTTTCAAAAGCAGCGAAGTCGCAGCCGAGCTTTTGAGCGAAATTCAGCGAAAAGTGGAACCGGAGGCCGCGGCGACGAACGGGGTACCCCCAGCAGTTGCGGTTAAATAGGGACTGTTTTTGACTTATTAGCCGTCAATCAATCCCTATTCCACCGCAACTTAGAAATCGGCAATCAGCCCTGCGGGCCCTGGAACAGCTCCTCATGCGAGCCCATTCTGACCAGCCGGATCACAGGATTAGTCTTATGCGGTAAGTAGAGAACGACCACGTCGACCAAGCCATCGGATAGGTGGAAATCGATGTGGCCGTTGTAGTTTCCGCCCGGGTTTGAAAGCTCATGGGCGCCATATTCCGCGGGAAGCAAGCCGTGAGCTGCAAGCTCTGCGACTGCCGCCTTAAACTCACTCTTTAGCTGCGGATGCATGCGCATCGTTCGTTTGTAGTCCGCCTTAAATTGAGCCTCGACTTTAATCTCGAACATCGCTATTCCTCATCGAGGAATGTCATAAGCTCATCAGCGTTGTTGAATGACGGGCTATCGTCCGGCAAAATCCCCAACTCATGAGCCTCGGCGATCACCATGGCACGCCTCGTCGCCTCGTTAGGCACCTCCGCCCTTCCTACAATCTCAAAAGGAATCTTTCGCTGATTTACAAGCTGCCGAACGGCAAGATTGAGATAGGAATTGAGGCTGAGGCCGACCGAATCCAAGAACTCAGTCGCCTGCTCCTTGAGCCCCTCTTCGATGCGAACCGTCGTAGGCTTAACCGTTGCAGTAGACATACGCGACCTCCTCGCCCTCGTCTTTTACGTCAGTATACCCAATATAAATGTCAACCTGACGTTAGATAGCATCAGATTGCCATGCATATTCATGTCGCTGTGGGCACGATTGCTCTACATCAACCCGCCGAGCGCAATGTCGACGGCCTCGTTGAAGTCGTCAGTGATGTGCACCAGCTCCGGATCGAGCGGGCTAATCATACCGGCGTCCATCACCGGGCCGTTGAGCCAGTCGAACAGGCCCTGCCAGTACTCGGTTCCCACCAAAACGAGCGGCATGCGCTTGACCTTGTGCGTCTGTACCAGCGTGAGCACCTCGAACATCTCGTCGAGCGTACCAAAGCCACCAGGAAACACGATGGCGCCCGAGCTGTATTTGACGAACATGGTCTTGCGCACAAAGAAGTAACGGAAGTCCATGCCAAGGTTCACGTATTTGTTGAGCCCGTGCTCGTGCGGCAGCTCGATACCCAAGCCGACCGACTTGCCGTTGACACTTGCCGCTCCCCTGTTGGCCGCTTCCATGATGCCGGGGCCGCCGCCGGTGATGACCGCCACGCCACGTTGCGCGATCTTGCGTCCGACGGTACGCGCCGCCTTGTAGAGCGGATCGGTCTTGGGCGTGCGGGCGCTACCGAAGATGGTCACCGCAGGACCAAGCTCGGCAAGCGCGCCAAAACCATCGACAAACTCTGCCTGGATGCGCAGCACGCGCCACGGATCAGCATGCAGCCAGTCGGTCGAGTCCTCGGGCGCCAGCAGGTTGGCGTAGGTGTTGTCCTTGGGAATCATGGGACCGCGCATGACCACGGGGCCGCGGCGGTACGTCTCGTCGTAGGCTGGCTCGCCCTCGACGTTCTCATTCTTAATCATGGGATACTCCTATCGAGAAAAAGAAAAACGGGCGGGGTCGACGCCATGCGCCAAACATCCGCCCGAACATCAACTATTCGGTATGGTACCCACGATGCATCAAGTGCTTGCAAGCTATCGGTCATCGGTCGCGCAGACAGTGTTAGCGAACGTGATGACCGGCCGGCGCTCGCCCCTTGCCGTTGCCCGCGCTCTGCAAGCGCCCGCGCCGCTCTTAGTAATCCACCGCCGCAGGGCTGTTCATCCAGTCGTTCACGAACGCACCGTAGCGGCCCTCGATAATGGCCTGACGCGCCTGCTTCATAAGATTGAGCAGGTAGTAGATGTTGTGCATCGACAGCAGAATACCGCCGAGCATCTCCTTCTGCGTGACCATGTGACGGATGAGCGCGCGGCTGTAGCCGCCCGTGCACACCGGGCAGGTGCAGGTGGGATCGATGGGGCCGTCGTCGTGCGCAAAGCGCGCGTTGCGGAAGTTAAGGCGACCTTCACTGGAGAACGCCGTACCCATGCGGCCGGTGCGCGTCGGCAGCACGCAGTCGAACATGTCGATGCCCACGCCAACGCCGCGCACGAGCGTGGTAGGGTTGCCGACGCCCATGAGGTAGCGCGGCTTGTGCTTAGGCATATACTCGGAAACCAGCGGCGCCAGTGTCTCGAACATGGTCTCGTGGTCCTCGCCCACCGAGTAGCCGCCGATGCCGTAACCGGGGAAGTCACCGCACTCCTCCAGGTGGCGCAGCGATCGCAGGCGCAGATCCAGATGCATGCCACCCTGGACGATGCCAAAGAGTGCCTGGTCATCACGGGTGTGGGCCTTGTAGCAGCGCTCGGCCCACATACTCGACAGCTCCACGGCGCGCTCGACGTAGGCACGCGTGGCGGGATAGCCGGGGCACTGGTCGAGCTGCATGCAAATGTCGGAACCGAGCTTCATGGCGATTTCCATGTTGTCCTCGGGCGTCCAGAACACGTGGCGACCGTCGTAGTCGTTGACGATAAAGCGCACGCCCTCGTCGGTGAGCTTGACGGCGTCGTTATGGCTAAAGACCTGGAATCCGCCCGAGTCGGTGAGGATGGGGCCGTGCCAGTTCATGAACTTATGCAGTCCGCCCAGCTCGGCGATGGTGTCCTCGCCGGGGCGCATGGACAGGTGATAGGTATTGGCGAGCACGATCTGCGCACCGAGCTGCTTGACGGTCTCGGTAGGAATACCCTTGACGTTTGCCTTGGTGCCCACGGGCATGAAGATCGGTGTCTCGATGTCGCCGTGCGGGGTGTGCAGCACGCCGGCACGCGCATGTGTGGTCGGATCCTCGGCGATCAGGTCGAATTTAAAAAGGCTCTGGTCCATAAACTGGAACTCCTTGGTTGCGGCTCATACGCAAACCATTATACGGGCAACCCGCAAGAAGCACCGACTCGACAGAAACTAGTGCATTAGGATCAGGTTCCCGCGCTAGTCGTTGGGGACGTTCTTAAACGACTAGACGTTGGGGACAGCCTTCAGCGCCATCTTGCAAAGGAGTGTCCCAATCTGCCGGCACTTAGGGACTGTCCCCAACTGCCGACAACGCCGATGCTCTGGTAACGCCGATGCTCTGACAACATCAGCGAGCGGTCGCCAGGGCGAACAAATTGGCATGAAAAGAGGACGGCATAGACCTTCTGGTCATGCCGTCCTCTTTGAATGACAAGTTGTCGCTCTGGTGCCCGCGCAGCGTCGGGCAGTTACGGCGTTTGGCAAAACGCCGTAACGAACTACCGTGTAACTCCCCTAGCTCATCATGGCATTCATCATCTCGTTGGTTGCGGAATCGTCGGCAGACCACTCGCCGTCGTCATTGCAGGAATACTTGAAGGTGACCTTGGTGTCCTTGGTCTTAGCAGCCTTGGTCACATCGACCATAACCTGACCGGCCATCTTGTACAGCTCGTCATCGGAAGGCATCGAATCGAGCGCGGCGACCTTCTCCTGGTACTGGGTGGCAAAATCCTCAACGATCTGGTTCATGGACTTGCAGGTAATGGTGACCTCGGCAGTTGCGGTACCCTTGTCCTCGTCGACCGTCACGTCGCCGATCTTGTAGTCAAAGCCCTCGAGATAGCTCTTGGCGTACTCCTTGGGATCGATGCCCAGCTGCTCGAACTCGTCACCCGAGGCCTCTTCCAGGCCGGCGAGGAAGTCGTCGCCACCGTTCTTGACCTCGTCAAACTGCGTCGTAAGATCATCGGTGATGAGCTCCTCAACCGAAGGGCCTCCGCAGCCGGAAAGCACAACTACGCACGCGACCAGAACAGCCATCAGGGGCGCAAGCAGCAGCTTCTTCTTCATGACATTCCTCCCAACAAGCGGCACCGCGCTTCCCGACGCGGTGCACGTCGTAACAATAAGGCCATTCTAGCCGCTAACGAACACCCCCGGCAAAGCAAAGGCGCAGTCGGCTCGATTTAACGTCCGAACGGTTTACCGTTCCGCCCAACGCGCAATAAAACGTTCCGCCGCATTGTAATAAAAAAGGGCGGCCGGATAACCCGACCACCCTTGCACATCCTTATGTTGTCGCAGTTTACTTGCGGGCGACCTTGACGATGGCGTCGCCGGCGGCGACAGCGGAGTCGGCCTCGACGGCGAGCTCAACGTCGGCAAACTCGGCGGTGTTGGACACGGCCACGACGACACAGTCCTTGTAACCGGCAGCAGCGATCTTGGCGCGGTCGATCTTGAGCATGGGCTGGCCAGCCTTAACGACATCGTCGGCCTTGACGAAGCCCTCGAAGCCGTCGCCGTTCATGTTGACGGTATCGACGCCAACGTGCACCAGAACCTCGATGCCGCTATCGGACTGCAGGCCCACGGCGTGACCCATGGTGACGGTCACCTTGCCGTCGCAGGGAGCGTAGACCAGATCGTCCTCGGGCCACACGGCGCAGCCCTTGCCCAGAACCTCGCCACCAAAGACGGGATCGGGCACGTCGGCCATCTTGATGACCTTGCCCTTGACGGGCGAGCACAGCACGTCGGCGCCGGCAGAAGCAGAGATGGAGGCCGGAGCAGCGGCAGCCGCGGGCTCAGCCTTCTTCTTGAACATGTCAAACAGACCCATACGTTTTCTCCTCTTGATTCAGCGCAACGTTATGCGCATGCCTATGGTGATTATAGTGCCAAATGGTTCAAATGCTAAGGTGGGGACTCGAATCACGAGCCCATCCCAAGGCTTTTCCCCGGTGGCACTCATCTTGTCGATTAAGCCAGGCCCTCGGCACCGTTGGACTTGATGATCTTCTGGTAGGCGAAGAAGCTGTCCTTGCGGCGGCGCTCGTAGGTGCCGGTGCCGTCATCGTACTTATCGACGTGGATAAAGCCGTAGCGCTTGCGCATCTCGCCGGTGCCGGCCGAGACCAGGTCGATGGGACCCCACCAGGTATAGGCGATCAGGTCGACGCCGTCCTCGATGGCCTCGCCCATGGCTTTGACATGGCTCTGGAGGTAGGCGATGCGGTACGGGTCGTGGATGGAGCCGTCCTCCTCCACCTCGTCGTAGGCGCCCATGCCGTTCTCGACCACCATCAGCGGAATCTCGTAGCGGGCGTAGATCTCGTTGAGGGCGATGCGCAGGCCCGTCGGATCAATCTGCCACCCCCAGTCGGTGCTCTCGAGGTAGGGGTTCTTGCCGCCAAAGGCCATGTTGCCCTCGGTCATCTCGTGGTCCTTATGGGTGCCCACGGTGCCCGACATGTAGTAGCTAAAGGTGTAGAAGTCGACCTTGCCGTCGGCGATGTCCTGCAGGTCGCCGTCGGCGATGTTAAGCTCGATGCCGTTCTCGGCCCAGAAGCGCTTGGCGTAGAACGGGTACTTGCCGCGCACCTGCACGTCGGAGCAGTACCAGTTCATGGTGTTCATCTCCTGCTGGGTGGCAAGGACGTCGGCCGGGTCGCACGTGGCGGCATAGGACAGGATAAAGCAGTCCATGTTGCCCATCTTGAGCTTGGGGAAGTGCTCGTGCGCATAGCGGATGGCGCGACCGCTCGCCACAAACTGGTGGTGGAGGGCCTGGAAGCGCTGCTGCGGGGTGGTGTGGGCGCCGGAGGCCGGGCCCTCGTAGCCGCGAATCATGCTGGTCTCAAAGAGGTTGCCCAGGTCCAGGGTGCCACAGTTGATCTCGTTGAAGGTGAGCCAGTAGGTCACCTTGTCGTGATAGCGCTCGAGCACGGTCTGGGCATAGCGCTCAAAGAAGCCGATAAGCTCGCGGCTCTCCCAACCGTTGTACTTCTCGACCAGGGCATAGGGCATCTCGTAGTGGCTAAGCGTAACAAGCGGCTCGATGTTGTGCGCGCGCAAGCAGTCGAAGACACGGTCGTAGAAGGCGAGGCCGGCCTCGTTGGGCTCGGCATCGTCACCGTTGGGGAAGATACGGCTCCAGGAGATGGACATGCGGAACATGCTAAAGCCCATCTCGGCAAACAGCGCGATGTCTTCCTCGTAGTGATGGTAGAAGTCGATACCGTCGTGATTGGGGTAGAAGCGGTTGGGGTCGATGTCGAGCGTAATCTGACGCGGCTCCTTGTAGCTGCCGCCCAGGAAGTGGTCATCTACGCTGGGGCCGCGGCCGTCAACGTTCCATGCGCCCTCAAACTGGTTTGCGGCCGTGGCGCCGCCCCAAAAGAATCCCTCGGGAAATCCCATATGTGCCTCCTCGCAACGGGTTTTATGTACTGAACCGAGTATCGCGCGCACTTGGGCGCCCAAGGCGCGGAGACGCCGCATTGGACACTTCTTTTCGCCCCAGCGCGTCCGCCGGCTGACACTTTTTGATACCGAGGCCTAGACGAGGCAAAAATCGACCTGACGGCCACCCTCCGACCCGGGTGGATGAAACGAAACGACCTATTTAGATGTGGCATATCGATAGCTAAAAGCCCGCCCCGCCTTGCTCATCCACGGTATGTTGCCGGCGTGCAGCCGTAGGCGGTGCGGAACTTGCGATAGAAAAAGCTCATGTTCTCATAGCCAACGGCACGCGCCGCCGCCTCGGCCGTGGCACCCGCGCGCAAGAGCTCCGCGGCACGCGCGAGCCTGCGCTCCTGGACCAGCTGTCGGTAGGTCTTTCCCACATGCTGCTTGAGCAGCGCCGACGCGTAGTTAGGGCTCACATGAAAGCGTGCCGCCATCTCCTCGAGCGAGCAGGTGGCAAACGAGCGCTCGATGTAGCCGAGCATCCCTGCCACGAGCGAGGCCGCGCGCCCCGACTCATCGCGCCCCGCCGCCGCGCCGCGCACGAGCTCGTGCTCGTAGCAATCCATGAGCTCGGCCAACAGAAGCTGAAACAGGCGCAGAACGATCTCGGCGCTGTTGAGGCTCGGCTCGTAGCGTTCGCAGAGCATCTCCTGCATGTAGCGCCGCACGCGCCGGCTCTCCCCGCAGCGAAAGCGCACGTGCCCGCGATGGTCGGTCTCGCTGTTGAGCGCGTTGAACAAAAACCGCGAGACCGCGCTCTCGCGCGAGAGGCTCGCCTCGAGGCCGCGCTGCAAAAAGGTACGTGAAACGGTCATACTTAGCATGATGTCATCCTCGCCGAGCGCCGCCACCGCGTGCGGGCAGGCGGCATCGAGCAGCAGTACCTCGTTGCGTTCGAGCACGAGCTTCTCCCCCGCAACCGTCTGCGGACAGCGCCCCCGGTACACATAGCTGATCTCAACGTAGTCGTGCACATGCTCGGGTACCGCGTTAAAGCGCGAGTTTCTCCTGATCATCAGGCCAGCTGGCATTCCGGCCTGAGCATATTCCGCCCCCATCTGCCCGATCTTTCGCACCGACCGTCCATCGACCTCAACGCGTTCGGTCATGATCGACCAGTCAAAGGGAGCCTCATCCCTATATCGCCTCTCGCTGGCGCTCAGCTCACTCAGCAGGCGCTCGAGCTCCAAGATTTCCATGGCCACACCAATCGTTGATTCGGTCATATTCTGTCGTGATCTGGATATTAGCACGCCGCCGTCCGCACGCCAGAATGGAGTCATGCAACATACGCTGTCCACCATCGGCTTGCAAGGAGGATCCATGACCGCGTACTACCAGCAGGTGCTCGACGGCGCCTACGACAACCACGTGCTCCCGTTTTTATGGATGAAGGGCGAGGGCCACGAGACCATTGCCGAGTATCTGGAGAAGATCGCCGGCGCTGATGTCCACGAGGTCTGCCTCGAGAGCCGCCCGCACCCCGATTTTTGCGGCGAGGGCTGGTGGCGCGACCTGCGCTTTGTGATCGACACATGCAAGCAGCTGGGCCTTAAGATCTGGATCCTGGACGACGCACACTTTCCCACCGGATACGCCAACGGCGCCGTCAAAGAGGCGGCGCCCGAGCTTCGCAAGATCGTTCTCACCCACCGCACCATCGACGTGGTGGGCCCCACGCCACAGGCGAGCATCGTGCTCACCAACATGTTCGACAAGACGGAGCGCTTCTATGGCGTTACGTTTATGCAGGAAGGACACACCGTCGAGGTAGAGCACCGCGTCATCGAGGACGAGCACGGCACGCCCTGCCGCCTGGTCTTTGACGCACCGGACGGCATCACGCAGGCGTGCGTGATGTTCACGAGCGGCAAGACCTCCTACAACGAGGACTACATCAACATGGTCGGCCGCGCCTCGGTGGCACAGCTCATCGACGCCGTGTACGAGCCGCACTTTGCGCATCTGGGCGATGAGTTTGGCAAGACCATCCTGGGCTTTTTCTCCGATGAGCCCGGCTTTGCCAACGAGAAGGGCGTCACCGGCGCCGATGGCATCTCCGACACGCTCATCGGCAAGGCCACCGCGCCGCTGCCCTGGTCGGCCGAGCTCGAGCGCCGCCTGCGCGCGGCGCTGGGCGAGCGCTACCTGGACGAGCTCCCGCACCTGTGGGATCGCGAGAACGCCGGCGCGCACGTGCGCCACGTGTACATGGACATTGCGAGCACGCTCTACAAGGAGTGCTTCTGCGACCAGCTCGGCGACTGGTGCCGCGCGCACGGCGTGCAGTATATCGGCCACGTGATCGAGGACAAGGACTGCCATGCGCGCCTGGGCGTGGGCGCCGGCCACTACTTCCGCGCCGTGGGCGGCCAGGACATGGCGGGCGTGGACATCGTGATCAACCAGCTCATCCCCGGCATGGACCGGGGGCTCCACTCCTACGGCCGCGGCGTGTGGGACCTGGAGTTCTACAACTACGTGCTGCCCAAGCTGGGCTCCTCGGCAGCACATCTCGACCCCAAAAAGCAGGGCCGCTGCATGGCCGAGGTGTTTGGCGCCTTTGGCTGGCATGAGGGCCTGCGCGAGATGAAGTGGATCGCCGACCACGTTATGGTGCGCGGCGTCAACTGGTTTGTGCCGCACTCCTTTAGCATGGCCGCCTTCCCCGATTTCGACTGCCCGCCGCACTTTTACGCGCACGGTCAGAACCCCCAGTTTGCGCACTTTGGCAAGCTCATGAGCTACATGAACCGCACCTCGAGCCTGCTTTCGGGCGGGCGGGTCGCCACGCCGGTGGCGCTTCTGTACCACGCCGATGCCGAGTGGGCGGGTGAGGCCTCGTTTATGCAGCACGCCGCCGCCGAACTCATGCGTGCGCAGATCGATTTCGATATCGTGCCGGCCGAGGCGTTTGAAGATACCGAGCGCTACTCCGTGGAGTTCGCCGCAGACGGCAGCGGCTTTAGCGTGAACGGCCAGGCGTACCGCTGCCTGGTGATGCCCGACGCCGAATATGCCGGCGGGGCCGTACTCAACTTTGCCGAGCGCGCCGCAGCCGCAGGCGCTGGCGTATATGCCCTGGACAAACTGCCGAGCAAGCGCTATGACGGCGAAACTGCCAGCCGCGCGGGCTTTGCCCCTGTGGAGGCCAACGAGCTTGCAGGCGTGCGCGTTGTTGCCACTTCCGAGCTTGCGGGTGTGCTGAGCGCGGCCGGTATGCAAACCGCGGTGTGCACCGAGCCGCAGCCGTGGCTGCGCGCACTTCGCTACGACCGCGCCCGCGAAAGCTACCTCATGTTGGTAAACGAGCATCCCAAGCAGGGCATTCACACGCATGTTGAGTTCGCAGACGGCGCGCCCGTGCACGGCGTGCGCCTCGATTTGCTCGACGGCAGCGCACCCGTCTCCTTTGACGGCACGCTTGAGCTCGCGCCCTACGAGAGCTGCATTGTGGTGCTCGGGGCCGAGGCGCCCGCTGCCGGCGAGCACGGAGGCTCCGATGCCGAGCATGCGGTCACGCGCGTTGACGGCCCCTGGAACGTCTCCTTTGCCGCGCCCGGCGCCGATGCCACGCACCTGGTCTTTGGCGAGGCCGTCGAGCTTGACGATCTGCACGATCTTTCCTGCGCCGAATTCCCCGGCAAGGCAGGCACCTTCCGCTACCAGGCAAGCTTTGCCGTTGCTGAGAACCTCGCCGGCGCCGCGCTCGACCTGGGCGAGGTCTTTGAGACCGCCACGGTCACGCTTGACGGCGCGGATCTGGGCTGCCGCATCTGTCCGCCCTACCGCTTTGAGCTCGGCACCCTTGCCGCCGGCGAACATGCGCTCACAATCGATGTGATCAACACCCT
The DNA here is from genome assembly GCA_905214615.1 of uncultured bacterium. Taxonomy (GTDB): domain Bacteria; phylum Actinomycetota; class Coriobacteriia; order Coriobacteriales; family Coriobacteriaceae; genus Collinsella. Next base: position 8,083 of record CAJMMX010000042.1, on the reverse strand, counting down.
CGACCACGCCATCCCCGACATCTTCGCCCTCACCGAACCCTCCGAACCCAGCGGCCTGCTCGGCCCCGTGCGCCTGCTTGGCTAACGGCCCCTTACGGGACGCCCGGCTTGCTCTCCCCAGCCAAGCCGGGCGTTTTGTTTACCGCTATGATTGATACATCGCGATACGAACGCATAGGAGTCATATGGACATCAAGCGCAAAATCACGCAGGGCAAGGAGCTCACCCCCACCGAGCAGCAGCTCGGGCAGACGGTTCTTGCCATGGGCGAGGACGTCCGCGGGCTCTCCATTAAGGAATTTGCGCGCCAGGCCAATGTCTCCGTTGCGAGCATCCACCGCTTTTGCAAAAAGCTCGGCCTCGAGGGCTTCAAAGAACTCAAGGTCGAGCTGATGCGCGCAGCCTCGCGCGCAGACTCCGCCCCCGAGGTGGATATCGATTTTCCCTTCGACGCCACCTCCACCCCTGCGCAGGTGATGGAGCGCATGGAGGGACTCTACCAGACCACATTGGCCGAAACGCAGGAGCTGCTCGACCCCGCGCAGCTCGACTACGCTGCCGAGCTCGTCCTGCGCGCCGGCACCGTGGACATCTACACAGGCTCGCACAACCTGTATCCGGCGGGAATGTTCCGCGATCGCCTGCTCTCCGCCGGTAAAAGCGCGACGTGCTATGACAGTGTCGAGGCCCAGGTGCGCACGGCGCTCGCCTCGGACCCCGATCATGTGGCGATCGTCATCTCCTACAGTGGCCTTGCCCCCAACCTCAAGGACATCTTGCCGATCCTCAGCAGTCGACATGTCCCGGTCATCGTCATCGGCACGCCATACTGCGCCCGCATTCACCCCGGCTTTGCCGCCTATCTCACGGTGAGCGACCACGAGAGCATGACGCACCGCATCACGCAGTTTGCCAGTCACATCGCCGTGCAATACGTGCTCGATTCGCTCTACAGCAGCTACTTTGCCAAAGATTACGCCCGCTGCGCCGAGTTCCTCGAGCGCTCGTTTCCCTATACCCGTCTGCCGGGCCTCAAATAAAACGAGAGAGGATTTTTGGACACTCAAATAACGAGAGTGGATAATCTCCCACTTTAAGCCCGCACACAGGCCAAATACGGGAGATTATCCACTCTCATTGGGTAGTCATTGGGGACGTTCTTAAACGACTAGTCAAACAAGAACGTCCTCAACGACTAGAGACAAAACTCGGGCCTTTTTGCCATTGGTTGTGTTGGTGCCGCGCGCTACTTAACCGGCGAGACCACCAGGAGTGCGTCGTGCTCAAAGGGATGCTGGGCCACGCGAACCTCGCCATCGGCGTCCTTGACGGGCAGGTTGGCCACGCGCTTGGTTTCCAGGTCAAACGCCGCAGCGCTCCAGGCGGTGGCGCCGCCCTCGAGCTTGAGCTTGACGGCCGTGGTCCTCGGCAGGTAGACCACCACGCGCTCGCCCACGCGTGCCACGCGGATGGCCTCGCGCGCGTCGTCGAGCAGCTCCTGCGCCGGAACCACGGCCGCTGCGTTGTCAGCACTCGTGGCGCCCAGACCGCGCAGCACGTGCTCGATCAGGCCAAAGTCCCACACGCCCGCAAACTGCAGGCACTCTTGCCAGCGGAACGGCATGTCAAAGCCCTCGCCAAGGACGCTGCCACGGCTCTGAGAGGTCTGCCAGTTCCACACGCCGTGCGCACCGTAGGTAATGCCGGCACCGGCACCGGCCAGAATGCTCGACCAAACACTCGCGCGACAATCCTGCGCGGTAAAACGCCAGTACACGTTGCGGCTCGCGCCCATTTGCTCGTAGCAGGGCTCGGAATTGACCATCGGCTTTTTGGGATACTGCGCGCGAAAATCCTCGGGCAGCTTCCAAGCTTCCTCCTGACCGCTATAGTTGTGGCCGGGCTGGAACATGTAGAAGTCCAAGCGATCGGCAAACTGCTCGGGCAGGGCGCGGTTGCCACGGTTGATATGCATGGTGTGCAAGGACTCGGAAGCCAGCTTGGTGACCTCGTCGAGTGCATCCCCGTAATAGGCGATAGCCTCGTCGGTCTTAAAGTCGGTGTCGCCTGCCACCACGTAGACGGGGTCGAACTCGCCCAGGTTCTCGACGACGCGGGCAACGTGGGCGCGAACCTCCTCGCGCGGCATGACCTCGGCACCCAGGCGCTCGGCGATCACGGAGCCCCAGGTACCGGGCACGTAGTTGCACCACATGAGCACGAGCGCCGGGCGAATGCCGTGCTCCACGGCTGCCTGGCACATGCGGCGGGCGCGGTCCCAGTACTCCTGGTTGGGTGCGCTCCAATCAAAGTGCACGCCGTCCTCGCTCGCGTAGGGCCAAATGCCCAGGTCGGGCAGGCAGCGGTCCCACTGCGGAAGGGTGTTGATCTGCAGTACGTTCATGCCCTGCTCGGCACGGCGGGTCAGGTAGTAGTCCCAATCGTCCTCGATGATGCTCGTAAAGGCGCTCCAGCACGTATCGGCAAACCAAAAGAATGGTTTGCCGTCGCAGAGGAACCCGTCCTCACGGGTATTGACGGTCAGTTTTCCCAAGCTCATATGGCACCTTTCTCTTGGGGAGACTTGCTAGGAGGGAGGTAAAGAAGTCGCCTGCCGCATTATCACAGTAGGGTCTGCGGCTGCAGTTGCTCAGCTCAAATTGAACGCACGCGAAGCACAGGGCCCTTACGTCTCTCCTAAAAAGTCTACAGGAAGGCCCCGCCGGGCTTATGCCAAGCGGGGCCCTGTCGTGTAGGGGGTCTTATTTAGACCGAGGCTGGGGCGACTAGGCCTCCATCTCGGCGAGCTCCTCCTTGGAGAAGCCGGTGACAAAGACGACGGCAGCGGCAATAGCAAAGGAGATTGCCATACCGACGATAGCCCAGACGGTGTTCATCTGGCCGCCCTGCAGGTAGTTGGTGAAGACCAGGAAGTTGGAGGCACCGCCTGCGAGGTAATAGGTGACGCCCATGAGGCCCGAGAACACAGCGCCGATGGCACCGCCGATGAACATGCCGAGCATGGTGCGGCGGAAGCGCATGAGGATACCGAAGAGCGCGGGCTCGGTGACGCCGCCGGCGATGGCGGAGATGACGTAGCCCAGGGCAAGACTCTTCTCGTCAGCGTTCTTCATCTTGAGGAAGGCACCGAAGGCGCAGCCCCAGACAGCGGCCATAGCGCAGTTGGTGGAAACGAAGACGAAGGGATCGTAGCCAGCAGCGATGATCTGCACCTGAGCGAGCAGGATAACGGGCATGTGCATACCGCAGACCACGAAGAGCTGCCAGAAGGCGCCGAGGATGGCCATCACGATCAGGATACCGATGCCGCCAAGGTCAGCAAGCCCGAAAAGAATGTTGGCGATGAGGCTGCCGAGCTCGTTGCCGATCGGAGCGAGGACGATGAAAGCGATGGGAATCGTGACGATCATGGTGCAGAACGGCGTGAAGACCGTGGAGAGCACGTCGGGCATGACCTTCTTAAAGAACTTCTCGATGAAGTAGAGGACCGGCACCGAAAGGATGATCGGCAGGACGGACTGCTGATAGTTGGCAGCGGCGATCTGGATGCCGTAGACCGAGATGATGCCGCCACCCTCCTGGGTTGCGACGCTCACCACGGACGGGGCCATAAGGGCACCGCCGAGAAGCATGCCGAGAACGGGGCTGGCGCCGAGCTTCTTAGCCGCAGCATAACCCAGGTAGATCGGGATAAACGTAAACGTGGCCTCATACAGTGTGGTGTAGAGGAACGTATAAGTCGGGTCGGTGTCCGAAATAACGCCCAGCATGGTGGGGCCAAGGACAGCCGCGATGGTGCGGAACAGACCGCCGGCCATGAGCAGCGGAATCAGCTGGGTCATGGAGCCCGACAGATAGTCGAGGATGATGTTGGGCAGATTCTTGAGTTCGAACTTCCCCTTGGGAGCATCGAGGTTCTCGTCAACGGCGGCACCCTGCTTGACGCCGGAGATGGCGACGAACTCGGCGAGCACCTTGGGCACGTTCTGGCCGATGATGACCTGGAGCTGGCTGCCGGCGAACTGGCAACCCAGAACACCCTTGACCTTCTTGATCTTCTCCACGTCGGCCTTGCTGTTATCCTTGAGCGTCAGACGCAAGCGCGTCATGCAGTTGGTGGCGACGGTAACATTCTCCGCACCGCCCACGAGCTCGAGGACATCGGTGGCAATCTGCTTGTTATCTACTGCCATGGGACCCCCCATATCTTCGTGTGCCTACTCGCTTGTGTAAGCACGCCTTTGGCTCGGCGACTATAACCCCTTACGGTTGCCGAACCCTTGGATACGCTGTCGTAAACAATTTGTTTACTGAACGTTTACGGGCTTTAGTTTACACGGAGTGCCTGATTTGTGGCAATTTTGCCGTCTGAAGTCCGGTGAACGGTAGAAAATGGGGGGTAAGCGTATTTAGACGGTAGAAGATGTCTATTTGACCAGATATTGATATATGGCTATTTACATGGGCTTTTATTTTGATAAACACCTTTGTAACGAGCTAGCTCATCAACAGAAGTCCTGCTAGTTAATAGTAAACGTCTGTTTAGTAGTTCATTGCGTGTTCAGTTTTACCGTTTACCGAGTTCATCTGTTCATTCTACAGTTCTGCATTAAACTAAACATGTTTAGTTTGTATTGCCGCCCTTGTTTAGTACTTGCGGCACAAAGGAGTAACTCATGGAACTCAAATCGTGTACCTACGCAACCGTCACCACGCTGGGCGATTTTGGCCCCTGGATCAACAAAGTGGTGCTCGACCTGCCCTGTACCGTGCGCGTCAACGACGTGAACGAGCACACGTTCAATATCTACTGTGCCCGCCACGAGCGCGCCGGCGAGGTCTTGATGCGCAAGGAGCACGGGGCCGATCACGCGGCGCCCTCCGTGGGCTACGTGCCGGTGCTCGCCGCCTACCCCTGTGATGAGAACGGTCAGCGCCTGCCCAAGGGCACACACGTAGCGCTCGAGACGCCCGAGGTGCGTCTTACCAAAGAGATCGAAGGCGGCGTGCTGGGTTCGCGCTATATAGAGAACCGCCTGCGCGTGACGCAGCTTGTGGCGCTCCCGGGCGAAGACGGCGATGACCCCACCGCGGGCCTCGTCTTCGATCGCAGCCGCGGAGACATCTGTCCCGCGCTCAAGGGCTGGCATAACGCCGTGCAGCAGACGCCCGTCGACGGCATCGCGCTCGAGTACGGCTATTTTGAGCCGAGCTTTGAGCCCGCCGACTCCGCGCTCTTCAACCCGTTTGCGCCCAAGGACACGCCCGCCGTCGAGAAGGCGCCGCTGATCGTGTACCTGCACGGCGCCGGCGAGGGCAAGGGCGCCACGCAGGGCGAGGGCGCGACGCGTGCCTACACCGGCAACCGCGTGACAGCGCTCTCGCAAAAGCTGATCCAGCGCTACTTTGGCGGCTTTGCCTGGGTGCTCGTGCCGCAATCGCCCACGTTTTGGATGGACAACGGCGTCGAGCAACTCGGCCGCTCCAACCAGAGCATCTACTCCCCCGTGCTCAAAGCGCTCATCGATGAGTTTGTCGCCGAGCATGCCGACCGCATCGACACCGATCGCATCGTGGTCGCCGGCCTTTCCAACGGCGGCTTTATGACCCTGCGCCTGTGCGCCGACTACCCCGATTTCTTCGCCGCAGGCCTTCCCTGCTGCGCGCCGTGGTACAACGCCACGGACGAGGACGTGGCCGCACTCTCCAAGACGCCGCTGTGGTTTACGCACTCCAAGGGCGACGAGCTCGTGTGCCCGCAGCAGACGGTGCTGCCGCTCACGGCGCGCCTGCGTGATGCCGGCGCCAACGTGCACCTCACCTACTTTAGCCATGTCGAGGACCTGACCGGCGTGTACCGCGAGGCCGACGGCTCGGCCAAAAAGATATTCAACCACGGCGTGTGGATCCACCAGTTCAACGACCTGTGTTATCAAGACTTCGACGGGGGCAACGTACTCATCGACGGCGAGCCGGTGGGCTGCTGGGAGTGGTCGGCCAGGGTCGAACGGTAATCTGTCCCAGCGCGGGGACCGGGGTTTAGCTTTGCAAACGTCCTCGAGCATGCATGGGCCGGCGCTTTGCGCTTCGCGCTGCGCCGCCCCATGCCCCCTGCGGAATGTTTGCAAAGCTAAACCCCGGTCCCCGCTGCGTTTCCATTGTCATTGGCCCTGGCCGGGCGCTTCCGGCGGACCACCGGGTTGGTGGCGATGTGAGCGTGGGTCCCGTCTTGCCTTGCGCGTAACTGGCTGAAAACAAATCTTGGTTGGAGTTGTTCCTATGTTCCAAAATTTGACTCGGGTGATTGTCACCACCGATATGGAAGTCGATGATATGAACTCTCTGGTTCATTTGGCTCTGTATCTCAATGTGCTCGATGTGCAGGCTGTGGTGTACACGGCTTCGCAATATCACTTTCTTGGCGATGGTGTCCATACGCTGGGCGAGGTGAATCCGCATTGGCGGACCAAAGGCGTGCGCTCCTATACCTGGGACGTCGTTCCGCACGAGCCCGACCCCGAAGCTGGCTCGCTCATGGAGTACCGCCCATTCCCCGAGGGTTGGATCGAAAGCCTGTGGAGCAACGAGTATGCCCAGGCCTGGCCGCAGCTCAACGCTAACGCCGCTGCCGCCGGCGAGCCGTCCTTCCCCACGCCCGCGCAGATGATCGAGCGCACCTATATGGGCAACGCCGCCTTTGAGGGCGACGTGCGCGAGGAAACGCCCGGTTCGCGCGTCATCGCCGACGCCATCATGGATGACGACCCCCGTACGCTGTGGCTCCTTTCCTGGGGCGGTATGAACACTATCGTCCGCGCCCTCATGTCCATCGCCGAACAATGGCAGAACACACCCGAGTGGCCCGCCGTGCAGCAGAGGGTCCATCAGAAGGTACGCGTGATGGGTGTTGCCGATAGTGTGGGGCAGGACAACTCATGGCTCGACCATGGGCGCGAGCTCTTTCCCAAGCTCGTCTTTTGGCGCGTGCCCTATAGGTATGGCGGCTATGTCGACGCCAAGACGGCTCAGTCCGATACGCTGCGGCTGTTTAAGGCTCCTTGGCCTGCACAGAACCTCACGCAGGGCAACGGCCCCCTCATGGCGCGCTATATGCTCTATGGCGATGGCAAGGTATACGAAAACGAGCCCGAGCGCTTTCAGTTTGGCAAGCATGCCCGTCTGGATTGGGGTCTGGAAGGCATGCCCGCGATGCAGTTTGAGCGCGGCGACTTTATGGCCGAAGGTGACAGCATGACCTATATTCCGCTGCTGCCGTTTGGCCTGCGCGGTATCGACGACCGCGGCTTCGACACACTGCTCGGCCGCATGTTTCTTGATGGGCATCCTGATGCAAACGCGCCCGCCGGTTTTGCCGCTATCAGCACGCCCGCAGACGACAATCCCAATCCCTACCTGCGCGCTTATCAGGAAGACTTTGCCGCCCGCGCGCAATGGTGTGCCCACGATCCGGCAGTCTGCTCGCATCCGGCGTATGTTGTCGAGGTTACGGCCGACCGTAGCGCCGCTGCTAGCGAGCGCGTCGCCCTTGCAGCGACGATTGTCGACCCCGACGACCGCGGCTTCGACGCACATTGGGATGTCGCCGTAGGCCCGTCGAGCTATGCGGGCGCCCAAGATCTGTCGCTTTGGCAAGAATGCACGGTGGACACCGCCTTCATCGTGCCCGCCGACGCACGACCAGGCGACCGCTTCGTGCTCACCCTCAGCGTGCAGACGCGCGCCGAGCGCCCCTGCACCCGCTACGCCCAGATCGCCATCACCGTCGCGTAGCAACCGGCGGCGCCCACATTCGGCAAGGAGTGTCCCCAGGTGCCGGCACAAAAGAAACGTCCCCAAGTGCCAAAATGACGAGAGTGGATAATCTCCCACTTTGAGCCCGCAAACAGACCAAAAACGGGAGATTATCCACTCTCATTCTGACTACTCATTTAAGTCTGTCCCCAATGACTACCCCACAGCAGCGGCAAAGCCGATGTTTTGGCAACGACAGACACTATGACCCAATCCGAGGGCACTAAAAAGATAGGAGCCCCCGCTCGTG
>CAJMMX010000041.1 GCA_905214615.1 uncultured bacterium | reverse complement strand
GTTTGCGGCCATTAGGTGGCCAAACAGTCCGTATTTCACCGCAACTGCGGAGACTGGGGCTGGCTACTTGAGGTTGGTGGCGACGACGGGGCGGCCGAGGGCTGCCTCGAAGCGGTCGGCCATCGTGGGGTCGCTGAGCGTGTCAACTTGGTTGAGCATGACGCGTGCGGTGCTGAGTTTCAGCGCCTGCATCTCGGCATTGAGCACCTGGGCGACGCGCTCGGGCGTGGCGATGTCGGTGAGCTCGCAGCCGCAACGCTCGCAAAAGAGCTCGGGGCGGTGGACGGCTTCGTTGATGGGCTTGCTGAGTCCCGAGGCGCCGACGAGCCAGATGACGTTTGCCGTGGCGGCGGGAATTACCGGCTCCCAGGCGGCATGCGCCTTGAGCGGGAGCCGCTTGCTGCCGTCCGCCTCGGCCAGGACGTAGTCAAAGCGCTGCGCCAGCTGGTCGAGCGGCTCGGCAGGGGAGGAGAGCTTGCCCGTCTCCGGGTCCAAGACGCCTGCCTGGCAGATGCTCCCGCGCGTAAGGCCAGCGCAGGCCTCGCAGGTGCAACCGGGGACATGCGAGGCGCCCGGCTTCCAAGGCGCGGCGTCCAGGCGACGATTCGACCCGTCCCATGGCACGCCGGCAACGGGAAACATATGTGTGGTGGTGCAGAGAAGCACGCGGTCGCCAGCGCGCATGAGCTCAAGACCCAGCGTCTTTAGCAAGGTCGACTTGCCACCGCTGCCGATAATCGCGGTAATGCCCGGCTCGATCCTGAGCGCCGAGGCAAGATTGCCGCTAACCGTTTCCATCTGTTCACCGCCGTATAATACTGTGATAATAAATAATCATCAGAGTAGCGGTCGAACCGCTTTTGCTCTGCTCAAACCGTAGCACAGGGAGGTGCCCCGGGAATGCTCGTTTATGTTCGCGGCGCCGGCGATATCGCCACGGGCGTCGCCGCTCGCTTGGTGCGCGCCGGCGTGGCGGTCGTTATGGCCGATATCGCGGTTCCCACGTGCATCCGCCGCACAATCTGTTTTTGCGAGGCCATTCGCCTGGGCGAGGTCGAGGTCGAAGGCATTCGCGCTCGCTTGGCACAGACGCCGGCTGAGGCGCTTGCGATTACCGAGGCTGGAGACGTTGCCGTCGTGGTGGACCCTCAGGCCAAGATGCTCGACGAGCTGAAACCTGCGGCTGTGGTCGACGCGATTCTGGCCAAGCGCAATCTGGGCACCACGCGCGACATGGCGCCTGCCGTCATCGCTGTGGGGCCGGGCTTTACCGCGCCGGTTGACTGCGACGCCGTGGTCGAGACCATGCGCGGGCATTTTTTGGGTCGCGTCATTACCCAGGGCTCACCCCAGCCCAACACGGGTGTGCCGGGCATGATCGGCGGATACGGCAAGGAGCGTGTTATCCACAGCCCCGCCGCCGGCGTGTTTCGGTCCGACCGCGCAATCGGCGACATCGTGAGCGCCGGAGACGTGATTGGCTACGCGGGCGATACGCCCATGTACACGCAGATCGATGGCTGCCTTCGCGGGCTTTTGGCGAACGGCGTGCAGGTGACTGAGGGCTTTAAATGCGCCGATGTCGATCCGCGCGGCGATGCCAGCTATATCAACTACATTTCGGACAAGGCGACGTCGGTCGGCGGCGGCGTGCTCGAGGCACTCGCTATGCTCACCGATATCTTTAGAGGATAGAAGGCGGCAATGGAAAAGCTCGATGTTGTGAATGCGGCGCTTGCCGCCCTGCGTGCTGGCGAGACGTGCGAGCTGGTGGTCGTGGCCGGTACGGCGGGTTCGTCCCCGCGCGGTGTGGGCGCCTGGATGGCCGTCTTTGCCGATGGCAGCCAGGCGGGCACTATCGGCGGCGGCAAGATTGAGCTCTTTGCACTGGATGAGGCGCGCGAGCTCCTGGGCGCGGGACAGTCGCGTCTGGTCCGCTACACCATGGGCGGCGAGAACTCCGATACCGGCATGATCTGCGGCGGAGCCATCTGCCTGTGCTACCTGCATCTGGATGCGACCCAGGCACCGTTGTTCCAGTCGGTTGCCGACGTCTTGGCCTATCGGCGCATCGGCGACTTCGTCATCGACTTTGAGCCGTTTATCGCAAGCGCGCTCGAGGGCGATGTGGCCGAGTGCCATGGCGAGGAATCGCGCCGCACCATTGCGGGCTGCCCCGGGCTTTCGCTGGCGGAAGAGGGGAGCAGCGTCACCTACACCAACGCCGCCTCCGAGATTCCTCCCGCGCACATCGAGACGCTCTGCCCCGAGGGCCTGACCTATATCTTTGGCTGCGGACACGTGGGCGCTGCGACGGCGCGGGTGCTCACGGCGGCGGGCTTTGCCGTCGTGGCTTGCGACGACCGCCCCGGCACGTTGACGCCCGAATGGGTGCCCGGTGTCTACGACCGTCGTCTGGTCGACTACAAGAACCTGAGCAAGCAGTGCCCCATCGGCCCGCGCGACCTAGTGGTCGTCGCCACGGCGGGTCACAAGTCCGATATCGACGTGGTGATTCAGGCCATGCGCGCCAAGCCCGCCTATCTGGGCTGCTTGGGTTCGCGCCGTAAGACGGCCTTTGTGCGCGCCCGCCTGGAGCAGGAGGGCTTTACGCAGGACCAGATCGACGGGCTGCACCTGCCGATCGGCGTTGCCATCGAGGCGGAGGATCCCGAGGAGATTGCCATCTCCATCGCTGCCGAGATGATCCACCTGCGCCGCACCAAGCTCGTCCCCCGCAAGCGCTAATCGCATCCCCATATATGAGTTGCGGTGAAATACGGACTGTTTAAGCCTGTTAGGCCGCCAAACAGTCCCTATTTCACCGCAACTGCCATTTTCCTCCGTCCCCTAGGGATCAATATGTGCGGGGGAGTTGTGGAGTTGTGCAGGCAGACGAGGTTTTTCTGGAAATACGCTCCCGATGCGCGTATAGTACCGATTGTTTTGTCGGCTCCTGCTGCGTCGAGTCCAAACCGCGAAATGCCATGAGCGGCGCGGATGCAGCCAGGAGGCACGAGGACAACCCATCGTGGCCACGCCCCGTGCTTAAAACCCCAAGAAGGAGTGAACAATGGCAGAAGAGAAGTATGTGCCGCGTCTGAAGACCAAGTACAACAACGAGGTCAAGCAGCAGCTTCAGGACAAGTTCCAGTACGAGAACGTCATGATGATCCCCAAGTTTGAGAAGATCGTCGTGAACATGGGTGTCGGCGAGGCCGCTACCGATTCCAAGGCCATCGACGGTGCCGTGCGCGACCTGCGCGCCATCACCGGTCAGCAGCCGATGATCACCCGTGCCCGCAAGTCCATCGCTACCTTCCGCCTGCGCGCTGGTATGCCGATCGGCTGCAAGGTTACCCTGCGTGGCGACCGTATGTGGGAGTTCTTCGATCGTCTGACCTCCGTCGCGATCCCCCGTATCCGCGACTTCCGCGGCATCTCCGCCAAGAGCTTCGACGGCCGTGGTAACTTCTCCATGGGCGTCACCGAGCAGCTCATCTTCCCCGAGATCGACTTCGACTCCGTCGATCACCAGCGTGGTATGGACATCACTTTCGTGACCACCGCCAACACCGATGAGGAGGCCAAGGCCCTTCTGGACGCCTTCGGTTTCCCGTTCAAGAAATAGGTTCACCTGCCCTATAAGCGCCGTTCCCAGAAGGGGGCGGCGCTTGGGGCGAACAATACTCTATGTGAGGAGGATATAAGTGGCTAAGACATCGATGATCGTCAAGTGCAATCGCAAGCAGAAGTTCTCTACTCGTGAGTACACGCGCTGCCAGCGCTGCGGCCGTCCGCACTCTGTGTACCGCAAGTTCGGCCTGTGCCGTGTCTGCTTCCGCGAGCTTGCACTCAAGGGCGAGCTTCCCGGCGTTAAGAAGGCCAGCTGGTAAGTCACTACCAGCGTTTCAAGCATCAGTTTGGAACAGGGAAAACGCGCTAAAAAGGCTTTGCCGTTAAGGGCGGCGAAGAACCAAGAGCACGTGTTCATCAAGAACGAAGGAGAATCTGTATGAACCTTACAGACCCGATCGCAGATATGCTTACGCGCATCCGTAACGCTAACTCTGTGAACAAGGCCACGGTCTCCATGCCGAGCAGCAAGAAGCTCGTCGAGATCGCTCGTGTTCTGCACGAGGAGGGCTACATCGAGGGCTACGATGTCGAGGACACCGTTCCCCAGAAGACTCTGCACATCACGCTTAAGTATGGTCCCAAGAAGGCTAAGGTCATCAACGGCATCCGCCGCATTTCCAAGCCGGGCCTGCGTAAGTACACCGGCGTTGCCGACATGCCCCGCGTCCGCGGTGGCCTTGGTACCGCCATTATTTCCACCAGCCATGGCGTCATGACCGACCGCGATGCTCGCAAGCACAACGTCGGCGGCGAGATCATCGCTTACGTCTGGTAATTCGCTCGGTAGGTAGAAGGAAAGGAGATCACCGTGTCTCGTATCGGTAATAAGCCTGTCCAGATTCCCGCCGGAGTCGAAGTGGCAGTCAACGGCAACAACGTTGTCGTCAAGGGCCCCAAGGGCCAGCTCGAGCTCGATGTCTTTGAGAAGCTCGCTATCAACGTCGAGGACAACGTCCTCACCGTTTCCCGTCCCGACGACGAGCGTGAGACCCGTGCCCGCCACGGCCTCACCCGTGCCCTCATCCACAACATGGTTGTTGGCGTTTCCGAGGGCTTCGAGAAGAAGCTCGAGCTCGCCGGCGTCGGTTACCGCGTGCAGCAGAAGGGCAAGAACCTCGAGTTCTCCCTGGGCTTCTCGCACCCCGTGATCGTCGAGGCTCCCGAGGGCATCACCTTCGAGGTTCCCGACAACACCCACGTGAACGTCAAGGGTATCAACAAGCAGCAGGTCGGTCAGATCGCCGCTGAGATCCGCGGCCATCGTCCTCCCGAGCCTTACAAGGGCAAGGGTATCCACTACGTTGGCGAGCACATCCGCCGCAAGCTGGGTAAGGCCGCCAAGTAGTCGTAACCGACTCACTCGCATAAGACCAGCACCCCGTCAGGTGCTGGCAAGATCAACCTTTTTAGGAGTTTACGTATGAACAAGCATAAGGCGAAGCTGGAAGGCCTCAAGCGTCGTCAGCGTCGTGTTCGCGGCAAGGTCTCGGGTACCTCCGAGCGTCCGCGTCTTCGCGTGACCCGTACTAACGCCAACATCTATGCCCAGATCATCGACGACAGCAAGGGCTCCAGCCTGACGCTCGTCTCTGCCTCGACGCTCGAGGCCGAGTTCAAGGGCACCCACACCTCGAACAAGGAGGCTGCGGAGAAGGTCGGTCAGCTCGTTGGCAAGCGTGCCATCGAGGCCGGCATCACCAAGGTCGCCTTCGATCGCGGTGGTCGTATCTACCATGGCCGCGTCAAGGCCCTCGCCGACGGTGCTCGTGCCGCCGGTCTCGAGTTCTAGGAGGTATGTAGCACATGGCTCGTAATCAGAAGCAGCAGCGCGAGGCCTCCGAGTTCGAGGAGCGCGTCGTTTACATCAACCGCGTGTCGAAGACCGTCAAGGGTGGTCGTCGCATGAGCCTCGTCGCTCTCGTCGTCGTTGGCGACGGCAAGGGCAACGTCGGCGTTGGCATGGGCAAGTCCGCTGAGGTGCCCATGGCCATCTCCAAGGCGTCTCTCGATGCCAAGAAGAACATGTTCCACGTGCCGGTGACCGATCAGGGCACCATTCCGCACGAGGTTCTCGGCCACTTTGGTGCCGGCCGCATCATCATCAAGCCCGCTGTCGAGGGTACCGGCGTTATCGCCGGCGGCGCTGTGCGTCCCCTCTTCGAGCTTGCTGGCATCAAGAACGTCCTGTCCAAGTCCCTCGGTACCGACAACGGCCTCAACATCATCAAGGCTGCCGTCGAGGGCCTCAAGGAGCTCTCCAGCCCTGAGGACGTCGCGGCTCGCCGTGGCCTGACGGTCTCCGAGATGTTCGTCGGTAAGGAGAACTAAGCATGGCTGACACCATCAAGATCAAGCAGGTCCGCAGCACCAACGGTTGCAAGCAGGACCAGGTCCGTACTGTCCGTGCCCTCGGTCTCCACAGGATCCGCGAGGTTCGCGAGATTGCTGACAACGAGTCCGTCCGCGGCATGATCTTCAAGGTCAAGCACCTTGTCGAGATTGTAGAGGAGTAGCAAATGCAGCTTCACGATCTTACTCCCGCGCCCGGTTCCACCAAGAACCGCAAGCGCGTCGGCCGTGGCAATTCTTCGGGTCACGGCACCACTTCTGGCCGCGGCCAGAAGGGCCAGGGTTCCCGCTCTGGCGGCACCAAGGGTGCCGGCTTCGAGGGTGGCCAGACTCCGCTGGCTATGCGCCTGCCCAAGCTTCCGGGCTTCCGCAACCCCCGTCGTATCGAGTACACCGCTGTTAACGTTGAGCGTCTCGAGCGTAAGTTCGAGGACGGCGCTGTGATTGACGGTGCCGCTCTTAAGGCCGCTCGCATCACCAAGAGCGAGTTCGAGCCCGTCAAGGTGCTCGGCAATGGTGAGCTCACCAAGAAGTTCACGGTCAAGGTCGACAAGGTCAGCGCTTCTGCGCAGGCCAAGATCGAGGCCGCCGGCGGAAAGGTCGAGCTGCCGTGCTAAATGGTCTTAAGAATGCTTTCCGCATCAAAGAATTGCGCGAAAAGATTCTTTTTACCATAGCTATGCTCGTCGTGTACCGCATTGGTGCGCACGTTCCTGTGCCCGGCATTCCCTTCCAGGGGATGCTGGGCCTTTTCTCGACCGATAACAATTCGGTCGCCGCAGGTGCTATGGCCCTCCTGAATCTTTTCTCTGGCGGCGCGTTGAGCTATGTGTCGGTGTTTTCGCTGGGCATCATGCCTTACATCACCAGCTCAATCATCCTCCAGATGCTCCAGGCCGTTGTGCCTTCCCTGCATGAGCTTGCCCGCGAGGGCGAGGTCGGTCAGACCAAGATTACGCAGTATTCGCGTTACCTCACCCTGGCTCTGGCAATCCTCAACTCCGTGGGTTACCTCTTCCTCTTTAAGAGCTTCGGCATCAGCTTTAATGGCGCCGGCGCTCCCGAGATCATCTTCGACCTCATGATCGTCGGCACGCTCACTGCGGGCGCTATGCTGATCATGTGGATTGGTGAGCTCATCACCCAGCGCGGTATCGGTAATGGCATGTCGCTGATCATCTTTGCGAACATCATGGCCGGCCTGCCGCAGGCGATCTTCTCCAGCACCGAGGGCAATGCCGGTGGCATCATCACCATGGTGATCATCTGCGCCATCATCCTGCTGGTTATCCCGCTGATCGTTTTCCTTGAGCGCGGCCAGCGCCGCATCCCGGTCTCCTACGCCAAACGCGTCGTGGGCCGTCGCATGATGGGTGGCCAGACCACCTACCTGCCCATCAAGGTCAACACCGCGGGTGTCGTGCCGATCATCTTCGCTTCGGCGCTGCTGTACTTCCCGGCTCAGATTGCCGTGTTCTTCCCCGGCATCGGCTGGATTCAGGCAGTTGCCTCCGCGCTTTCGACCGGTTGGCTCAACTGGGTGCTTAACGTTGTCCTCATCGTGTTCTTCGCGTACTTCTACACCTCCATGGTGTTCAACCCCGATGACACGGCCGATAACCTTAAGAAGCAGGGTGGCTTTATTCCGGGCGTGCGTCCGGGTAGGGCTACCGCGGCCTACATCAAGAACGCGCTCAACAAGATCACGCTTCCCAGCGCTGTCTTTTTGGCGCTCATCGCCATCGTGCCTTCGATCATCTTCTCCTTCACGGGTAACCATCTGATCCAGGCATTTGGCGGCACGTCCATCCTCATCATGGTCGGCGTCGTGCTCGACACGGTCGATAAGCTCGAAGGCCAGATCAAGATGTATGATTACGATGGATTCTTTAAATAGGCTAGAGGAGGATTGCTCATGAACCTCGTATTGCTCGGAGCTCCGGGTGCCGGTAAGGGCACCGTCGCACAGGAGCTCGTCGCCGAGTTTGGCGTCGCTCACATTTCCACGGGCGACCTGTTGCGTGCTGCCGTCAAGGGTGGCACCGAGCTTGGTATTCAGGCTAAGAAGTACATGGACGCTGGCGAGCTCGTTCCCGACCAGCTCGTGATCGACCTTGTCAAGGAGCGCCTTGCCGCCGATGACGCCCAGCAGGGCTTCATCCTCGACGGTTTCCCGCGCAACACCGCCCAGGCTGTGACGCTCGATTCCGAGCTCTCCGCCATGGGTCGCGAGATCGACTGCGCCCTTCTGGTCGATGTGGCCCCCGAGGTCATCATCGATCGTCTGTCTTCGCGTCGCACCTGCCGCGCCTGCGGTTACACCGGCACCGCTGCCGATGCTACCTGCCCCAAGTGCGCAGGCGAGATGTATCAGCGCGACGACGACAAGCCCGAGACCATCAAGAACCGTCTCGACGTCTACGAGAAGTCCACGAGCCCGCTCGTCGACTACTATCGTGGCCAGGGTCTGCTCAAGTCGGTCAACGGTGACCAGGCTCGCGAGACCGTGTACGGGGATGTCAAAGAGGCTCTCGGTCTATGATCAAGATTAAGTCTGCAACGCAAATCGAGCAGATGAAGAAGGCAGGAGCGCTATCTAAGATGGCGCTCCGCCACGTTGGAGCCATGGTGCGCCCCGGCGTTTCGACTTTTGAGCTCGATCAGCTCGCGGAGCAGATTATCCGCATGCATGGCGGCACCCCGGCCTTTAAGGGTTACGGCGGGTTCCCCGGTACCATTTGCGCATCGATCAACGATGCCGTGGTCCACGGTATTCCCAACCCCGACATGATCCTGCGCGATGGCGATATCATCTCCATCGATACGGGAGCCGTTGTCGACGGTTGGGTCGGCGATAACGCTTGGACGTTTTTCGTCGGCACCCCCACGCCCGAAGCCAAGGCTTTGTGCGAGGTCACGCGCGATTGCCTTAAGGCTGCCATCGAGCAGTCTGTTCCCGGTAACCATATCGGGGACGTCGGTTATGCCGTTCAGTCCCTCGCCGAGTCTCACGGTTACGGCGTGCTTCGTGATTATGTGGGCCATGGCATTGGTCGCGTGATGCACGAGGACCCCAACGTTCCTAACTATGGAAAGAAGGGGAGGGGCGTTCGCCTCCAGGCCGGCATGGTCATTGCCATTGAGCCGATGGTTACGATGGGTTCCAACCATGTGAGCACGGGCTCCGACGGTTGGATCGTTACGACCAACGACCACCTGCCCGCCGCGCACTACGAGAACACCGTCGCCATTACCAATGACGGTCCTGTGATTCTCACCACGGATGCCCAAGGTGCTTGGTGTTCGCTCCAAGGCGGAGAAATGTAACAAGTTCCACTTAGTTGTGGAGCCATTACGAAGTTATTACGATGCGTGCATACGTGTTGTAGAATACTCAATCGCTGTCGTTTTCTAGAGAAAGATGATTGCTTGTGAAGAAGGAAGACGCAATTGAGCTCGAGGGTACGGTAAAGGAACCGCTGCCCAATGCCATGTTTAAGGTCGAGCTCGAGAACGGTCATTCGGTTCTGTGCAACATTTCTGGCAAGATCCGAATGAATTACATCCGCATTCTCCCCGGTGACAGGGTTGTCGTGGAGCTTTCCCCGTACGACCTGACCCGCGGCCGCATCACCTATCGCTATAAATAGCGGCACGCATACACGCTCTTTTCCGACTGCAGGCTTAGCTCAACCTACGGTCGGTTTGCGTGTGAAGACCAGCCATAGTTTTAAACGCCTGCGGCTGGGCGAGTAGATAGTAGGGAAGTAGTTTGAGCGCTACCGAAAGGAAGAACGATGAAGGTACGTCCTTCGGTCAAGAAGATGTGCGATAAGTGCAAAATCATTAGGCGCCATGGCAAGGTCCTCGTCATTTGCGAGAACCCCCGTCATAAGCAGCGTCAGGGTTAAGAGAGGAGACTACGTTGGCCCGTATTAATGGTGTCGACCTCCCGCGTGAGAAGCGCGTTGAGATCGGTCTGACCTACATTTACGGCATCGGCCGCACCACTGCGACGAAGATTTGCGTCGAGTGCAACGTTAACGTGGATACGCGCGTTAAGGACCTCACCGAGGATGAGGTTAACGCCATCCGCGATTATATCGATAAGAATCAGATCATGGTTGAGGGCGACCTCCGCCGTGAGCGCAACCAGAACGTCAAGCGCCTTATGGACATCGGCTGCAACCGAGGCCTTCGTCACCGCAAGGGCCTCCCGGTCCGCGGCCAGCGCACCCACACTAACGCTCGTACCCGCAAGGGCCCGAAGCGTCAGATCGGTGCTAAGAAGAAGAAATAAGGAGCGCTAGATAGATGGCTACTGCTAAGAAGAACGTTCGCGCTGCCCGTCTGAAGCGCGCGGACCGTAAGAACATTTCCGTGGGCCAGGCTCACATTCGTTCTACGTTCAACAACACGATCGTTTCGATCACCGATCCCCAGGGCAACGTCATTTCCTGGAAGTCGGCTGGCCAGGTGGGCTTCAAGGGCTCCCGTAAGTCCACGCCGTTCGCTGCCCAGATGGCTGCCGAGGCTGCTGCCAAGCAGGCCATGGAGCACGGCATGAAGAAGGTTTCCGTCTTCGTCAAGGGCCCCGGCTCCGGTCGTGAGACCGCCATCCGCTCCCTCCAGGCTGCTGGCCTCGAGGTCTCGAGCATCCAGGACAAGACCCCCATTCCGCACAACGGCTGCCGCCCCAAGAAGCGTCGCCGCGTGTAACTGAAAGGATCGTATCAATATGGCAATCGACAGGACTCCTGTTCTTAAGCGCTGCCGTCAGCTCGGGATCGATCCCGCTGAGCTCGGTTACAGCAGCAAGAAGGAATCTATCCGTCAGCCCAAGCGCCGTCGCAAGGAATCTGAGTACGGCATGCAGCTGCGTGAGAAGCAGAAGGTCAAGTTCATCTATGGCGTTCTGGAGAAGCAGTTCCACGGCTACTTCAACAAGGCCCGTAAGATGAACGGCGTCACCGGTGAGAACCTCATGATCATCCTTGAGTCTCGCCTCGACAACGTCGTCTTCCGTCTTGGCTTCGCCCGCACCCGCAAAGAGGCTCGTCAGTCCGTCCGTCACGGTCACTTCACCGTGAACGGCAAGCGCGTGGACATCCCGTCCTACCGCGTCAAGGCCGGCGACGTCGTCGCTGTCGGCGAGAAGTTCCGTGACCTCCTCCCCATCAAGGAGGCCCTGATTTCCTCCGAGCGCTTTGAGGTCCCTGGCTGGCTCGAGGTCGATATCGAGAAGCTGTCTGGTAACGTGCTCGCTCTGCCGACGCGTGAGCAGATCAGCGGTGATATCAACGAGCAGCTCATCGTCGAGCTCTACTCTAAGTAGTCCATCCGGGCTGCTGAGGCTGGAGGTAATACATGTCAGAATTCATTAGGCCTCAGGTTCAGGTCGAAGAGATCAACGAGACGTCTGCTCGTGTCTCCGTCGAGCCGCTCGAGCGTGGCTACGGCGATACGCTGGGTAACTCCCTTCGTCGCGTTCTTCTGTCCTCGCTCGAGGGTGCCGCCGTCGAGGCTATTCAGATCGATGGTGCGCAGCACGAGTTCATGACCATCCCTAACATGGTCGAGGATGTCACCGACATCGTCCTGAATGTCAAGGGTCTTGTCTTCAGGGCTCTCGGCACGACCGACGAGGCGACCGCCACCATTTCGGTTGACGGCCCCTGCGAGGTCACCGGTGCGGACTTCTTTATTCCGTCCGAGTTTGAGCTGGTCAACCCCGAGCAGCACATTGCTACGCTCACCGAGGGTGGCCATCTCACCATGAGCATGCGCATCGGCTATGGCCGCGGCTATGTTTCTGGCGAGGCCAACAAGCGCGACAACGATCCCATCGGTGTGATCCACGTCGACTCGCTGTACTCGCCGGTTTCTCGTTGCGCCAAGCTCGTTGAGGCTTGCCGTGTCGGTCAGCACACCGACTATGACCGCCTTGTCCTCGAGATCGAGACCAACGGCTCCATCGCCCCGCGCGACGCCGTGGTCCAGGCTGCCAATATCATCAACCAGCATATGGCCGCCTTTATGAACCTTGCCGAGACCCCCGAGGTCGAGGAGGAGGCTTCGATCTTCGCTCCCGAGGTCACCAACGACAACGCCGAGCTGGACAAGCAGATCGAGGATCTGGACCTTTCCGTCCGTTCCTACAACTGCCTTAAGCGCGCCAGCATTCACTCGGTCCGTCAGCTCGTTGAGTTCTCGGAGAACGATCTACTCAACATCCGTAACTTCGGTGTTAAGTCGATCGAGGAAGTGAAGGACAAGCTTGAGTCCATGGGCCTGAGCCTGAAGGCTTAATGCTTCGCATATTTGAGGAGAAACTAGACCATGCGTCACAACGTTAAGAAGGGCCTGAAGCTCGGCACCGATGCGAGCCACACCAAGGCCATGAAGAAGAGCCTTGCTAAGGCCCTCTTCGAGAACGACCGCATCAAGACCACCGAGACCCGCGCTAAGGCGCTGCGTTCGGTCGTCGATCCGATCATCACCTGGGCCAAGAAGGGCGACCTGCACTCTCGTCGTCTGGCTATCGCCAAGCTCGGCGATAAGCAGCTCGTTGCCGAGATCTTCGACAAGGCTGCTCAGGGCATGTGGCAGGACCGCAACGGCGGTTACACCCGCATCATGAAGCTCGGTAACCGTAAGGGCGACAACGCTCCCATCGTTATCATGGAGCTCGTCACCGAGCCTTGCACGCCTAAGGCCAAGAAGGCTGCTCCGGCCCCCAAGAAGGCCGCTGCTCCCAAGAAGGTCGAGGCTGCCGAGGAGGCTCCTGCCGAGGAGACCGCTGAGTAGACATTCCGTCTGCATAGGCTATATTCGAGGGGTACGTTCGCGTACCCCTCTTTTTTTGTCGCGATACCGTTACTTGTTTGTTGGGAGCGCCCATGACTGCGCCGTCTGATTTCAATTCGATTTCTGAGCTTGACGCCACGCTCGTATTTCGCGTGGCCTATGATGGCTCGTCGTATAGCGGATTTGCCGAGCAGCCGGGACAGACGACGGTTGCGGGTGAGCTGCGTCGAGCCATCGAGACGCTGCTTCGCCGTCCGATCGATCTGACGTGCGCTGGTCGTACCGATGCCGGCGTGCATGCCGTGGCTCAGTACATCAGCGTGCCCGTAACGGACGCTGAGCTCGCGTGTACGCGCCGTAGGTGGCTGCGGGCTATGGATGCCCTGCTGCCCAAAGACATCGCCATAAACGAGGTCTACAAGGCTCGTAAGGGCTTTTCTGCGCGCTTTGACGCGCGCTCTCGCACTTACACCTATCGCATTGCCGATCGTGATGCGCGGCCCGTGCTGTCACGCGGTGCCGTGTGGTGGCATCGCTATCCCTTGGATGTTGAGGCTATGTCTGCTGCCTGCCCCGCACTGCTGGGCGAGCAGGACTTTAAAAGCTTTTGCAAGGTCGCTTCGGCCGTTGGCAAGCCCACGCATCGCTGCGTGATGCGTGCCGAATTTGGCCATGAGGTTGCGTTTGGCGAGGACATCCTGACGTTCACCATCGAGGGCAATGCGTTTCTGCATTCGATGGTCCGTACGATCGTGGGCACGCTTGTCGAGATTGGCATGCATCGCCGTGAACCCGAGTGGATGCGCGAGGTTATCGATGCTTGCGACCGCACCGCTGCGGGCCCCACGGCTCCTGCCTGCGGCCTTACGTTTATGGGCGTGGATTACGATCCCGCCGAGCTTGTCGTGCTCGACTAGGGTAGGGCTCGACGTGTCGTGCGTCGACACCTGTCATCTGTGGGCTGCGCGTGTGCAACATCTGTTCTTGGCGTGCAATGCAACCGGTGTCTCATTGCTTTTATTGCCGGGGTGTACCATGAACCACGGTTTGATTCATTGCTGTCGAGAGGACGGATAATTTGGTTCGACGTGGCTCGCATCCGCGACTTTCGGTGATCCTTGTGGTAGAAGGTTCGCCCAGCTATGCGATGCGTGCGCTCGAGAGTATCCAGAACCAAGACCTCTACGATTTGCAGATTGTCGTTGTCTGTCGCGATACTGCGCCCGGTGTGCGCCACTCGCTTCAAGTTGCTGCCGACAGGGACATCCATATTGATTTGATTGACGTCGAGGACGCGACGCGCGGCGCGTGTCTTCGTGCCGGTTTTGCTGCCTCGCGCGGCTCTCAAATCATCGCCATGAACGCCGATGAGTGGTTTGCTCCGCAATCCCTTTCCAAGATGGTCGATATCGCGTGCGATACTGCGGCAGACATAGTGTTCCCCACGGTGTCGCTCGACCGCTATGATGCACATCGAGAGCGCCATTCGCGCGTCTTGGATGCTACTCATATTTCCATTGATAGCAAATCTTCGATGGTGGCCGGGCTGCCTCAGTTGATTTTAGGCGGCCTAGTCGTTCAGACCTCTGGCGTGATGTATAGTCGTCCGCTGTTTGAGGCATGCCTGTCGCACGGCAAGGCGTACCGTACGGTTGAGTTTATGGTGTGCGCGCTCTCGCAGGCGCAGCGCGTCTCCGGATGCGGCGACGCTTGTTTCCACACGGTAGCGCCTAAGCTTACAGACGCCTTTGATCCCACCATGTATGCCAAGGTATCCGATGACACCCGAGCGCTCGACGAGCTTGCGGACTCACTCTCGGAAGCAGATAGCGGTGGTCGGCTCAAGCTGGCAAGCCAAAAGTTCTACTTTGCCGGACTGGTCGCCTGCATCGAGAATTTGTGTCTGAGCCCGCATGGAGTGTCGTCAATCGAGCGTTCCGCCCGCATGCGTGATATGCTCGAGGCGCCTCGAACCCGTCAGATGGTCGCCGCGCTCAAGGACAACCATCGGGGACTCGGTCTGTTGTTTGGGCCGATCGCCAGCGCTAAGCCCGCGCGCTGCGTGATGTGTACGCATCTGGCAGCTTTTCTTAACCGGACGGGCGCAAAACCCGCCTAAACGGCTCATTACGAAACAAACTTGCATAGAATTGTTTCGAAATGCGTTCTTATACACAAAAGCCTTCAAATAGCGCTAAACTATTCAAACACTGATTGATTGTCTCCGCCATCTTTTGGAGTGAGGGTTTGTATGGCTAAAAAACGCAATGGGCGCCAGGATGCCATTAGAGATATTGTGCGCAATAAGGATGTCCGCACGCAGCGCGTGCTGGTCGATGAGCTCCGTGCTATGGGCTTTGATTGCACGCAGGCGACTGTCTCTCGCGATATTGCCGATATGGGGCTGCGTAAGCTCCCTGAGGGCATCTATGTTCTGGCAGAGGACCTGCACCTGCAACGTATGGTTTCCGAGCTCGTAACGGGCGTTCTGCGTACTGATAATCTGGTTATGATCAAGGCTCAGCCTGGCACGGCTTCCGGCATCGCCGCCGCCGTTGATGCGGCAGAGTTGCCCGATGTGCTTGGCTCGCTTGCCGGCAACGATACGATTTTGGTTATTGCCCAGACGGCCGAGGACGGCGAGCGTCTCGAGGCGCTGATCAATAAGTTGAGCAATTCTCGCAAGTAGGCGTGCGGGTCGTGCGTTCGGCATTGTGTGCGCTGACATAGTGGCTTGTAAGGGGTATCGACGTTGGTCGGTACCCCCTTTTTGTTTGCCGGTATAAAGACCGCCCTCCAGGTCGTTTCAAACTAAAAGGCCCCGAGCAGTTCAATAAGCTGCTCGGGGCCTTGTTGGCTTTAGTCGCGTACTTCTTAGCCGACCGTATCGTCAGGCGTGGGCGAGGGGTCTGGAGTGGGCGTAGGCGTAGGCGTGCCGCCATCGCCGCCGGTCGAACCACCAGTGGAGCCGCCCGTCGAGCCACCGGTCGTACCGGTGCCGCCGGTGGTGTCGCCGCCCGTGGTCTCGGTGGTCGTGGTCGTCGTGGTAGTCGTTGTGGTGGTTTCCTCTTCCTCTTCGTCCTCGTCCTTGTCCTTGTCGTCGTTCTCCGACTTCTTGGTGTTGTTGGTGCCGTAGAACTTCCAGACGCTGTTGTTCTTGTAGGTGGGCGCCGTTCCGGTCGCAAACTCCTCGCGCTCGGTACCGGTCAGAACGGTGTTCATAAACCGCTTAAAGACAGGCAGGTTGGTGCTGTCGCCCAGCAGGTCCGTGCCGTACTTTTGGATGGGGATCTCGCCCGCGGAATAGCCGGTCCACAGGGCGCATGCCAGCTGCGGGGTATAGCCGCAGAACCACAGGTTGGTGGTGTTGTCGGTGGTGCCCGTCTTGCCAGCATAGGGCTGGTTGACACTCAGGGCGCCGGCAGCACCCGTACCGCTGCCCTTCATGACGCCGGACAGAACATCGGTGACCGCGGCGGCCTCGCCCTCGGTAAGCACCTGTGAGGGATTGTCGGTGTGCTGGTACAGCACCGAACCGGTACGAGAGTCAATCTCGGTGATGGCGATCGGCTGGCGATAGTAGCCGCCGTTGGCAAACGTCGCGTAGGCGGCGGCCATCTCGAGCGGCGAGATCGAGCCGGTGCCGAGGGTCATGACGGGAACGTCCTCGATGTTGTCCTTGGCGGGGTCGATGCCGAGCTTTTTGACGAGCGAGATGATCTTGCTGTTGCCGACGGCTTCCGCCACCTGGATGTAGCCGGTGTTGGAGGAGTATGCCGTCGCCTGCTTAAGCGTGATGTTGCCATAGCTCTGGTTGGCGTAGTTTTGTACCTCGGTTGTGGTGCCCTTGGCCTTGAGCGGCGAGTTGCAGTTGAGGGTGACGTTGGGGTTCATGCCGTTTTGGATGGCAGTTGCCAGCGTAAAGGCCTTAAAGGTGGAGCCGACGGGACGCTTGGCCGTGGCATGGTTTACGTGGTTCTCGTCGGCGTTGTAGTCGTAGCCGCCCACCATGCACTTGATGTAGCCGGTCTTGGGGTCGACGACGACCATGCCCATGTCCAGGCCGTCAAGCGAGAGCGTGTCGAGCTGCTCGCGGACGGCATTCTCTGCCACCTGCTGCATCGTGGGGTCGATGGTGGTCTTGACGGTCAGGCCGCCCTTAAAGAGCACGTCGGTCGAGAACTCCTGCTCCAGTAGCTGCTTGACGTAGGAGACAAAGTAGGGCTGCGAGTATACGTCGACGCCGCTGCCCGAGATTTCGGTCACGTTGAGGGTGATGGGCTCGGCCTGTGCGGCATCGTGCTCCTCCTGGGTGATGTGGCCCAGGCGCAGCATGTTGTCGAGAACCTTGTTGCGGCGAGACAGTGCCAGATCGGGGTTGACCGTGGGGTCGTACTGCGAAGGCGAGTTGGGAAGGCCGATGAGCAGCGCGGCCTCGCTGAGGGTGAGGTCGGCGGCGCTCTTGGACAGATAGGTCTCGGCTGCGGCCTCGATGCCGTAGGCGCCGTGGCCGTAATAGATGGTGTTGAGGTACATCATGAGGATCTCGTCTTTGGAGTACATGTCCTCCATCTTGATGGCGATGTAGGCCTCGCGCACCTTACGCTCAATGGTCGAGTCGAACTGCTCCTCCTGCAGGATGGTGTTGCGCACAAGCTGCTGGGTGATAGTCGAGGCGCCTTCGTGCCCGCCACCGAGGGTTGCCACCGCAGCACGCGCGATACCCCACAGGTCGATACCGCCGTGCTCGTAGAAGCGCTCGTCCTCGACGTCAACGGTGCCCTGCAGCACGTAGGGGGAGACCTCGTCCTTGGTGATAGACTTGCGGTTTTGCGTGTAGAAGCTCGCGATCTTGTTGCCGTTGCAGTCGACGATCTCGGTGGGCTCGCTCACCAGATACGCGTTGGCGTCGGTGTAGTCGGGCAGATCGGACAGCCAGCGGTTGACGTTGCCGACCATGCCGATGCCAAATGCCACGCCCGCAATCAGCAGAAAGCCCAAAAACGAGAGCAGGATTATGGGCAGAGCATGCGTCTTTGAACGGCTGCGTCCCTGTCGTTGGCGAGGACCCATATATTGACCTCCAGGTATGTCGTGCCGGACGGTGGATGTGCCGTCGGGGCAGGTTGGACATAAGTTATTACACGATAAACCAAACGGGGCGCGCGAGGCCTCGTGTATGCTGGAAGACGGCATTTTTCAGAGTGAATGCATACCTTGGTAAGGGGTTTGTCGATGGCGATTCGGACGATGGGGCCGAGCGGACAATACGAGACTGGATTGGATGCTGCCGGTGCGGCGCTGCCCGAGCTGCTGGCGCCGGCGGGCGGGCTCGACCAGATGCTTGCGGCCATCGCCGCGGGCGCCGATGCCATCTATGCGGGGTTGGGCGGCTTTAACGCCCGTGTGAGCGCCCATGGCTTTACGGATAACGAGTTTGCGCGCGGCTGCGCCGTGGCGCATGCCCATGGCGTGCGTGTGTACGTAACGCTCAACGTGTTCGTGTTTGACGATGAGTTGTCCGACGCGGTGGCGTTGGGAGCTCATGCACTGGAGCTGGGCGCCGATGCTCTGATTGTCGCCGATGCCGGGTTGGCCTGCGCGCTGCGCGCGGCGATTCCCGGGGTCGAGATTCACCTGTCCACGCAGGCGGGCGCTCATAGCGAGGGTGCCGTGCGGCTTGCCGCCGATGAGCTGGGGGTCGAGCGCGTGACGACGGCACGCGAGCTGACGGTCGACGAGATTGCGGCGCTATGTGCCACGGGCGTGCCCATCGAGGTATTCTGCCACGGTGCGATTTGCATCGGCTATTCGGGGGCGTGCGAGTTCTCGGCCCTGCGGCGTGGACGATCGGCGATGCGCGGCGACTGCACGCAGCCGTGCCGTCTGGCGTACGACCTAGTGGACGAGGCGGGGCAGAGCGTTGTCGCCGTTGAGGGGGATCGTCTGCTGTGTCCGCATGACTATCTGGGTATTGCGCATCTGCCCGAGCTTGTAGATGCTGGCGTTGCGTCGCTCAAGATCGAGGGACGCATGAAGAACCCCGATTACGTATTCAACGTGGTGCGGGTTTGGCGCCGGGCGCTCGATATGCTGCGCGACGGCGCGTGGGACCCCGGTGCCGTGGAAGAGCTTGAGCGCGAGCTGGGAAGGTCGTTTAACCGTGGGTTTACCGATGCGTACCTGCGAGGGCGTTCGGGTGCCGAGCTGATGAGCTTTGAGCGTGCAATTAACCAGGGCGTGCGCGTGGGGCGCTTGGTCGCTGTGGGCCACGAAGAGGTGACCGTTGAGCTCGATGCCGCCGTGGCGGCGGGTGACACGCTCGAGATTCGGTTCTATCCGGGTGTCGACGCGCGTCCCGATGTGCCCAAGCGCTGGCCGCAGGTGCCCTGCCCGGTGGATGCCGCAGCGGGGAAGCGCGTCGTCGTGCATTGCAAGCGTAAGGTGGACGCGGGCTGCGAGGTATACCTGATTCGTAGCGCCGGCGTGTTGGATCAGACGGCGGCGGTGTTGGAGCGCATGCGGGCCGAGGCGGATGCGATTGCGCCCGTTGCGCGTGCCGTTGAGGTGCTGCCCTTTGAGGACGTTGCGGTGGATAGCGGTGCGTCGCCGGAGTTGGTGGAGTGCGCGGTTCCCGCTCGCATGGTTTTTGCTTGGCAGCTGATGGATACCGACCCGCGCAGAGAACTCGATTTGTCCGACACCGTTGTGGTGCTTGACGAGGTGTGCCGCACGGGTGACGCTGACCGGACCCGCTCGCTGATGCAGCGTGCCGGGCGCGTCGTCTGCCGCAACCTGGGACAGGTGGTGATTGCTCGCGAGCTGGGCGTGACGTTTGACGTGGCGGCGCCGGTGTTCTGCGCGAATCGGGCCACGCTTACCTGGCTGCGCGGACTCGGTGCGGGGCGGGTGTACTTGCCGGCCGAGTTGCTCGGCAATGATGCGGAGCGTATTGCCGAACTGACGGCCGAACCTGGTGTTCTGAGCCCTGTCGATGCCGATTGCCCCGAGCTCATGGTGTGCGAGCACTGCCTGCTGACCGCCGAGGGCGTCTGCGCCACCGATGCGACGGGACAGGTCCGTTGCCGCGACTGCTTGCGTCGTCGGCAGGTACGCTATCTGGTCGAGCGTGACGGTACACGTCTGCCAGTTGCCATTGACGCATGCGGCAGGACGAGGATTTTCCTGTCGTAAGTGCCGCGTCGCGTCAGTTTGTTATCATAAGAGAGTTTATGGACTTCCAGCACCGCCGTTTTCGGCGAGGGTGCTATAGCAAAAGGAGGATACCCAATGCTGTCTGTTGACGAGCAAATGCGTATCATCACCTCGGGTGCAGCGCAGATCGTCCCCGAGGCCGACCTTCGCAAGAAGCTTGAGAAGGGCGAGCCCCTCAACATCAAGCTCGGCGTCGATCCCACCAGCCCCGACCTGCACCTGGGCCATGCCGTGCCCCTGCGCAAGATGCGTCAGTTCCAGGACCTGGGCCACAACGTCACCCTCATCATCGGCAACGGCACCGCGCTGATCGGCGACCCCTCGGGCAAGAACTCCACGCGTCCGCAGCTTTCGCAGGAGCAGATCGAGGCCAACGCCGAGACCTACGTGAGCCAGGCCATGAAGATTCTGGACCCCGAGAAGACCACCATCGTGCATAACGGCGACTGGATCTTGTCGATGGACCTGGCCGGCCTGCTGCAGGTGTGCTCCAAGTTCACCGTCGCCCGCATCCTTGAGCGCGACGACTTTACCAAGCGCTACCAGTCCCAGACGCCGATTGCCCTGCACGAGTTTCTGTACCCCGTGATGCAGGCCTTCGACTCCGTTCAGATCAAGGCCGACGTCGAGATGGGCGGCACCGACCAGCTCTTCAACCTGCTCGCCGGCCGCGAGCTCATGGAGAAGATGGGCATGGAGCCGCAGATTGCGCTCACCATGCCGCTGCTCGAGGGCACCGACGGCGTGCGCAAGATGTCCAAGTCCTATGGCAACTACATCGGCCTGACCGACGCTCCCAAGGATATGTTCGGCAAGACCATGTCCATCCCCGACGAGATGATCGGCAAGTACTATCGTCTGGCCAGCTCGCTCGCTCCGGCCGAGGTCGACAAGATCGACGCCGCCCTGGCCGACGGTTCTGCCGACCCCTACGAGCTCAAGCGCGCTCTGGGCCGCGACCTGTGCGATACCTACCACGGCGCCGGCGCCGGCGACGAGGCCCAGGCCGAGTTCGACCGTGTGTTCAAGGAGGGCCAGCTTGCCGACTTCCCCGAGAAGCACGTTGAGCTGACCGTCAACGACGAGGGCCAGATTTACCTCGCCGGCCTGCTCAAGGACCTGGGCCTTTCGGCCAGCGCCGGTCAGGCCCGCCGCGACATCGACGGCGGCGGCGTCAAGATCAACGGCAAGGCTGTGGCTCCCAAGAGCTACAACATCGATCCGAGCGCCCTCAAGCTGGGCGACACCCTCTCCGTGGGCAAGCGCAAGGGCTTTAAGTTGGTTTAGTTACGCGGTTTTACCAAACCGCGTAACTAGTTGACGCTGCAAACCCGCCAGAGCGGCAATCTGCCTTTCAACTTCGGCGGCATGACCAGAAGGTCAATGCCGCCTCGTTTCAAGGCACCTTGCTCGCTCTGGCGGGTTTTCGCTCATATGACCCAATCCGCTGTCAAGAGCCACAATGGCCCCGCCGAC
>CAJMMX010000040.1 GCA_905214615.1 uncultured bacterium | reverse complement strand
GAGCGTCCGGCTGATAACCGGGAGGTCACAAGTTCGAATCTTGTCAGGTCCACCACTTTCTTTCGCAATAAACACCCCAGCGAGAGCCGAGTCGCCGCTGGGGTGTTTATTACTGTCTCCGTGGGGGTTTAGCTCAGCTGGGAGAGCGCGGGCTTTGCAAGCCTGAGGTCAGGGGTTCGATCCCCCTAACCTCCACCATGATGG
This sequence comes from uncultured bacterium, assembly GCA_905214615.1. GTDB lineage: Bacteria > Actinomycetota > Coriobacteriia > Coriobacteriales > Coriobacteriaceae > Collinsella. The sequence continues at coordinate 21,529 of CAJMMX010000040.1, read as the reverse complement.
ACCTGTAGCTCAGTTGGTTAGAGCGTCCGGCTGATAACCGGGAGGTCACAAGTTCGAATCTTGTCAGGTCCACCATCAAAACTGTGAAGAGCCCTGGGGCGTTGCCTCGGGGCTTTTTTCTTACCTACTGAAAGTAGTCAAAAAAGCCCCGCCCCAAATTAACTACTTTGATTTTGTGTGCTGTGCGAAAGTTTGGGTAGTATAGCTATTCAATGCGGCGGGCTGCCGCGTGTTAACCGCTACGTACCGGAGGTGTTCCATGGTTCGTGTCGACATAGAGACCATCGTCATGGCCGCCGGTCCCGTGCCATCGCTTATCGTACTTCGTGAGCGCAGCAGCAAATCGGACTCGCCCGCGCCGCTGCGTTCCCTTTCCATTCAGACTGGTTCGTTTGAAGCTGCTGCCATCAGCCGCGGCATCGATAGCGGCCGCGCCGAGCGCCCGATTACCCATGACCTGCTGCTCGACACCGTCGACGCCCTGGGCGCCAAGCTCGAGCGCATCGAGATCGTTCGCGCCGAGCCGCCGGTGTTCTACGCGACGATTGTCGTACTGGCCGATGGTGACGAGCGCAAGATCGACGCCCGTCCCAGTGATGCCATTGCCCTTGCCGTGCGCAGCAATGCTCCCATGTTTGTGGAGGACGACATCATGAATCGCCTGGGTACCGTTTCTGCCCATGCCGAGGAAGTCGACGACGAGCAGGAGTTCGAGAAGTTCGACGAGTTCGTCCATACGCTCTCCCCCGATGACTTCTAAATGCGGGGCGGCAGGGTTGCGGAGTGTTCGCTGATGGCCAGCGGTATGTCGGCTGAGGCGGCGGCCATTGCGCGCGAGGCCCAGATGCGCTCGGAGGCTTCTGAGGCGGCTCGCATTGCCTATGTGACGCAGGCCCGCACGCTTCGCGAGCGCCGCGGCTCGTTTATCAAGATGGTTGTCGTCTCCGCCCTTGTCGCGGCAATCTGCTCGCGCCTTCGTGGTACAGTTGGTGCGCTTGGGTTTTCGATTTCAACAGGCTTGGTAATCTGGGGCGTGGTCGATGCGGTCATGCTGACCAACCAGATCAAGGTACTCGACAAGCGCGCGATGGATATGATGCGCGCCCGTGACGCTGCCGCCAAGATCGCTGCCGAGGCACAGGAACTGTAACGACGCCAGACTCGATGGGAAGGTCTAAAGATGGCACAGGATATGCAGGACGCCGGTAACGTCTCCGCCGAGCTCGACGCCATGGTGTGCGATCTGATCGGCGCGTTCTTGGACGACCTTGCCGCCGGCGAGAATCCGGGCGTAGTTGTGGCGATCGAGGACGCTGCTTCCAACCGATATCTGGCGGCGCTCGACGAAGATGGCGAGGAGGCATGCCTCGAGGCTGCCACCAACTTTATCTCCGAGCACAAGATGGGTCTTAAGGACGAGGGGCTGGGCCGCATCGCCCGCTATGCCATCGGCTACACCGGTTGTGTCGAAATTGACGGCGGCTATCACGACGCCCTGCTCGTGAGTTTCTTCGAAACCACGCTCGAGAGCGGTTTTTCGGCATACGTGCTGTATGAGGGCATGGGTGCCGGCGATGGTTTTATGTGGAGCGACCCTGAACCTGCAGGTGAGGAAACCCCTCTCATCTAAAATCGCTAAAATAAACGAGTTTTCGGTAAAAGGCTCAATATTCCCGCCGAGCGTTGCATTGCTGGGTGGGTCGCATACGCGTGCCGCTTGTATATGGATAGAAGATAGGGGAACTACATGCGCGTAGACAATCTGAGGAACATCGCCATCATCGCCCACGTCGACCACGGCAAGACGACGATGGTTGACAAACTCCTGTGTGCCACGGACGCCTTCCGTGCCAACCAGCAGGTCGAGGATCGCGTCCTGGACTCTAACGACCAGGAGCGCGAGCGCGGCATCACGATTCTCGCCAAGAACATCTCTATCGAGTACAAGGACGTCAAGATCAACGTCATCGACACCCCGGGCCACGCCGACTTTGGCGGCGAGGTCGAGCGCGTGCTGCGTATGGCCGACGGCGCCCTGCTGCTGGTCGACGCCTTTGAGGGCCCCATGCCCCAGACCCGTTTCGTGCTGCGTCACGCTATCGACACCGGCCTCAAGATCATGATCGTCATCAACAAGATCGATCGTCCGGGCGCCAACCCCGAGAAGGCCTACAACGACTGCCTGGACCTCATGGCCGACTTGGGTGCCACCGACGACCAGCTCGAGTTCGCCATGGAGCACGTGGTCTACGCCAGCGCCATGAATGGCTTTGCCCGCCTTGACCCCAACGACGGCAACATGGACATGTACCCGCTGCTCGACATGATCATCGACGACATGCCCGCACCCGAGGTTGACGAGAACGCCCCGCTCGCCATGCAGTGCGTGACCATCGACCACTCCAACTTCGTCGGCCGTATCGGCATCGGCCGCGTGTACTCCGGCACCATCCACCAGGGCGACCAGATCCTGGTTGTCAAGAACGACGGCTCCAGCGCCACCGCTACCGTCAAACAGCTCTTTACCTTCGACTACCTGGGCCGCACCGAGTGCCAGGAAGTCGGCGCCGGCGACATCGCTGCCGTCGTGGGCATCGACCGCACCGATATCGGCGATGTCTACACCGATCCCGAGAACCCCGTCGAGCTCGAGCCCATCGAGATCGACCCGCCGACCCTGTCCATCGTCTTTGAGGCTTCGACCTCCCCGCTCGTCGGTCGCGACGGCGACATCGTGGGCGCCCGTCAGCTCAAGGAGCGCCTGTTCAACGAGGCCGAGAACAACGTAACCATGAAGATCGAGGAGCTCGAGGACAAGAGCGGCGTCGAGGTCTCGGGTCGCGGCATCCTGCACCTGTCCGTTCTGATGGAGTCCATGCGTCGCGAGGGCTTTGAGTTCCAGGTTGGCCGTCCTCGCGTTCTGTTTAAGAAGGACGAGAACGGCAACAAGATGGAGCCCGTCGAGCAGGCCGTCGTCGAGTGCCCGGACGAGTACTCGGGCAAGGTCGTTGAGGTCTTCGGTACCTCCGGCGGCATCATGACGAGCATGGATACCTCGGGCATCGTGACGCACCTTGAGTTTAAGATCCCGACCCGCGGCATCATGGGTCTTAAGAACCGCATCATGAACGTCACCCACGGCGAGGGCGTGTTCTACCACACCTTCCTGGAGTATGGTCCCTACGCCGGCGAGATCGGCAACCGTCAGAACGGCGCCATGATCTCCATGACCACCGAGAAGGCCGTTGCCTACGCCCTGGGCACGCTGCAGGAGCGCGGCCAGCTGTTTGTTGAGCCGGGCACCGAGTGCTACGAGGGCATGATCGTGGGCGAGCGCAGCAAGGCCGGCGACATGGTCGTCAACATCGCCCGTACCAAGAACCTGGGCAACCAGCGTTCCTCGACCTCCGATATCTCCGTTCAGCTGGTGCCGCCCCGCACCTTCTCGCTGGAGGAGGCGCTGGAGTACATCGCCGACGACGAGCTGGTCGAGATCACTCCTAAGAACATTCGCCTGCGCAAGCGTCTGCTCAACGCCACCGACCGCAAGAAGGCTGCCGTCCGCGCCGGTCAGGTCAACAAATAAGTGCTGGGTTTTATAGCTTTAATGAGAAAGGGCGTCGACCGCAATGGTCGGCGCCCTTTTTGGTGCATGGGGATTGAGGCGGCCTACGCCACCACAAAGGTGCCTGTCCCCTTTGTGGTGGTTGGTGGTTAGGCGGTGGGAAGGCCTGGCGTGTTAGCCGGCTGCTGCGGCTTGAGGTGGGCGTTGTGCCAAATGATTTGGATGACGTAGCCGAGCGTGAAGACGAAGGCTACGCCGCTGACAAAGCTGCCCATAAGAGGAAGTGCCGTGAGCGCGCCCGCGACGATACCGCCCGCGGCGGCCATGGCGAAGCGGTTTTGGTTGTGTCCGACCATGCGTGCGATCGCGCACCCCGTAAATGCCGCCGAGACCAAAGCGATGCCGATGATGCTGCACATGAGGGCTCCGGCGAGCGACAGGCCTGCAATCGAGATGATAAGCAGCAGGACGGCGGGAGCGATGGCGACCGTGCCCAGAAGGCCACTTACCCACAGTGGCATGGGATGCTGATGGAGCATGCCGGCGGCGCTGGCGGTTGCGCGCGGAAAGACAAGCTCAAGCAGGATAGCGACAAAGCAGGTGGAAAGCGCTGCGGCAACGATGCCGCCGATCATGTCGTTGACCGTAGAGGTGTTCTCGTTCTCGGTCCGGTCGATCTTGAGGGCTCCAACCTGGGCGCCCTCGGCCCGCTCGGGGTCCTGTGAGACGTGGGCGTTCACCGTGCCGGTGATGCGGGCGTTTTTACCCAGGATGAGCTTGTCGGCCCAGACTTCAACATTGCCATCGACGGTGCCGTCGATGGTAACGGTGTCGCCGGCAAGCGCCGCCGATTTGGCGGAGCCGCGCAGGGCGACCGTTTCGCCCGCCGCGTAAAAACAGTTGGCGGTGCTGCCGGTGTTGAGCACGACGTGCTGGCCGGCCACCGTGACGCTGCCATCGATTGCGGTTTTGGCGATATCGATGGTGCGTGCCGCCAGACGAACGGCGCCGCCTACGGTGCAATCGCGAATCGACAGGTTCTCACCAGCCGCGATAATATCGCGGCCGATGGATGCGTCGTCTAGGTTGAGACTTTGGCCGGCCCAGTACAGGTCGCCTTCGATACCGGACGGAGTTGAGTCAACTTCGGTTGCGAGCATGTTTCCCGCGGTGTCGGTGCCGGCGAACGACACCGTGGGAAGTGCGGTGAGCGCGAGCGCAATCAGCGCGAATAGGATGGTGATGCGGGCCTGCGCTTTGTGGCGCCGGATCGACGGTACTTGGTTGCAAGGCATAGTGAATCCTTCGTTAGATACTCGACAGGTATCTAACAGGGTACCCACCGCGCGGGCGCTCTAAAAGAATCTCTCGGTTGCATTTCGAGGGGTTGTGCTGTGCTACCTACTTTTTACGGTGCAAAAAGCGCGCGATGTCTTCCTCGGTAGGGCTTTTAATGTCAAAGCGCAGTGATAGCCAGCGCAGCCCCATGGTCACCACAACGCATACGACCAGCGCGGCAACATTGCTCATGAGGCCGCTCATGACGAGGGCTACATAGCTTGCCGATCCGGCGATGGCCGCGATGGCATAGAAGTTGGTGCGTTGGAAAATGCCCGGGACCACGCCCATAAAGCCGTCGCGCAGCATGCCGCCGCCCACGGCGGTAAAGAAGCCCATCATGATACATACGGCGGGCGCAAATCCGTACACCAACGCCTTGTCCGCGCCGGTTGCTGCATAGATGCCGACCGAGATGATGTCGAGCAGGGGAATGAGTTTTTCGGGCTTATCGACGATTGCCGGGAAGATATAGATGATGGCGGCTGTGGCGATGGAAAGCGGTAGTGCCATGGGCTGGTTGAGGATGTAGACGTTGCCGACCTGGAGCGTCATATCGCGCAAAAGACCGCCGCCCAGACCGCAGACCACCGCGAGCGCGACCGCGCCCACCAGGTCGAGCTTGTGCTCGCGAGCGACCAGCACGCCCGAGATCGATGCCGCGACAACGGCGAACATCTCGAGCCAAAATGGGATAGCGACCATGGCATCCGAGGCGTGTGAAGTAACAGTCATAGCGGCGACGACGGGCAAGATGAGGTCCTTTGATTCTCGGGTTTGAACAATGCCCGTACATAGTACATGGTTGGAGGCGATTGAGACCCTATTGCTCGGCAAACGGTAGGGACTGGGAACGGTCATGGGTACCAAACATGTACATCAGCCTTCAAAGATGTCGAAAAATGTCGGTTTTGGAGGCTGACGTACATGTTTTTGAGGGAAGGGCGGGTTCGAACCCCTCCTCCTCCGCCGTATTTGCTTGTAAGGGACTCTAAACAAAAAAGCTCCCGTTGTTGGGAGCTTTCTCAACCAAAATGGCGGAGGAGGAGGGATTCGAACCCTCGTGACCTTATACAGGCCAAACGGTTTTCGAGACCGCCGCATTCAACCACTCTGCCACCCCTCCGCGTGGGGTAAAAACAAAGCAGGCTCGAAGGCCTGCTTTGGAATTAACTGGCGGAGAGTCAGGGATTTGAACCCTGGAGACGCTTTTGACGCCTACACGATTTCCAATCGTGCTCCTTCGGCCACTCGGACAACTCTCCGTTAAATGCGAAAGTCAGTATACACGAGGAATCGCAAAGTGCAAACAGAAAAGTTGGCATTTTTTGAATCGCTTGGCTTCGTGACGGGATCGAGAAGGTCAAAAACGGGCTCTGACCAGCATGGCTGCATACAACAAATTGTTCAAAATAGGTATTTATAGACGACGTGGCAGCAATTTTAAAAATATTTGAACGGTGTTGTGAGCCACTGGTATGCATTTTGCGACCACAGCCTTGCAATGGCTGACCTGCAGTTTGATTTGGTTTGTCCCCGCAGCGCCGTATCTTGTCCACAGTTCCGTCAAGCATTTGGTCAGCATTTGGTTGGAAGACGCATGAAGTGCCGTGTGAGTATGGACATATGTGGAGGTCATGAGGTTGTAGCTGCACATTCTTGCAGCCTGGGAGGTTGAAAGATATTATTACCAAGTCTTTTCCTGCTTCAGGCGCACCTTCACGACCTGAAGCCACATTTGCCCAGAGGAGGTGACAATATGAAGGCTTATGAACTGCTGTTCTTTGTTGACCCGTCGCTCGACCCCGAGACTCGTCTCGCTGTTATGAAGCGTATCGATACCACGATCGCTGAGGGCGCTGGCAAGGTCGACTCCGTTGACGAGTGGGGCAAGCGCAAGCTCGCCTACGAGATCAACGACCTCACCGATGGTGACTACACCCTCATCAACTTCCACGCAGATCCTACCCAGATCGCCGAGCTTGATCGCGTCCTGCGCATCACCGATGCTGTGGTCCGCCACATGATCGTCCGTCGCGACGACCAGGAGTAAGACTGTCGTTTTGGACTGGGCTTGTGCCCCAAGAGGAAGTAGTGAGTTATGAGCATCAATCGAGTGAACATCACCGGTAACCTCACGCGTGATCCCGAGCTGCGCGCCACCGCCGGCGGAACCCAGGTTCTGTCCTTTGGCGTCGCCGTGAACGATCGTCGCCGCAACCCGCAGACTGGCGAGTGGGAGGACTATCCCAACTTTGTCGACTGCACTATGTTCGGCACGCGCGCCGAGGCCGTGAGCCGTTTCCTGGCAAAGGGAAACAAGGTCGCGATCGAGGGCAAGCTGCGCTACAGCTCTTGGGAGCGCGACGGCCAGCGCCGGAGCAAGCTTGAGGTCATCGTCGATGAGATCGAGTTTATGAGCTCCCGTGGTGGCCAGGGTGGCTACGATCAGGGCGGTTACGCCCCCGCAGCCCCCGCGCCCGCAGCACGTCCTGCCGCACCGGTGGCTACGCCGCCCGCGGTCGACGTCTACGATGAGGACATCCCGTTTTAAGGGCTGTTCACCTATTTTTGAGTGAGAGGCGGCTTCGGTTCGCCGAAGTTGCCAAACGAAAGGTATTTTGACATGGCTAATGATTTTTCTGCACGTCAGCCGCGTCGTAAGTACTGCCAGTTCTGCAAGGAGAACACTGAGTTCATCGACTATAAGGACACTCAGCTTCTCCGTAAGTACATGACCGACCGTGGCAAGATCAAGCCCCGTCGCGTCACTGGCGCTTGCACGCAGCATCAGCATGACATCGCCAACGCCATCAAGCGCGCCCGCGAGATGGCTCTCCTGCCGTACACCGTCCCCGTGGTTTCCTCTCGTGGCAACCGCGACCGCGGCTAAGAAGGGAGACGCATCATGAAGGTTATTCTTCTCGATGAGATCAAGGGCAAGGGCGGCGAGGGTGACGTCGTAGAGGTCGCTCAGGGTTACGCTGAGAACTTCCTGTTCCCCAAGAAGCTCGCTGTTGCCGCCACCAAGGGCAACCTCAAGCAGCTTGACGAGCGTCGCAACAACATCGCCAAGCGCGAGGCCGTCCGTCTGGCTACCGCCAACGAGACCAAGGCTGCCTTCGAGGGCAAGACGGTCACCGTTGACGTCAAGGTCGGCGACGAGGGCATCCTCTTTGGCTCCGTTACCGCCGCTATGATCGCTGACGCCATCAAGGCTCAGCTCGGTATGGACATCGACCGCAAGCGCGTCGAGCTCGGTAAGCCCATCAAGGTTGCCGGTGCCCACACCGTTGCCATCTCGCTGTACCGCGAGATCAAGGCCGAGGTTGTCGTTCTCGTTGGCGTTACCGCCGAGGAGCTCGCTGCCGAGGCTGAGGCTGAGGAGGCCGCTGAGGTCGCCGAGGCCGAGACCGCCGAGGTCGAGACTGAGGCTGCTGCCGAGTAGCATTTGCTGCAACGCAACAATCTTGTTCTAAGAAGGGCGCTCTGGGAGACCAGGGCGCCCTTTTGTTTTCTACGCTCAGCGAGCGTCATGGCAGGCGTTGCGTCGAAGTCCTATACACGGGACCGTTCATCCGTTTCGTTCGGTGATGATTGCCGGGGCGCGGCCCGTTTTGGGACTGTGGCTGATACTATGGATGCTCGCAAGCGATATGAATGAGGATGCTCATGGCATATGATGAAAGGGAGACGGGGCTGACGGTCGAGGACCGTGGCTCCAAGTTGGGTCTCCCTCAAAACCAAGATGCAGAGGCCAATGTACTGGCCGCCATGCTGCTGTCGCCCGAGGTGGTCGAGGAGGCCCAGGTCGAGCTGCAGCCCGATGACTTCTACCGGCCCATTCATAAGACCATCTACACCGCGATGGTCGATATGTACAACAGCCGCATTCCCATCGACTCTATCTCGCTGATCGATTACCTGCGCAGCATCAACAAGCTTGATGCCGTGGGCGGCGAGGCCTACATTTTGGAGCTGATGGGTCAGACCCTGTCGCTCGTGAACTGGCAGCACCATGCCGCCATCGTCCGTCGCGACTCGATGCTACGCGAGCTGATCGGTGCCACCAACGAGATCAACGCACTGGCCTATAACGCCCCTACCGACACCAAAGAGGTCGTGGAGCTGGCCGAGAGCAAGCTGCTCAAGGTCACGGCGCGCGAGGTCAAGTCGAGCTATAAGACACTGACCGAGTTTATGGTCGAGGCCTATAACGAGGCCGAGGAAGTGTGTAAGGCCGGCGGACAGGCCGCGGGCGTGCCCACCGGCTTCCCGTCGCTCGACCGCATGCTTATGGGTTTCCGCGAGGGCCAGCTCATCATTATCGGCGCCCGCCCTGCCGTGGGTAAGACGTCGTTCGCTCTGAACCTGGCGCTGAATGCCGCCGCTGCGGGCTATACCGTTGGCTTCTTTTCGCTGGAGATGTCGGGCAAGGAAATTGCCCAGCGCCTGATTTGCGCCTACGCCATGATTTCGATCAGCGACTTCCGTACGGGCCGCATTAGCCCCGAGCAGTGGGCCAATATCAACGAGGCCACGCAGACTTTGTCTAAGCTCGACATTCTGATTGACGATACGCCCGGCACCACGGTGACCGAGATCCGCGCCAAGAGCCGCCGCATGCTTCACAACAAGGAGAAGGCCATCATTATCCTGGACTACCTGCAGCTGGTGAGTCCTCCGCCGGGGCGTCGCTTCGAGAGCCGTACCGTCGAGGTCTCCGAGATGTCGCGTGGTTTAAAGATCATGGCCAAGGAGCTCAAGATTCCGTTGATCGCGCTGTCGCAGCTGTCGCGTCAGGTCGAGTCCCGTACCGGCAAACGCCCGCAGCTTTCCGACCTGCGTGAATCGGGCTCCATCGAGCAGGACGCCGACATCGTTATGTTCTTGGACCGCTCCGCCGACGAGGCCGAGGCCTCGCGTGACGATCGACCCGACGAGGGCGTTACGCGTATCGTCGTGGCCAAGAACCGTTCGGGCCCGATCGGTGACGTCGACCTGATGTTCCTGCCGGCATCCACCAAGTTCTATGAGCTTGATGGGGCGCATACCGAGGAGTAGGACAGGCGCCCGTTGCACGGGTATACTGGGAATGTTTTGTGCTTCTGCGTGCCGGCGTGGCGCGTAGACAGTCCATGAATGTAAGGAGTAAACATGCCGTCAACCGTTTTGGTCGGTGCCCAGTGGGGCGATGAGGGCAAGGGTAAGATTTGCGACCTGGTCGCCGGCGACTTCGATGCCGTCGTGCGCTATTCGGGCGGTAATAACGCCGGCCACACCATCGTCGTCAACGGCAAGAAGTACGGCCTGCACCAGGTGCCCTCCGGCATCATGTATTCCGACCATGTGTCGGTGATCGGTAACGGCTGCGTCGTCAACCCCAAGGTTGTCCTTGAGGAGATTGACATGTTCGAGGCCGACGGCATCACCACCAAGAACCTCAAGATCAGTGGCAACGCGCACATCATCATGCCGTACCACATCGATCTGGATGGTGCTTTTGAGCAGAAGCTCGGCAAGAAGAACATCGGTACCACCAAGCGCGGCATCGGTCCGTGCTACCAGGACAAGATGGCCCGCATCGGCCTGCGCATGCAGGACATGCTGGACGAGGCGCTGTTCCGCGACAAGCTGGAGACTGCTCTTGCCCGCGTGAATCCCGAGCTCGAGCTCATCTACCACCTGCCCACCTACACCGTGGACCAGATCTGCGACGAGTACCTGCCCATGGCCGAGCGCCTGCGCCCCTACATCACCGAGACGAGCCTGCTGCTCAACAACATGATCGATGAGGGCAAGGACCTGCTGTTCGAGGGTGCCCAGGCGACGCTGCTCGACATCGATCACGGCACCTATCCGTACGTGACGTCTTCCAATTGCACCGCCGGCGGCGCCATCACCGGCTCCGGCGTCGGTATGAAGAATGTCGACCGCGTGCTGGGCGTCATGAAGGCCTATATCACCCGCGTCGGTTCGGGCCCCATGCCCACCGAGCTTTCCTATGAGTCCGAGGCCGGCCACACGCTGACCGAGGAGGGCCACGAGTACGGCGTGACCACCGGTCGCCGTCGTCGTTGCGGCTGGTTTGACGGCCCTATCGCCAACTATGCCTCGCGCGTCAACGGCCTCACCGACATCGCCATGACCAAGCTCGACGTGCTTTCGGCCTTCGACACCATTAAGGTATGCGTTGCCTATGACGTCGATGGCGAGCGTTACACGAGCGTGCCTGAGCACCAGGTGCGCTTTGAGCATGCCAAACCCATCTACGAGGAGCTCCCGGGCTGGAAGTGCGATATCACCGGTTGCCGCAGCTTTGACGAGCTGCCGCAGGAGGCTCAGGACTACGTGGCGTTTATCGAGGATCTGGCACACACCCGCGTGACGTTCATTGGCGTCGGCGCCGATCGCGAGCAGATCATCAACCGATTCTGGAAGTAATCGGCACTATTCGGTTATTGCGATATACCCCTTTGCAGCCCAAGCGGGCGGCCGAGGGGTATATTTGCTTTGTAATGGGTCCGCATGGTTGGCGGGCCGTTCATCCATAGAGGAGGCACCCTTGAAGGCGGACACTCAAACCATCGACATCCTGTTGTTGGGCAGCGGCGGCCGCGAGCATGCTCTGGCAGCTAAGCTCGCAGCATCACCGCGCGCCGGCAAGCTCTACATTGCGCCGGGTAACGGCGGCACCGCGAGCTGCGGCGAGAACGTGGTTCTCGACGATTGCGATCCTGCGGCCGTGGCGGCGTTTGCCCAGAGCCACGGATGCGGACTTGTGGTAATTGGCCCCGAGGCTCCGCTCGTGGCGGGCGTAGCCGATGCCGTGCGCGCGGCGGGCATTCCCTGCTTTGGCCCGGGTGCCGAGGGCGCTCAGATGGAGGGCTCCAAGCTGTTCTCCAAGCAGCTCATGGAGCGTGCCGGCATTCCGACGGCCGCCTACGGCTCGTTTACTGACGAGGCTTCGGCTCTTGCCTATGTGCGCGAGCAGGGTGCCCCGCTGGTCGTGAAGGCTGACGGCCTGGCCGCGGGCAAGGGCGTTATCGTGGCGACTGAGCTTGCGCAGGCCGAGGAAGCCGTGCGCGAGTGCTTTGGCGGCACCTTTGGCGATGCCGGCAACACCGTTGTCATTGAGGAAATGCTGGTTGGCCCCGAGTGCTCGCTGCTGGCCTTTACCGACGGCAAGACCGTGCGTCCTATGGCCACCTCGCAGGATCACAAGCGTGCGCTCGAGGGCGACCTTGGCCCCAACACCGGCGGCATGGGCGTTTACAGCCCGGTGCCCATCGTGACCGACGAGGAGCACGCCACGATGGTGGCGGTCATGGAGCAGACCGTGGCCGAGCTTGTCGCCGAGGGCATCGACTACCGCGGCTGCCTGTACGGAGGCTTTATGCTCACCCCCGCCGGCCCCAAGGTGCTGGAGTTCAACGCCCGCTTTGGCGACCCTGAGACGCAGGTCGTGCTGCCGCGCCTCAAGAACGACCTGGTCGAGGTCATGCTGGCTTGTGCCAACTGCGAGCTCGATCAGATTGAGCTCGATTGGCGTGACGAGTGGGCCGTGGCTGTTGTCCTGACGAGCGCGGGCTACCCCGGCAGCTACGAGAAGGGCAAAGTCATCACCGGCATCGCCGACGCCGAGGCCATGGAGAACGTGACCGTGTACCATGCCGGCACCGCCGTGGTGGATGGCCAGCTCGTGACCAACGGCGGCCGTGTGCTTGCCGTGACCGCGCTGGGCGACACGTTCGAGAACGCCCGCAACCTTGCCTACGAGGCTTGCGAGAAGATTGATTTTGAGGGCAAGACCCTGCGTCATGACATCGGTCTGCGCGCGCTGCGTGGCCGCGACGCCTGGGATGCCTAAAGTCCGAGAGGAATGAGACGGATGGACGAGAAGAACGAAGAGCTCGTGGACGCGCAGATCGTCGAAGAGGGCAGCCGCATGTATGGGCACGCCGAGGGCGAGCCTGGTGGCGAGGTCGCTGACGGGCCGTCGCTGGTGCTGGGCGACGACGACCCGCACGATGCCGAGCTGCACGAGAAGATTCTTTCGGAGGAGTGTGCCTGGAAGGGCAAGATCCTCGACGTCCACCGTCTTGAGGTTGAGCTGCCCAACGGTCACCGCAGCGCCCGCGATATCGTTCGCCATCCGGGTGCGGCGGCCGTTGTGGCACTGACCGAGAGCGGCAAGATTGTACTGGTGCGTCAGTACCGCACCGCCATCGACCGCGTGACGGTCGAGATTCCCGCCGGCAAGCTCGATCCAGGCGAGGACCCGCTCGATTGCGCCAAGCGCGAGCTGCATGAGGAGACGGGCTTTAGGGCCGGTCGCATTCGCTTTTTGACGTCGATTGTCACGTCCTGCGGCTTCTGTGACGAGATCATTCACATCTACTTGGCTACCAAGCTCGAGTTTGATGCGCCCAACCCCGATGATGACGAGTTTGTCAACGTGGACCTGGTGCCGCTGCACGAGCTGATCGACGCCGTACTCGACGGCAAGATCGAAGACGCCAAGACCGTCGTGGGCGCCTTGGCCTGCGATAGCATCGCGCATCGCCTTGGGGGCGCGGAGCTCTAGGTTACGCGGTTTTACCAAACCGCGTAACGAGTCGACGCTGCAAACGCCCCTAAGCGGCAATCTGCCTTTCAATCGTCGCTCGCGTACCGAAGTACGCGTCGCTCCTCTTTCAAGGCACCTTGCTCGCTTAGGGACGTTTTCGCTGACGCTGCCAGAACATCGGCGTTATGCTTGTTGGGACGCTTTGTTTTCAGCCTGACCGGTTCAACCGGATTTCTCACGCTATTTATTTCTCTTCGAGGATTGCATGTTTAAAAGGTTTCTCTCGTATTACGAGCCCCAGATGGGGCTTTTTGTTGCCGATACTGTTTGCGCTCTGGTGCTTGCTGCCATTGACCTTGCGTTTCCTATTATTCTGCGCAATCTGACCGGCGGGTTGTTTACCCAGGGTCAGGCTGCCATTATGCAGGCGCTCGGTATGATCGCGGTGGGTTTGGTGCTGATGTATATCATCCGTTGCGCCTGCCGCTATTTTGTGAGCTATTGGGGTCACGTGATGGGCGCGCGTATGGAGTCCAAGATGCGCGAGGGCCTGTTTGACCAGTATGAGCGCTTTAGCTTTGCGTACTTTGACCGCAACAGCTCGGGCGACATGATGAGCCGCGTGGTCAACGACCTGTTCGATATCTGCGAGGCGGCGCACCACGTGCCCGAGTGGATCATCATCTGCGGCATCGAGATTATCGGCTCGTTTGTGATCCTCTTTACCATCGCCCCGGTGCTGGCGCTCGCCATGGCCGTGGTGACGGCGGCGTTTGCGGTCATCATGTTTTGGCAGAACATGCGCATGCGCGAGGTCTTTAGCGACAACCGCAAAAAGATCAGCGGCATCAATGCGCAGCTGCAGGATTCGCTGGCGGGCATGCGCGTGGTCAAGAGTTTTGCCAATGAGGAGACCGAACGCTTCAAGTTCCGCGCCTCCAACAATCGCTATCTTTCGTCCAAGGAGAACATGTATCACGCCATGGGCGTCTATACCGCGACGTATGGCCTGCTCTCGGGTGTGCTCTATGTGATCGTGGTGCTGCTGGGCGGCTGGCTGGTCGCCCAGGGACAGCTGCAGGCGGTCGATATGGCGACCTTTGCACTCTATATTTCGCTGTTCTGCACGCCGCTCGAGACACTCGTCAATTCGGCCGAAACGTATCAGAAGGCCATCGCCGGCTTTAAGCGCATGGACGAGGTGCTCTCGACCGCGCCGGATATCCAGGACAAGCCGGGCGCTACGGATCTGCAGGTGACTGCCGGCGCCGTGGAGTATCACGACGTGTGCTTTAACTACGAGGACGTTGAGCTGGGCGAGGGCGATGCCGAAGAGCGTCCCGTTATCGACCATATGAATCTGTCCATCAAGCCCGGGCAGACCATCGCTTTGGTTGGCCCTTCGGGCGGCGGCAAGTCCACGACCTGTTCGCTGCTGCCGCGCTTTTATGACGTGGCTGCCGGATCCATTAGCATCGACGGCCAGGACGTGCGTGATGTGACGCAGCAGAGCCTGCGTCGCGCCATCGGCCTGGTGCAGCAGGATGTCTATCTGTTTGACGGCACGATTGGCGAGAACATCGCCTACGGCAAGCCGGGCGCTACGGCAGGAGAGATCGCCGAGGCCGCCCGTCGCGCCAACATCGATGCCTTTATCGAGTCGCTTCCACAGGGTTATGACACGGTCGTGGGCGAGCGTGGCAGCCGTCTTTCGGGCGGACAGAAGCAACGCGTTGCCATTGCGCGCGTGTTTCTCAAGAACCCCAAGATCCTGATTTTGGACGAGGCGACGAGTGCTTTGGATAACGAGAGCGAGGAGGCGGTGCAGGAGTCACTCGAGGAGCTGGCACGCGGCCGTACCACAATCATCATCGCCCACCGTCTTTCGACCATTAAGCACGCCGATGAGATTGCGACCGTTGAGCATGGTCGCGTTGTGGAGCGTGGCACGCACGAGGAGCTTCTCGCCCGTGGCGGCACTTATGCCCGTTACTATCGAATGCAGTTCGAAGGTGCGCGTGCGCACGAGCTCGACTGATTGATATGACAGGAAGTTTATGGCTGACAAGAACCCTTTGACTCCGGAAGAAGTGACGGAGTTATTCTCCGAAATCGATGCATCCGGCGTCTTGGATCCTACGCTCGCCAAAAAGCGAACCGAGCGCATGCGTGAGAAGGAGGCTGCGGCCAAGCGCGGTGACAAAGCGGCGCTAGCGCAGCTGCGCAGCGAGGACCGCGCGAGCCAGGCAAAACATATCGACCCGCTGTCCGAGGACGATCCTTCGGGCTCGCAGGTGAGCCATACCATTACGAAGACCGCGATGGCCGTGGTCATCGGTATTCTGGTGCTGATCGTGGGCATGCAGATCGGCTACGGCGTGATGCGCCGTCTGAATACCGCCAACCTGTCCGAGAGCGTTTCGGTGGATACCGTCTCGACCGCGCTCAAGGGTGGACTCGAATGGGGCAACGGCTTTACGCAGTTCCCGCTCGATTTTTCTGTCGACGAGGCCGATGAGCGCACGGGCACGGTTGAGGTGACGGTGTTGGACACGTCGTCTGCCAATGAGCTCGAGCTGCTGTCCAACGGGCAGATCCAGGCCGCGGCGCTTGCGACCAACGCCCTGCTCAACGACAAAATTGACCGCGTGGTGTATAACGTTCACGCCTATATCGACGAGGATAGCAACATTCAGCACGATTCCTTTTTTGGCATGTTTCCCGCGCGGGGTCATCAGAGCGCCATTTTGACGTTCGTGTGGACCAAGAGCTCATCCAACGCCACGAGTATCGACTGGAAGATGCGTATCGTAAGCATGGACGACACCATTGCCGAGCGCATTCAAAAACAGGTGAACTCGGTTTCGTCGCTGATCGAGGACCCGGTGGTGAGCCAGACCAAGATTGACGAGGAAAAGGCCGAACGTGACCTGGAACATCGTCTGCATGGTCGCGAGATTTTCCGCGGCGGCAAGCCCGACCGAACGCCGTCCGATCTGCTGGAACAGGACAAGAAAAAGTAAGACGCCATCATCCCGCGTGAGCCACAAGCCCCGCGGGATGATTTTTTTAATCCTCGTCCCAGAAAAATTATTATGCATAGAAAGTCATAATTATCATTTCGTAAACATTTCGATGAAATTAACGCCATGAGGCATGCTTGCGGTTACAATACCGCGAGGCCTAACTACACACCTTTAAGCCGGTCCTGTGAGACCGGGAAGGAGAATTATGGCGAACAACCATACCGCGGGCGCTGCCGCCCGCACCATCGCGCCCAGCGAGTTGTGCCAGCGTATGCTGGCAAAAACCAGCAAGCGCACCTGCGGTCCCTGCATCCTGTATCTTGAGGATGGGACCATTTTTTATGGCCGTGCATGTGGTGCCGAGGGTACCGCAACCGGCGAGGTCTGCTTCAACACCTCGCTTGAGGGCTACTTTGAGGTCATGACCGACCCGAGCTATGCCGGCCAAATCGTAACCATGACCTATCCGCAGATCGGCAACTACGGTATCGACGAGACCGATGTCCAGTCGGCCTTCCCCGGCGGCGCCGTGCGCCCTGCGAGCGCTCCGGCCATGCGTGGCATGATCGTTCGCGACATGTGCGCCACGCCTTCTAACTGGCGCTCGGCCGTCAGCGTGCCGGAGTACCTGCGCGCTCACGGCATCGTCGCTATCGAGGGCGTCGACACCCGCGCTCTGGTGCGCCATCTGCGCGACAATGGTTCCAAGATGGGCATTATCTCGACCGAGATCTTCGACGTCGACGAGCTTGCCGAGCGCTTGTCCGCTGCGCCCACGCTGGTAGGCGAGAACCTGGTCAAGACCGTAAGTTGCCCCGCGCCTCACGAGTTTGTGGCCGCCGACCTGCCTGCCACGCATGACTTTGCGCTTG
Organism: uncultured bacterium; assembly: GCA_905214615.1. Classification (GTDB taxonomy): domain Bacteria; phylum Actinomycetota; class Coriobacteriia; order Coriobacteriales; family Coriobacteriaceae; genus Collinsella. The sequence goes on along the minus strand of CAJMMX010000040.1, from coordinate 4,159 downwards.
CGGCTGCCGCTCCTGCCCGTCACAAAGTGGTCGCCTACGACTGCGGTGTGAAGCGCGGTATTCTGGAGGGCCTGGTCCGTGCCGGCTGCGATCTCACCGTCGTGCCGTGGGGTACGCCCGCCCAGCAGGTACTCGACATGAATCCCGATGGCGTCTTTTTGTCCAACGGCCCCGGCGACCCCGATGCCGTGGTGGAGACCTATGAGCAGGTACAGCAGCTGATCGGCAAGGTGCCGGTCTTTGGCATTTGCCTCGGTCACCAGATGATCAGCCTGGCCTGCGGCGCCCAAATGGAAAAGCTTAAGTTCGGTCACCGCGGTGGCAACCAGCCGGTCATGAACCTGGTAAGCCGTCGCGTGGAGATTACCGCACAAAACCATGGCTTTGGCCTGCTGTTCCCCAGCTTGGGCAAGCTTGTCCCCGAACTTTCCGGCGGCGAGACCGAGCATGCGGTCGATGGAGATCTGCGCGTTTGGGTGCGCCGCGGAATCGCGCCGGTCGTGATGAACGAGCGCTTCGGCCGCATTCGCCTGACGCATGTGAACCTTAACGACGGCACCGCCGAGGGCATCCAGCTGCTCGAAGCCCCGTGCTTCTCGGTCCAGTACCACCCCGAGGCCTCGCCTGGCCCCACCGATGCCCACTATCTCTTTACCGCCTTTACGCGACTCATGGACGGCGAGGAGAACTACCTGGACATCGACACCGCGAAGGACCGCCTCGCCGGCTGGAATTTCGCCGAGTCCGAGAACGCTGCGACCGAGGAGAACTAACATGCCTAAACGTACTGACATCAAGCGCATCCTCGTTATTGGTTCGGGCCCTATCGTCATTGGCCAGGCCTGTGAGTTCGACTACTCCGGCGCACAGGCCTGCAAGGTGCTCAAGGAGGATGGCTTTGAGGTCATCCTGGTCAACTCCAATCCGGCGACCATCATGACCGACCCGGGTCTTGCCGACCGCACCTATGTCGAGCCCATCACCGCCGAGTTTATCGAGCGCGTAATCAAGAAAGAGCGCCCGGACGCACTGCTGCCCACGCTGGGCGGCCAGACCGGTCTGAACGCCGCCGTCGAGCTGGCAAAGGACGGCACGCTCGACAAGTACGGCGTCGAGATGATCGGCTGCGACCTGGCCGCTATCGAGCGCGGCGAGGACCGCAAACTCTTTAACGAGGCCATGGCCGAGATCGGCCTGGAGGTTGCGCGCTCGGGCTATGCCTACAGCGTGGCCGACGCCGAGGCTATCGCCGAGCGCGTGGGATATCCCTGCGTACTGCGCCCGAGCTTTACCCTCGGTGGCGCCGGCGGCGGCATCGCGCATACCCACGAGGAGCTCGTCTCCATCGTGAGCCAGGGCCTTGAGCTCTCGCCTGCCCATGAGGTGCTGGTCGAGGAGTCCATCGAGGGTTGGAAAGAGTATGAGATGGAGGTCATGCGCGACCACGCCGGCAACGGCATCATCGTGTGCTCCATCGAGAATCTCGACCCCATGGGCGTGCACACCGGCGACTCCATCACCGTGGCGCCGGCGCAGACGCTCTCCGACCTTGAGTACCAGCGCATGCGTGTCGCCTCGCTCGCCATCTTGGGGAAGATCGGCGTCGAGACCGGCGGCTCCAACGTGCAGTTTGCCGTGAACCCCCAGACCGGCCGCCTGATCGTCATCGAGATGAACCCGCGCGTGAGCCGTTCGTCCGCACTGGCCTCCAAGGCCACGGGCTTCCCCATCGCCAAGGCCGCCGCTCGCCTGGCCGTGGGCTACACGCTCGACGAGATCGTCAACGACATCACCAAGGCAACGCCCGCCTGCTTTGAGCCCACAATCGACTACTGCGTCGTCAAGGTGCCGCGCTTTGCCTTCGAGAAGTTTAAAGGCACTGATCCTACGCTCACCACGCGCATGAAGGCCGTGGGCGAGATTATGGCGATCGGCCGCACCTTTGAGGAGGCCTTCGGCAAGGCCATGCGCTCACTGGAGGACGGTCACCAGGGCATCTGCGCCGGTGGCAAGGAGGGTGCCGACAAGCTGAGCGACGATGAGCTCGCTCAGGCCGTGGCAACCCCGACCGAGCACCGCATCTTCTTTGTGGTCGAGGCCCTGCGCCGTGGCTGGGACATCGCCCACATCCATGCCATCTGCGGTATCGATCCGTGGTACCTCAACCGTATCAACGACATGGTGCAGGTCCAGGAGAGCATCCGCGGCCTGCGTGTGGAGGATATCGACGCCGACGCGATGCGCCTGCTCAAGCAGTACGGCACGAGCGACGCCGAGATTGCCGCGCTGACCGGCTCGGACGAGCGCTTTGTGCGCGCCTATCGCAAGGGTCTGGGCGTGGTTCCCAGCATGAAGACGGTCGATACCTGCGCTGCGGAGTTTTCGAGCGCCACGGAGTACCACTACAAGACGTACGAGAACATCTACCGCACGAGCCCGGATGCCAAGAAGTGCGTGGCTCCCGACGAGACCACGCCGGCGGACAAGCCCAAGGCGATGATCCTGGGCGCCGGCCCCAACCGCATTGGCCAAGGTATCGAGTTCGATTACTGCTGCGTGCACGCGAGCTACGCACTGGCGGCTCGCGGCTTCGAGACCATCATAGTCAACTGCAACCCCGAGACCGTTTCGACTGACTACGACACCTCGGACCGCTTGTACTTTGAGCCGCTCACCTACGAGGACGTCATGGACGTTATCGATGTCGAGCGCCCCGACGGCGTCGTGGTGACGCTCGGTGGCCAGACCCCGCTTAAGCTGGCGCGCATGCTCGAGGAGAGCGGCGTGAACATTATGGGCACCAAGCCCGATGCCATCGACTTTGCCGAGGACCGCGAGCGCTTCGCCGCTCTGCTCGACAAGCTGGGCATCATGTACCCGCCGGCGGGCCAGGCCACCTCGTTTGAGGAGGCCGAGGCCGTGGCCGCGCACATCGGCTATCCGCTGCTGGTGCGCCCGAGCTATGTGCTGGGCGGCCGCGGCATGATGATCGCCTACGATGCCGAGCATCTGCGCGATTACATGGCCGAGGCTGCGCGCATTAGCCCCGACTACCCGGTGTACCTGGACCGCTTCCTGGAGGGTGCGATCGAGTCCGACGTCGACGCCCTGTGCGATGGCGAAGAGGTATACATCGGCGGCATCCTGGAGCATATCGAGGAAGCCGGTATTCACTCCGGCGACTCCGCGACCTGCATCCCGCCGTTCAGCTTTAGCGAGAGCCTGCAGGCGAAGCTCCGCGAGACCACGCGCCGCATCGCGATGGCGCTGGGCGTGCGCGGTCTGGTCAACGTGCAGTACGCCATTAAGGGCGAGACCGTTTACGTGATCGAGGCCAACCCGCGCGCCAGCCGTACCGTGCCGTTTATCTCCAAGGCCACCGGCGTGCCGCTGGCCAAATGCGCGGCGCGCATCATGGCAGGCGATTCCATCGCGAGCTTGGGCCTGCCGAGCGACGAACGTCAGCTGGACTGGTTCTGCATGAAGGAAGCCGTTATGCCCTGGGGTCGTTTCCCGGGCGCCGACGTCATCCTGGGGCCCGAGATGAAGTCGACGGGCGAGGTCATGGGTATCGCTAAGAGCTATCCCGAGGCATACGCCAAGACGCAGCTGGCGATCGACTACAGGCTGCCCGACCCGAGCGCCGGCAAGGTATTCATCAGCGTGTGCGACCGCGACAAGCGCCACATCCTTTCGGTCGCGCGTATCCTGCGTTACCTGGGCTTTGACATCTGCTCCACCGAGGGTACGGCGCGCGTGCTGCGTGGAGGCAACGTGACGTGCGAGATCGTGGAGAAGATTAGCGGCCCGCACGACGGCGAGCGCCCCAACATCGGCGACCTCATCGCCGATGGCAAGATCGCGGTGATCATCAACACGCCGTACGGTCCGGGCTCGCGCGGCGACGGCTATCTGCTGCGCACCGAGGCGGTGCGACGCGGTGTGACCTGCGTGACCGCGATGTCTGCCGCCAACACGTATGTGAGTGCCATCGAGGCGGTGCGCGAGGACCAGCAGGGTCACGGCAGCGCCAACGACATGGGCATGGACGTCATCGCCCTGCAGGACCTGCCGCAGTACACGGTGTAGATTGAGCTGGCCGGCCGGGGCGGAGGGGGCTGAGTTTCTCACTGAGCGACTCTGCTTGCAGCCGGAGCGA
>CAJMMX010000039.1 GCA_905214615.1 uncultured bacterium | reverse complement strand
GGGGATTTCCGGCGCGGCCCGCTTAGTATCGCGCTTAGATTCGCAAGGTTGCGGTAGCCAGCGGCCTACTTTGCGTCGTACGCCTCGGCGTCCCACCAGTCGAGCTGGGCGATGTTGTCGCGGATGTGCTGGCAGCTCTTGTGGAAGCCCTCGAGCTCGTGCTCGGAAAGGTCGAGCGTGTAGACCTCCTCGACGCCCTCGGCGCCGATCACGCACGGCAGGGAGGTAAAGATGCCCTCTTCGCCATACTGGCCAGTCATGAGCGTAGAGGCCGAAAGCACGGCGTGCTCGTTGTGCAGCACGGCGGCGCAGACACGCGCAGCGGAGTTGGCGACGGCGTACTCGGTGCACTGCTTGCCCTGGTAGGTCACATAGCCGCCCTTGCGCGCGAGCTCCTCGACCTCCATGTGGTCAAAGGCGTACTTGTCGGGGTTTTCGGCCTGAAGCTCGTTGAGGCTCTTGCCGGCGATGGTTGCGGCCTTAAAGGCGGCCAGCTGGCTAAAGCCATGCTCGCCGATCATGTAGGCGTCGATGGACTTGGGGCTCACACCGACCTTCTTGGAGATCTCGGTGCGCAGGCGCGCGGAATCCAGGCCGCAGCCCGAGCCGATGATCTTCTTGGGATCGTAGCCGGTCAGGTGCCACAGCTCGGTGCACACGACGTCGCAGGGGTTGGAGATGCTCACGAAGATGCCGTCAAAGCCGGCGTCGACGATGCGCTTGGCAAAGGTGCGGGCGGCGTCGGTGGTAAAGAACAGCTCACCGTCGCGGTTGCCGGCGGCCAGCGCGACCTTGCCGGCAGCGTTGACGATGACGTCGCAGCAGGCCAGCTCCTCGTAGTGGTCGTAGCAGTTGACGATCTTGGTGTTGTACGGGACAAACGAAAGGGAGTCGCGCAGGTCCTGGACCTCGGATGTCACCTTGGTCTCGTTGATATCGCACAGGTACAGCTCATCGGCAATGCCCTGCATGAGCAGGCTGTTGGCGACATGTGCTCCTACGTGGCCCTGGCCGACCACACCGATCTTACGCGTCTGGTACATATATGTATCCTTTCGGCCGAGTTTCTCGCATCGAACCATTGTAGCGTCCTGCTGTCACTTTGCTAAGCTAAAGCGAAGTAGATTTTTGGGACATGCTTTAATCTCTACTTTTGGAGTGATTTGGGCCGCTGGCGACATCGCCGGGCGATGTGCTCGCGCGGATGGGGCCGCTCGTTGTACCATAGCTGCAACTGACTCGTAAGGAGCATCCATGCCCATTCGCATCCCCGACGCCCTCCCTGCCGCCGCGCAGCTCGAGAGCGAGAACATCTTTGTCATGACCGAGTACCGCGCGCTGCACCAGGACATCCGTCCGCTGCGTGTGCTCATCCTCAACCTCATGCCCACCAAGATCGCCACCGAGACGCAGATTATGCGCAAACTCTCCAACACGCCGTTGCAGGTGGAGGTGGACCTGCTGCGCACCAAGACGCACGAGGCCACGCACGTGAGCGCCGGCCACCTGGAGACGTTCTACCGCACGTTCGACGACATCCGCGACATCCACTACGACGGCCTGATCATCACGGGCGCGCCGGTGGAGCAGATGCCGTTCGAGGAGGTCGACTACTGGCCCGAGCTCTGCCAGATCATGGATTGGTCCACCACGCACGTGCACTCCACGCTGCACATTTGTTGGGGCGCGCAGGCGGGGCTCTACCATCATTACGGTATCCAGAAGTACGACCTGCCGGCAAAGGCGAGCGGCGTATTTGAGCATTATCTGGTGAAGCCGCAAAGCCCGCTGGTCCGCGGCTTTGACGACCGCTTCTATGCCGTGCATTCGCGCAACACCGATGTGCGCCGCGAGGACGTGGAGGCCGAGCCGCAGCTTGAAGTCGTGGCCGTGTCCGACGAGGTAGGCCTGTATATCGTCAAGTCGACCGACAGCCGCCGCTTTTTTGTCTTTGGCCATCCCGAGTACGATACCGACACGCTGCGCCTGGAGTACGAGCGCGACGTGAAGCGCGGGCTCAACCCTCAGGTGCCGGCGCATTACTTCCCGGGTGACGACCCCACCGCCGAGCCGCGCAACGTCTGGCGCAGCCAAGCTCAGTTGCTCTACACCAACTGGCTCAACTATTACGTCTACCAGACCACGCCCTACGACCTGGCCCGCGCCGGCGAAGAGCACTAGGCCGCTGTCGTGGCTGTGGCTGCGGCGGTTATCGTGGCCGCTACGCGACGAGCGTGGATAATCGGACGCATGTTGAATGAGCGTGGATAATCTCCCACTTTTGGTCGAGGAACAGGCCCAAAGTGGGAGATTTTCCACGCTCGATTTTTCTGCGGCTGTCGTAGGCGGCAGCACCACGCGTCGAGTGTTTACGGACAGCATCGCAAACTAGGTAGTTTCGAGCCACAGCATATTTTCTTTTAAGGAAATCGACGGCTTTTGAGGCATAAAGATGTGGAGACAGGGACCTCTCGACAACCGTTCTACCTGCAGATATAAGCCATTAACCTAAAACGTCCAAAACCGTCAAGCATTTGGTCAGCTGCTGGACAGCATTTGGTCAGACTTCGCATGAAACCGTCTGGTACGTTGGCGCCGTTCCAAGAGTTGGGAGGCGACATGGCAAACGCGACGGCGAATCAAAGACTCACAGGCCACATTAAAGCGTGCGAGCAGCAGATGAGCTGCGTGTACGCGCGTACGACGGCGGAGGCAAAGCAGATTGAGCGGCGGGTGGCGGCGGGAAGTCTCAAGGTGGTCATGCCGGGGTTGTATGCGCGTCCGGAATACTGGTCCGAGCTCAAGTTTCGGCAGCGTTATCTGCATCGGGTGCGGGCGCTTGCGCAAAAGCACCCCGACTGGACGTTTTGCTCCTATACGGCGGCCGTTGTCTATGGCCTTTCGGTTTCGCATGCCAATTTGACGCACATCCATATCGCCGTGGCACCGGCACAATCAACGACGCCGGGCTCTCAGGTCGTTCGCCATCGTTATGTTCGTCAAACACGGGCCACCCAGATGGACATTGCCGTGACCGATATCGATCAAACGATTACGGATTGCCTGGTCGATGCATCGTTTGTCGAGGGACTGATCATTGCGGACTCGGCGCTTCATGAGCAGCTGTTGTCGAAGGAGCATCTCGTTGAGGCAGTCAACAAGCTTGGCTTAAATCGTCGCGGTGTTGTGACGGCGCGCAGGGTTGCACGGTATGCCGATGGCCTGTCGGAAAGCGGTGGCGAGTCCAAGGCGCGCGCCCTGATGATCGAGCGCGGCTGGCAGACGCCGGAGCTGCAAATTGAGCTGTTCGACCCGGTTGAGCCGGGACGGCCGTATCGCGTTGACTATTTGTGGCGCGTGGGTGACCGGTTGATTATTGGGGAGTTCGACGGATTCGTTAAAAGCGAGAAGGCGGCGGAGGAGGGCAAGCTTGCAAAGGCGCAATTTGATGAGCGCCAGCGCGAGTCGAGGCTTTCGCTGCTCGATAACTGTAAGATTGTGCGCTTGTGCTGGGATGATCTAAGGGACCCGACAAAGCTCGATCGCAAGCTCAAGGTTGCCGGCGTGCCGCGTGCATGCTGAGGCGGTGGCAGGGCGTTAGGCTGCACGAGCGTGGAAATCCGGACGGATGAGCGTGGGAATTTAGACGCGATTTGGTTGAGCGTGGATTTTCGGACACACGAGCGTGGATTATCGGACGTTTGAATAATGAGCGTGGATAATCTCCCGTTTTTTGCCCCCGAACAGGCCCAAAGTGGGAAATTTTCCACGCTCATTTTTGTGGGGTGCAGCGTGCCAGCCGTTAGGCGCTGATGATGTTGGGCAGCGGCAGGTCGTGGGCATCGGTGGGAACGTGGTCGACACGCTGCTCGTCAAAGGCGATGCCGATGATTTGGCATGCGGGCGAGAGCATGGGCAGGTAGCGGTCATAGCAGCCGCCGCCGTAGCCTAGGCGCGTGCCGGTGCGGTCGAATGCTACGAGCGGCACGACGATCATGTCGAGAGCTTCGGCAGGCACGATAGGGAAGCGGCTGCTGTCGATGTCCGTGGCCGCAAAGGCCCGCGTGGGGTGGGCGATAAACGTAGCCGCGTCCGCGTCGCCGGCAGCAACTGCCCGCATACACATGCGCTGGCCACAAGCTGCGGCGTCTGTTGCCGAGAGCATGCACGGATAGGCCACGCGCCAGCCACGTTTGGAGGCAGCTGCGGCAAACGCGGCTGAGTCGACTTCGGAACCCATCGCGGCATAGACGGCAACGGTGTGCGGCGCCGCGGCATCCAAGCGGCCCAGCAGCTCAACCAGCCGCGCACAGATATCAGCAGACTTCGCCGCCCGCAAGTCCAAATCAAGAGCATCGCGCCGAGCAATCACCGCCCGCCGCAACTCAGCCTTGTCCATCCCGGCTTCCTCTCCCAAACCTACCAAAAAGGGACAGGTTTATTTTGGCAGGTTTTATCTGGGCAAATGTCGAAACCACCACAAAGGTGCCTGTCCCCTTTGTGGTGGTTTTGGCCCATGCGTTAACGCTATAACGCCGCGGCGATTGCTTCGGTCACAAACTTATTGAGTGACTCGCCCTTCTTTGCCGCCGCCAGTGCTGCCTGCTTGTGAAGCTCGGAGCCTGTTCTCACATTGAACGAGCCCTTAAAAGCCCGCTCTGGTTCCTTGCCCTTTTCGGCACAAAACTCAAGGTAATCGTCGACGGCGTCGTGGAAGCATTGCTCCACTTCTTCAGCCTTGGAGCCTTCAAATACAATTGCGTCCCTAATGCCGGCGACCATACCTGTTAGTACATGCTGCTCGGCATCGAACTCGACTGGGGCGAAATAGCCCTTGTATGCCAAAACGTTACTCATGACTGCCTCCGACATCCTGCAGAAATCGAACGATGTTTCGAATTGTCCCCGCTGTCAATTCGTCAGATGGATGAGGCGCGTGCATCACGAACATCCTGCCATCTGAGGGCCTGTAGAAGCGAATGCGCGATCCGGATGTCTTGCCTTTGCTGTCCATTTCAAAGCCATATGAGGCCATGACTTTTAAAAAATCGGCATACCGATACGTCGAAGGGCAGCTAAACAGTTGGGCGATGAGTTTATCGGCTCGAGTCATCCCGCCTCACATTCTGCAACTATATTCTAGTTGCAATTTTGATCCGATGCAATCACCCATACTATAGAACATGTGTACGTATAGAACAAGTGTTCGAACCACTACAAAGGGGCCTGTCCCCTTTGTAGTGGTTTTGCTTGCTGTGGTTAGCCCATCAGGTCGACGACGTTAAAGCCGGCGTTGCTCTTGGCGATGACGTCTCGGCCGCCAAAGACGCAGGTCGGCGACTCAGCTGCGATGCGCGTCACGTCGGCGCCGAGCGAGCGCAGCTCACCGGGCGTGGCGGCGAGCATCTGGGCGCGACGCTCCTCGCGCGCGTGCGGATCGAGCCCGGCCAGGTAGGTCGTGTTGCGGCGCTTGGTGAGCGCGTAGGGCTTCACCGGCGCGTCCATGCCGCTCACACAGCTCACGGTAAAGCCCTCAAAGGCGGCCTCGTCGGGCTCAAAGCTGCCGAGCCATGCGCCTGCGCGCTCCACGCGCTCAATCGAAGGGTCGATCGCCGGGTCGCGGTAGGTGTAGAACGCCGTCTGGCGCTCGCCGGCTGCGCGGAATCCGCAGCCGTATGCACCGCCCTTCACGCGAATCTCGTTCCACAGGTAATCGTAGGAGAGCGCGTTGGCAGCCACGGCCCAAGCGCCTGTCACGTCAATGCCCAGGCGACGCGGATCGCACGCACGCGCGGCAAAGCAGATGTCGCTGGGGATCACGAAAGCCTCGTGGCGGTCGCACGGCGCCGGCACCGCGAGCGCGTCGCGGCCGGCACCGTCGCCCGCACCCAGCCCCAGGTCGCCCGCGGCATCCCAGTACGTGTCAAAGTCCTCGTCGCTGCCGGTAAAGCTCGCCAGGCAGCCGTCGGCCACAAAGATGCGGTCTGCCAGCTCGGCAAGCTTGGCGCGCAGATTGTCCAGTCGCTCGTCAAAGTGCTCGAGCAGATCGCGCAGGAACAGGTAGAAGTCCACGCCCGAAAGCTGCTCGCGCACCACGGCCGAAGGCGAGCTGTAGCTCATCGCGCGACCGAGCGCCGCCGAGTGACCGTTGTTGATAAAGCCCTGCTCAAGCCCAATGCGAATCTGCGTGAGCACGTCGCGCACGCGGTTGGCGTCGGCATCTGCCAAAAGCGTGCTCGACCATACCTCGCGCGGCAGACTCGCCAGTGCATTAATCTTCTCGGACAGGGCGCCGGCGCTCACCAGCAGGTAGGGGCGCACGCCGTCCACGTCGGGCTGGGTCATGACTTCGGTCGTAAAGCTCAAAAAGCCCAGCTTGCCAGCGAGCAAGTTGTCGAGTTCCTCGGCCGAGTGCTCGCGCGTGGACAGCTGCTTAAGCAGGCGGCAGAGCAGCGTCACATAGGGCAGGTCCTCAAACGCGACGCAGCTCAGGTCGAAATACTGCATGGCGTAGGCCAGGCGGTTGGTAGGGATGTCGTGGCGCAGACAGGGGATGGGCGCGGTCGTGTCCACGACCAGTGACGGTTCGGGGCGCGCCTCGCCAATGTCGGACACGCGCAGGCGCGGCAGCGTGGCCTTGTCCTCGGGCGTGTCCTCGGCTTCCTGCGCGGCACGCAGCGCGGCCGTGCGCTCGACCACGTCGGCCAGCTCGGAATCGGTCATGGCGTCGCGCTTGGCTGCCAGCTCGATGGCCTCGGCACCCTCCGAACCCTCGGCGGCGTCCACCGGCACCAGCTCGACGAGCGCCATGTGATCGTTCTGCAGCACCAGCTCGCGCAGCAGGTCCTCAAAATAGCTGCCGTCCAGCTCGCCTCGCAGCTCCTCGTACACCGGGCCGTACTTGAGTGCCAGCGTCGCGGCGTCGTCATCGTAGAGCCAGGTGCTCAGCGCGTCGCACGCAATGGCCACGCCGTCGGCGATGCCGTAGTCGCGCTGGCGCAGATCGTATTCGTTGCTGCTGATGATGGCTTCCAGGCGCTCGCGCGGAACGCCGTGCTCGCACAGGTCGCGGCAGGCGTTCTGGAACATGCGACGCAGCTCGCGCGCCACGCCGGGCTGCGCGTTTTGCAGCATGATGAGCTCGTAGGGCTGCAGGCTCTCGGCCGCGGTGTAGCTCACCACGTTGCCGCCCAGGCCTGCCGCCAGGATAGCCTTCTTAACCGGCGCCTCGTTGGAGCCCAGCAGCGCCTCGAACAGGATGTCCGCGGCGATCGTGCGCTTGCGGTCGAGTGCGCTGCCCAGCACAAGGCCCAGGCCCACCAGGGCGTTTTCGGGTGTGGTGGCCATCTCGACGCGCTTATACTCGCAGGTCACGGGTGTCTGCACGACCAGCGGATTGGGCGCCAGCGCAGACGGGTCCTCGCCGGCGGCGACGGCTGCGTCCATGCGGCGGCTCGCGGCGCTCGACTGCGACAGATAGCGCTCGTCCAAAAAGGCCAGCGCGCGGTCCACGTCCAGGTCGCCGTAGAGCGTGATGTAGGAGTTGGAGGGGTTGTAATGGCGCGCGTGCGTGTCCAGGAACTGCTCGTAGGTGAGCGCGGGAATCGCGCGCGGATCGCCGCCGCTCTCGTGCGCATAGGCCGTGTCGGGGTAGAGCGCGGCGTTGACGGCGTCGTCCAGCACGCTCATGGGGTCGGACAGCGCGCCCTTCATCTCGTTGAACACTACACCGTTATAGCGCAGCGTGCCCTCGCGCAGGCTGGCGGCGCTGCCGTCGCCGCCAGCGCCCTCCGGCAGGTCCAGCTCGTAGTGCCAGCCCTCCTGCTCAAAAATGGTGGGCTTGGTATAGATGGCCGGGTTGAACACCGCGTCCAGGTACACGTCCATCAGGTTGTACAGGTCCTGCTCGTTGGTGGTGGCAACGGGGTAGATAGTCTTGTCGGGGTAGGTCATGGCGTTGAGGAACGTCTGCATGGAGCTCTTGATCAGGTCCACGAACGGCTCCTTGACGGGGAACTTGGCCGATCCGCACAGCACCGAGTGCTCAAGAATATGGAACACGCCAGTGGAATCGGCCGGCGGCGTTTTAAAACCAATGGCAAAGGCCTTGTTTTCGTCGTTGCACGCCAGGTACAGCAGGCGAGCGCCCGAGGTGGTATGGCGCAGCACGTAAGCGTCCGAGTCGAGCTCGGGCACGGTCTCGCAGCGCTCGACGGCAAAGCCGTGGCAGGTGGTGCCGGGCACCAGCAGCGCGGCAGCAGCGGCGCGCGGGTCGGTTGAGGTAGTGGACATATGCGGTCTCCTTTGGCGCCCCAGCGGGGGCGAATCGAGTCGAATCCTCGAGAGTATACCCATATGGGGCCTTCGACCAATCTGCCGGATGAGCGTGGATTTTCTGGCACACGAGCGTGGAAATTCGGACGTCTGCCGCATGAGCGTGGATTTTCGGACGAAATCGGCCGCCAAAAGCCCAAAAACCGTCCAAATATCCACGCTCGCGCGTCAAGTACGTATCTCTCACCTCACATTCATCTCTACGACGAGGGATGAATGTGAGACAGGTAGAAGATAAAAATCAATCGGCTTATCGGATGCATATACCGCCATCAGATTGAAACTGTATGCGGAAATGGATGGACTCTACACCGCTTACGCAAAATAACCCCTCGTTTGCTAAAACATTATAGGAAATGGCGTGGAGTGCTAAAAAGTTCTAATACAATATAAGTTATTTATCTATAGGCTGCTGATTCCTTGTAAAGGTATGGTTGATATGGTTGAGGCAAATAGCGTTATCCCCCTGTACAAACAGATTGTTCGTGCGCTTTCTGATTCAATCGCCAACGGCACGTACCGCCCGGGAGATAAGCTTCCGACCGAGGCGGAGCTTATCGAGCAATTTGGCGTGAGCCGAATAACGGTTCGCTCCGCAATTAAAGAAATGGAAGATGCTGGGCTTGTTGAGAGGGCCCGCGGCAAGGGCACGTTCGTTTCGTCGGACACGCAGATGTATGCCGCGGACGACCGTGAGAGCTTTACCCATTCGTGCCAGCTTGCGGGCAAACAGGCGTCTACCAGGGTTCTCGAAATGGGCTGGGACTTCCCAAGTCTGCGAGACGCGAAGTTCCTGGGCGTAGACGATACCCAAAAGGTATTGCGTAGCCGTCGTCTGCGCCTTGTGGATGGCAAGCCCACGATGCTGGAAACCAATAGCTATTCCGCTGCGCTTTCTTTTTTGGAGCATGAGTCCCTCGATGATTCGCTGATGGCGGTACTCGATCGCCAGGGGATCAAGATGGGTCCCAACACGCGTACGCTCGAGGTCTGCTATGCGAGCGAGCTCGAGGCGGCATACCTTAACGTGGAGCTGGACTCTTCGCTGCTTCTGTTTGTCGATAGACGTTATGCCCCAAGTGGCGAGCCGCTTTTCATCTCCCGTCAGGTGTACTGCACCGAGCGACTGAAGTTCTATTTGTAAATTAGCGATAGATTGGTCGATTTACCGACCAATTGTTACCGTTCGCGGATTTGGAAAATAGACACACCACGTGGGGTAGATTGCTAATATACTTTGTTATGACAATATAGTACGTCCTATTGGTATTGGAGAACTATGAATAAGATATTGCTAGCGAGTCATGGTTATCTCGCCCAAGGCATGAAAAGCTCTCTGGAGATTCTGATGGGCACCAACGACCGAATCGAGTGCCTGTGCGCCTATGTCGATGACGATTCAAGGGACGTCGCGGCGTTGATTGATGCATGGATGGAGACGAGGGACCCTGCCGACTCTTGGTTTGTCGTGACTGACATCTTTGGCGGCTCTGTAAACAACGAATTCATTCAGAGGCAGACCGACGGATCGTTTACGTTAATCGCTGGAATGAACTTGCCGCTGCTGGTGGAAATGGTTACACAGCTGGACTCCCTGGATGCGGACAAGGCCAAAGCCGCGGTCGAGGGATCGCGTTCGTTTATTCAGCTTTGCGAGGCGGCGGACATGCTTGCCGGCGCCGAGGAAGAAGAGTTCTAGTTAGTTCTGGTTCGAGCCCTAGCTAGGGGCCACACCTGTCATTCCCTTTATCACGTGCGGAGATGATAACGATGATTAAGCTTACGAGAGTTGATTACCGACTGATTCACGGCCAAGTTGCCATGTCCTGGACTCACGCTTTGGATGTAGATTGCATCTTGCTTGCCAGCGATGCTGTGGCAAAAGACGACATGAGGAAGGCGGCCTTGAGGCTCGCCCGCCCCAACGGCGTTAAACTCGTCATCAAGGATGTTGACGCTGCTATCGAGGCGCTCAACAGCGGCGTTACCGACAAGTATTCGCTGTTTATCATCACTGAGACGATTGAAGATGTCTATCGTCTCGCTAAGGGTTGCAAAGACATCAAAGAGATCAATCTGGGCGGAACCCAAAAGACCCCTGAGACCACGCTTCATCCGACCCCTGCGATCTTTGCGACCGAGAAAGATGCCGAGCATATCCAAGAGCTCCTGGGCGATGGCGTGGCCATCGAAATCCGTCAGGTCCCCAATGACGCTAAGGTGTTTGCCAAGGACGTTTTCTAGCCGGAAACACGTTGATGCTCGGCATTTATTGAACCAATGCTCTATGCCTATGCCCGTCGATCATTTGATCGGCGGGCTTTTTATTAAAGAAAAATCAAAAAAAATCTGAAATAGTTCTTGCATAGTTAGTTATATAAAGTATTATAACGTCATGGGATGAATGAAGGGTTCATCCAAGTGAGTTAGGAGTAAGGGATGTTCAATTTCGATGAGCCTCGTTACGAGAAGGTTGTGAGCGATGCCCTCGCTCTCCGTCCTCAGATTGAGGCTGCCGTGGACGAGGTCTGCGAGCAGGGTTATTCCAACATCTTCTTCATCGGCTGCGGCGGCACCTGGGCCCACACGCTCCCGATGAAGTATTGGGTCGAGACCACCACGGCCGACGTCGATGTCCACTGCGAGATCGCCGCAGAGTTCCTCGCCTGCCCGCCCAAGACCTTCAACAAGGATTCTGTCTGCGTCTTCTCCACCCGTACCGGCACCACCCCCGAGATCATTGAGGCTGCCAAGTTCTGCCAGGAGCAGGGCGCCCGCACGCTGATGTATGTCTCCAACGACAACACCCCGGCCACCGAGTACGCCGATTACAAGTTCTTCAGCTTCGCCGAGGACGACGTTCTGTGCGAGGCCATCTACACCTACCAGATCACGCTGGTCGCCCGCTTCCTCAAGAACGCCGGCGCCTTCCCCAAGTACAACACCTTCATGGAAGAGTTCGGCAACATCGCTCCGTACCTCATCAAGGCCAAGGACGCTCAGGACGAGCGCTGCGCCGCCATGGCCGAGGACTTCAAGGACACCGATTACCACATGGTGATTGGCTCCGGCATGCTCTGGGGTGAGGCCTACGACTACGCCATGTGCATCCTCGAGGAGATGCAGTGGATCAAGACCAAGTCCATCCACGCCGCCGAGTTCTTCCACGGCACCATCGAGCTGTGCGAGGAAGGCACGAGCCTCATCATGCTCTACGGCGAGGACGACACCCGTAAGCTCATGGACCGCGTGGACAACTTCACTCACATGCTCGCCGACGAGAAGGGCGTCAACGTCCGCGTGAACAAGTTTGACACCGCCGAGGTCGAGCTGCCGTTCAGCGACCCCGAGTTCCGCAAGATCGTCTCCCCGATGGTCACCTACACCATCACCGAGCGTCTGAGCTGCCATCTCGAGCACGTCCGTAACCACCCGCTCACCACGCGTCGTTACTATCACCAGATGAACTACTAATCCTCTCAAATTGCTGCGGTTGTCTGCAGGCGAGCTGCGCAGAATGCCTCGCCTGCAGACCTGTTTCTGGGGTTGATCGAAATGGTTGTCCAGTATCTTCTAGTTGCACTGGTCGCATTTATTGCGTCCATGGATGAGCAATTATTTGGCATTACGATGCTTGGTCGTCCGCTGTTTACGAGCCTGTTTGTCGGCTTGATCCTTGGCGATGTCCAGCAGGGCGTTATCGTCGGCGCTGCTTTGGAGTCCATGTTCATGGGCGCCATCATGGTCGGCGCGGCGGTTCCTCCCGAGGTCTATGCCTCCGGCGTGCTTGGCTGCGCGTTTGCCGTCATTACGGGTACGGGCACGGCAACTGCCGTCGCGCTCGCCCTTCCCGTCTCCGTCTTCCTTCAGGTGTGGCGCAACTTCTGCTACGCCGTTCCGGGTGCCTTTGCCTGCAAGAAGATTGAGACCGCTCTGGCAAATCGCGATCTTGCCAAGGCGAATCTGTACCATCTGACCATCGTGCCGCTGTCGATTGGCATTCCGTCTGCACTGCTGGTGTTTGGCTCGCTGTTCTTTGGTGCCGACCTTATCAACAATGCGCTCAGCGCGATTCCGCAGTTTGTGATGGACGGCCTCAACGTTGCGTCCGGCGTCATGGTCTGCATCGGCTTCGCTCTTCTTATCAGGACCATGGGCGATAACAAGCTCCTTCCCTGGCTGTTCCTGGGCTTCATTATGGTCATCTACCTCAAGATGGACGTGGTCGGCGTCGCCGCAGCTGCCATTTGCGTCGCGCTGCTCCTGGCCTTCCGCGAGGGCTCGTCCGGTCCGCAGACGGTTGCTGCAGATGAAGAGGAGGACTTCTAATGGCTATCCAGAACACCGACCTCAAAGAGGCCAAGAAGGACGCGATTATGACTCCCGATATGTATCGGAGCATGTTCCTTCGCCAGTTTACGAGCCAGTGCTCGCAGTCGTACGACAAGATGATGGCAATGGGCTTCATGTACACCATTCAGAAGCCCCTGCGAAAGATCTATCCCAACGACGACGATTACTATGCGGCGCTCGATCGCCATACCGAGTTCTTTAACATCACGCCTCATGTGCTTCCGTTTGTAGCCGGCCTAACGGTTTCGATGGAAGAGCAGGCGGCTGCCGATAAGAACTTCGACACGTCCTCGATTAACGCCATGAAGGTCGGCCTTATGGGACCGCTTTCCGGCATCGGTGATTCGTTCTACTGGGGTACGTTCCGCGTGGTTGCCGCCGGCATTGGTATTGGCATCGCTTCGACGGGCAACCCGCTCGGCCCCATCGTGTACGCGCTCATCTACTCCGTGATTAACTTTGCAACGCGTATCGTCGCCGCCCATCTGGGTTACGACTTGGGAACCAAGTTTTTGCAGCAGTCCGAAGAGAGCAACCTTATGTCTCGCATGACGCATGCTGCCGGTGTTCTCGGAATGACCGTTATCGGCGCCATGATTGCGGCACAGGTCTCGCTGTCCACGGCTTTGACCT
Organism: uncultured bacterium; assembly: GCA_905214615.1. Taxonomy (GTDB): domain Bacteria; phylum Actinomycetota; class Coriobacteriia; order Coriobacteriales; family Coriobacteriaceae; genus Collinsella. The sequence continues at coordinate 8,512 of CAJMMX010000039.1, read as the reverse complement.
TTGACGTGGGTGGTTCGGAGATTGTCCTGCAGGATCTGTTCGATTCGATCTTCCCCGGTCTGCTGCCCTTGCTGGCAACGTTCGCTTGCGTTGCCCTCTATAAAAAGGGCGTCAAGACCATTTGGATCATCTTGGGCATCTTCGCAATCTGCATCATCGGAACGGGCTTGGGAGTGTTCGCGGCGGCGTAATGTTGACTGCTATGCTCGCGCGTTGGATAACTAACTGACCGTTTGAAAACGGGGCTCGGCGTAAGGCCGACCCCGTTTTTTGTTTGAGGGATTTTCCGACCGTCCAAAAAATCACACTCGTCCATCACTCACGCATCTCTCATCTCTCATTCGTCACTAATACGAGAGATAACAGAAAGACGAGAGATAAATATGAGAGATAACAATGCTGCAAGGTGGCTAGGGGATCGAGTCAAAGTTCCCGTATACATGAGTTTACCTGCGCGAACGTGATTTGCTTGAACCGATAACGGCATTTTTGTCTCTCATCTCTCACTCATCTCTAAGCTGAGAGATAAATGAGAGATGGCTGAGAGATAGACAGACGGACTGTCGGGGGCATGCATCGCTGTCAGATTAATGCCGCGCGCGGAGCAGCTGCGCGTTCACCCGCGCCCTGCATCCCGCCATTTCACGCGCTGCACATCGAAACCTGCGGCAAAGCAGGTACAATAGCCCAATGTGCATCGCGCACGACGATGATATCGGCGCCCGCGACTGGGGGAGACAACATGGCAGAGCAACAGATAACGCCGGGGACCAAGCTTCAGGTGGCATTCGACGTGCCCATGGGCCAAAAAACCGACTTCAACATGCTCGCCACGTACAAAGAGAACCTGGACGACGCGTACTTCCTTATGAGCGCGCCCATGCTCGCCGGCAAGCCGCTCATCATGGACGAAAACCAAAAGCTGCTGCTGCAATACAAAGTGGGCGAGGAGACGTTCGTGCTCGCCGGCTATCCCGAGGCAGTCGAGAAAAAAGGCATCCGCACCTACTGGAAAATGCGCAAAGTCGCCGAGCAGCGCACCTTTGTCAAGCGCCGCGACGAGCGTTTTAAGGTCGCCATGCGCCTTACCTACCAGCGCGACAACGCGGCCGCCTCCGAGCCCGAGGACGCCATGACCATCGACGTCTCGGCCGGCGGCCTGGCCGTCTACCTCAACGATTATCCCGACGTGGGCGAGGCCCTGGCCGTGCAAATGCCCACGATCCGCCTGCAGGGCGAGCGCCACGAGCTGCCCGAGCAGCTGGGCATCGTGTGCTGGGTGCGCCGCGCGCCCAAGGGCAGCCTGTACCGCAACGTCTGCGGCCTGCAGTTCCGCTACGCCGACGACATGGAGCGCGAGCTCGTCAAAGAATACGTCGGCTACATTCGCACGAAATATAAGATCTGATCGCCATGGCTCTGTTCAAGCGTAACGACAACAAAGATCAAGCTGCCGAGGATTTGGCCGAGGGTTTGACCGAGGACCAAGCCGAGGACGCGCTACAGGACGCTCCCGGCGCTAACGCCGAGGACGCGCCCGGCGAGGACTCCGCGCCCGACCAGCCCCCCGCCTCCCGCAAGCGCTTCGGCAAGCCCAAGTCCAAGCCCAAACCCAAACCCAAGCGCAAGCCCAAGCGCGACTTGCGCGGCGTGGTGCGCATCGAGGAGCTGGAGCAGGCGCTGGCCGACCAGGACCTCGACGACATCGACCCCGACGCGGTCGTGTCCATGTACATGCCCAAGCGCCGCATGGAGCGCATCGGCACGGCGCTGCTGCGCATGGACAAGCTACAAAAAGCCCTCGTGGTGCTGGCGCTTGCCTTTGGCGTGCTGTTTGCCCTGTCGTTTATGCAGGAAAACATGGGTAACTTCACCATCAACCTCAACCGCCTGGAGCTGTTCCGCCGCGGCGTGGCCATTGCCGACAATGGCGACTTTAACAACGCCACCGCGCGCCTGGCGGCCGACGCCGTGGACAACGGCACCAATATCGCTGCCGACGACCTGCCCGACAACCTGGATAACATCGACGGCAGCCACAACGGCAAGAACTATGTGGCGTACACCTTCTATATCCGCAACGCCGGCAAGACCGATCTGGGCTACAGCGCCAAGCTCAAGGTGGTCAGCGCCAGCAAGGGCGTGGAGAAGGCGGCGCGCGTGCGGGTGTACCGCAACGGCGAGCCCACCACCTATGCGGCGGCAACGGCCGACGGCAGCCCCGAGCCCAACACCGAGCCGTTTGCGTCCAAGGACGTGGTGACGACCATTAGCCACAAGAACTTTCGCGTGGGCGATGTGGACAAGTACACCGTGGTCATTTGGCTGGACGGCGACGACCCGGAGTGCGTGGACAAGATCATCGGCGGTGCGGTGGAGTTTGGCTTTGACTTTGATTCGTCCGAGACCGACGACTCGAGCCTGTTCATTAAATTCGTGCAGGATATTGCCGACACCCTGACCGGCAACGACCCCATTAGCGCGAGCGGCAACGAGGCGCCCGATTACTACAAGGAACACAACGTGACCTGGAGTAACCGTCGCAACCAAAAGAACTCGCCCGCGGGGGACGGGGACAAGTAGAACGAAGAAGCGCCGGGCCGGGAGTGATTTCCCGACCCGGCGCTTTTGTTATGCGGAGGCGTTGTCGGCGGAGGTAGCGCCGTTGCCAGCGGCGTCGTCCAGCAAGAACAACCGCAACGCGAGCTTGATCGCGTAGCCCGGTTTGACCTGCACCGGATCTCTCATGCGCTCGCCCAGGTCGCCGCAGTAGGCATAGATGTCGCGGATCAGATCCGCGCCCGAGAGCGTGAACATGTAGCCCGCGTCCGAAAGCGCGTTGGGCGCTGCGGGCAGCCCCGCGGCCGCACAAAAGCTCGCGAGGTCGGAGCCCATGACGGCCTTGTAGTCGATCGCGGCGCCACGGTCCCGGGCGGTCTGCTCCTGCTCGCGGGCATATGACAACGCCGCCGCCAGCACAAAGCTGGGTGTGGGCGCGTTGACGTCGTCGGTGGTGGCGACGAGCTTACCGGCCGCTTGCGTGACCAGCCAGGCGACTTCGCGCTGACAACGAACGGCCTTGCGCGTCACCGGCTTAATCGATCCGGTGGAAACGCTTCCCTTGGGTTGATTGGCGGCAGGCATGGGCCCTCCCAACAAATAGCCCGTTTAGCAGGCAAAAATGACACGTGCCACACCAGTATAGCGAGTGGGAAAGGGCTAGGGCGAAGCTCGGCGGAGGGTGAATGTATGCGATGGCGTGGCACTGCGGCCGCAAGGCTTAAGAGGGACTTATGACTGTACGGGAGAGAGATCAAATAAGGTAAACGATGTTCACACAGCACCACATATAGCCCGAGGTAGACCTATGAATCTGCCGGAATGTAGGCTGCCGAAAACTCATAAGGAAATCGTAAGAATTATGGTATTCTCAATTTCATGTCTAAAGGATGGGCAAGCAACATCCAACACGAAAGCGCGGGCTCCCCTTCCGGGCTTCTCGAGGGTCATCTGGGACGAATGGGGAAAGAAAGGGGTCCGTATGGATACCAAGGCATTAAAGAAGCAGATGGGCGCCGCCATCGCCATGGTGCTGGTAGCAGCCGTAGCGTTGGGCTCTGCCACGTTCGCATGGTTTGTGAACAATACCAAAGTGAAGGCAGAATCGGTTAACGTGACTGCCAAATCCGCTAATACATTGCTGATTTCGCATGATGGTACCGCTTGGGGCACAACTGCCGCTTTCACCTCAACTGAGTCTGAGAACTTTGTTCCCGTTTCTTCTACCTCCCAGCTCTCTTTCTTCAAAGATAAGACTTGGACGACCGAGAAAACCGGTGAATACAACGCCTCGGCATTTGAAGCAGCCACCGAGGGCGCTGACTACTACAAGGATTCCTTTAGGGTGAAGGCAAGTCAGGATTGCGGACTTTATCTTGATAGTGACACTCAGCTCACTACAACTGGCGATCCGAATGTGCTGAAGGCCATGCGTCTTGCCTTGAAGATTGACGATAAGGTTTATTTCTATCAGATCGATGCTGAGGCCATTGATGGCGCAGGCAATAGCTACAACACCACTCTGAAGTCTTTGAGCGCCGACGGCGTTACGACGGCAATTTCGGACATTGATTCGGCAGCCGCTATTGGTGCAGCAAACATGGCTGCTTCAAAGGTTCCCGCACTCGCCGATGGCTTGGTGACGGCACCGACCGACAACACCACGCTTGTTAACAAGGACGATACCAAGAAGCTCTGCGATTTGTCCGCTAACCAGGTGAAAGACATCGATGTTTATGTCTGGATGGAAGGTTGCGACTACGACTGCAACTCTACTGTGGTGAAAAAGATCACCGAGCAGGCTGTCAAGGTCTCCCTTGGTTTCTGCGCCGGCAAGAACGCTTAAGCGATATCAGGCATATTTTCAAAAGCTCTTCGGGCACTTTTCGCTCGAGGAGCTTTTTTGTTGTGTGCCAGACACTTCTCCAAATAACATCTTACTGACCCATCCTTCACGATCAGCGATAATGAGGGGAACTGTTCTTCCTGGAGGTTCCTTATGGACGGCATCGCTTCTTGTGTTCCGCTGATTGCTCGGCCGAGTTACGACCGCGCTTGCAGCTTTGTGCCGTCCGAATATGTCCAGGCTTGGGAATGGTTCTTGCGCGAGGAGCAGCGTGGCGGCCTGTGGGACAAGCTCCCGCATCGCACCAATGCCGATAGCCCTCAATATCCCTTTCGCCTGACGATTGATTCCGAGCTCTTTCCGGTGTCGCGCGATTCGGGCATCTTCTGGCCTGGTCGCGGGCGCGTTAAACATCCGCGTGAGAAAACCTTCGCCCTTTCGGTGCACAATTCCAAGCGCGGTGCCTATCCCGATGTTCCGCCGCTCTATCTTGAGGACGGCACGTGGGTGCTCAAGTACTCGTCGCAAAGTGCTTCGGTCGAAAACTGGCGCGACCAGGACTACAACCAAAAGATGATCAACTGCATGGAGTGTGGCGTTCCCGTTGGCGTGTTCTTTGCAACGAGCGCTGGCTACAAGGTGCTGGGCCTAGCGTTCGTCGAGCGTTACGAGCCTGAGAACAGCTGGTTTGTACTGCATGGTCCTGTCCATAAAGGTGGACCCGACGCGCGCTTTTTCCCCGATATGAGCTACATGAAGGATGCTCCGGTTGCGGCGGAGTTTTCCGGCGCTCCGGCGAGCGACGATGAAAAGGTTCGCTATGCGCTGCGCCGCGAGCGAATCGGCCAGCAGCGCTTTCGCACGCAGCTCTTTGAGGCCTATACCGGTCGATGCGCCGTCTCGGGTTGCAATGTTAACGAAGCGCTCGAAGCTGCGCATATTGAGAACTACTCGGGTCCTAAGTCGCAGGTTGTCAGCAACGGCATTCTGCTGCGCCGCGACCTGCATTCGCTGTTCGATGCCCACCTGATTTCGTTTGAGTTGGTGCGCGGCGACTATCAACTTTGCGGGTCGTACCTTCTGCAGCATACGGATTATGTGACGTTTGCGGGCTCGGTGTTGCGCGAGCCGGACGAACATCGCTTGCGGCCCAACGCCCGATTCCTCGAAGCCCATCGAGCCGAGTTCGATTTTTCGGAATCGCGGCGTCATGCGGAGGACGTTGCTCCGTATTAGTCGGCCGCGGCCCGTCGCGACCCAATCATGTCGATTGATCGGATCGCGCGGCGGCGCAGCAAGAGCTGCACGATCCTGCCATCCTCTCCTCAACGGTTAAAACGGGAAAGGGGAGCCCATGGAATGGCGAAGCGATATCGCACGAGGCGTGTACGGAAATCTGCCGCGAGTGCTAATGGACCGGAGCCTGTTCCCGCTCGTTGAGGCCACCTGCAGCCGAATCTGCCTGCCTTGCCCTCGCTGTGGCGCAGGCCTCCCATGCCTAGACATCAGCTTCATCGACGCTCGCGACAAACACGCTGCCGACTCATGCGCTCGAACAGGCTTGTGCCTCCCAATTTATCCTCAACAATGCCCAACCTGCGGATGCGCCATTACCTATGACGATGCGGAGTCATGGCTTCGAAGACTGAATATCTAGTCGGGCAAACCCGGTGATTCGACATTTTCTGCGTTCTACCAACAACTCAGCTACCTGCGCATACTAGATTTTCGAGGATTTTCACACTCGATTTTCGAGGATTTCCGCACTCGATTTTCGAGTTTTGCCCTACAGGTAAATTCCCTCGCACAGGGTCTTGTGGAACTGGGTGTGGTGGTCGCGTGCCCAGGTAAAGAGCGCCTGGTCAAAGTTGTCCTGGCTTGCAGGGATGCCAAAGACGCCGGCGACCTCCACGCGCACGAACTCCAGCGCGGGCAGCTTGTTGATGGCCGTGAGCGCAAACGGCGACGTGGGTTCCTCGAACAGGTAATGGCTGCCTTGCAGCGCGCCGCAGGCGGTGCAGGTGCTGGCGAGCGATACGGTCTTGGTGGTGCGCGACGTTGCGGGCTTGTAGCCGCAGCGCTCGCGCAGGTAGTCGCGGATCTCGGCCGGCACGCAGCCCAGCGCGGAGACGATAGCTATGGCGTTGGCGCGGGCGGTGTCGATCGCTATGTGGCCCGCGTCGTCCACGGCGGACGCGGCGCCGGGCGCAGCCTTGCTGCCCGATTCCTCGGCCACCCGATACGGAATGCCAAAGGCCACGACCGTCGTCTGCTCGTGGCACTTCCAGCATTCGCGCTTGCCCAGCACCAGGTAGATGTAGGGCGCGCTGGGGTCGGAGCGATCCACGCCGGGCAGCCACGCGGCAAAGGGCTCGGGGTTGACGCCATCGGGCACGTACCAGATCTTTTTGATCCGGTCCCACTTGGCGCCCAGGGCCTTGGCTTCGTCTTTGTGCGAAAAGGGAACATCGAGCTCGGTGCGCATGGCGGCTCCTTTGTGCGGCTTGCGGTGCGTGTGCTCCAAGGATACCCCAGCGCTGGGTGTGTGGTCGCTAAACGAGCATTTCGACCGTCCGAGAAGTTGTGGAGCATTTTGGCGAGGGGGTGCCGTCAAGCAAATGGGCAAGCAAATGGTCAGCTTTTGGTCAGTTGAGCGGCAACCTTGCCAAAAGCTTGACGGATTTGCAGCTAGACGTCGACGAATGAACACTTTGGACGCGCCACGGCAAAAAACCGCCGGTCGTTTGCCGAAAACTCGCCAGGACCGCCAGCGGCCGCCGACGCGCGTGCTATCTTCGCGCCATGGGTTACTTTATCGTTTCACATAACGCTGCGTTGGCGCTTTTGGCGCACCTGCCGAACCCTCGTTTTGGGGATTCGGAACCAGAGGTCGTGTCGATTGCAGGTGCCTGTGCGCTGTTGGACCAAGAGGCGCAGGAGTTTATCGATCGCTATGATCTGGGGATCCAAACGCTGGATTTGCTGGTGCCATCGCGTGCCGACCGTCGGCAGAGCAAGCATGTTAAGACGCACCTGTGCACCAACGAGCTCCCGGCGGGCTCGTTTATCTCGCTGGGCCACTGGATGGGCGGCCTGGATGCGTATGTGTGCTCCCCCGAGCTGGCGTTTGTGCAGGTTGCGCACGACAGCTCTGCGGCCGAGGCCATCTATGCCGGCTATGCCATGACATCGAACTACCGGTTGGATAACCTTGCTCCCGGTGGGGTGACAAGCAGGGATGGGGGCATGCGCGATGGCAGGCTCACGACGAAGGAGCTCATTGCGGCGTATATCGAGGCGTCCCCAAAGGTAAGGGGTCTCGCGAAGGCAAAGGCGCTGCTTGCGTATGTGATCGAGGGATCGCGCTCTCCGAGGGAGTCGGGGCTGTGCATGTTTATGTCGCTGCCTGCGCGCTACGGCGGGTATGCATTGGGCAAGGCCGAGCTCAACAAGAAGGCTTTCATTCGCGATGGACTCAACGATGGGCGCGAGCGCAAACTGCGCGTGTTGGAGCGCACGCCCGACATTACGCTTACGGCTAAAGTCGAGGTGGGCAGGGATAAAGTAAAGGCCGGGCTGCTGCCAGAGGTGCTGACCGCGATGGTCGACTACGACAGCGATGCCATTCATGACGGCCGCGAGAAGATCCACAAGGATGCCGAGCGCCGCAACGAGTTGGAACTGCTTGAGGGAGTAGCGTATTTTACGGTGACAACCGACCAAGCAAATGACTACGACAAGCTCGTTCGGCTGTGCGAACGCATCCGACGGAAGCTGCATCGGAATAAGCGCCCCATCTTTAACAAGGCGATGAGTGCAGAGCAGCGATATTTTGCCCATGCGCGTGCCGAAACGAAGCGATTTTGGCTCTGGCAAGCCGTTATCGATGCGCATCAGTATTGGTAGGGGCGGTAACAGGGGGTTAGAATTAGCGGCCATATATCCAGATCTAATACTTTTCCCGAGAAGTGAACGAGCCAGAATGGACCCCCGAAACATCGACACTTTTAGGGGCCCGTTTCCTGCGGTTTTGCTGCTGGGGTCCTGCGGTTTTAACGTCAAAAAGTGTGGATGCTCTGGGGGTCCAAATAAGCTCGTTCACTTCTC
>CAJMMX010000038.1 GCA_905214615.1 uncultured bacterium | reverse complement strand
GGGCCAGCCCGTGGGAGGCCAGGGCGCCGCTGACCGGTGGACGGCACCGAGCCGTACGCTTGAACTGAGAAGGGGGAGGCCTCGCGGCCTCCCCCCTTTTTTGCGTTTACGGGGTGTAAATGACTCAATTACACCAGACGATCTTGTTGTTTTTGGTATTGAGCCTTTATTTAAAGAAAATAAATCGTATAACAAGGGCAACTGCTATGGCCGCAATGATCAAAAGCAGAATTGTCAGCTGATGCTGCTTGCGTCGTTTACTTGACGAAACGAAGATTGATTTTCCCTGTTTTGGCGTTTCGAGATAGCGAGCCGAATGCGTCAAGGTTTGCTTGGGTCGAGGCCCTCTTTGTTGATGAGCGGCGGATGCTTTCATCGGCTCATCGCTAGCTGCGCTGTTTTTAGATAATGGTGCGTCTTTCAGATATACAGGGTCTCCCGAGGCAACGCCCATATGTTTACGTCCCGTTTGGGCATCCTCGAGCGTTTGATATCGATTTCTCGTCACATAATCGGGCTCAGGATCATTAATGGGCTCTTGCGAGATGTGGGGGCGATGGAACCGTGGCGGCTGCGTAGAAGTATCTTCGCCCTGCGTCGGCATAAACATATTGTTCTGGTTTTGGTCGTCCATGATGCCCTTTAGCTCGTTACCAACAACGTGTACGCGCTCATTGTAAGCCCCTTGTTATTTGTAGCTGCGAACATACTTCTTATTTAAGCTCTGGTTCAAAGAACCTTAACCTTACTAAGACCTGAGTCATACACACTTAGATATGCTTATAGTACTGGACTCAAAAAACTTTATAGTCGATGTATATATGAGCACTGGGTGGGCATATATAAGAGCGTCAAAAGAAGTCCCAGTCACCTAGAAGATGGCTCGGCAGTCCTTAAAAGGAGTGGTAAACATGGCAAGCATGGTTCCTTATCGTTCGGTTTTTGGCGTTCGTCCTTCTGCTAGCTCGCTGTTCGATCTGTTTGATGATATGACCGACCTTGCAAACAACTCGATTGCCTCCAAGGCGTTCCCCGTTGACGTTGAGGACAAGGGCGATGGCTACGAGGTCAAGGCGTATCTGACCGGTGTCGCCAAGGATGACATCGACGTTGAGCTCAATGAGGGTCGCCTGTCCATCAGCGTGAACGTCGAGGAGAGCGCCGAAAACGAGGGTAAGAACTTCCTCCAGAAGGAGTTCGGCTCGTACAGTGCGACGCGCGGCGTGTATCTGAAGGACGCTTCGAGCGAGGGCCTTTCGGCTAAGTATGCTGACGGCATCCTGACCGTTACGGTTCCCAAGATTGTCGAGAAGAAGAACGTCACGAAGATCTCTATCGACTAACGATGGCTCTGCTTCAATCGAGAGTATGAGTTAAGGGGGCTGGGAAGTGATTCCCAGCCCCCTTTTGTTGTCTTGAGGGGCTATTGAATGGTTGTCGGTTGATACTGGCTTGCAGGGCGTATCGAGAGCTTCCGTGGCCCTTGAAGACGGGTGGCAGAACTGCCGAGTTCATCATCGAGACTTGCATCAAGCGCGTTGGCATAGCTTTTGACGGTAAGGCTTGGACGATTATTGTCCTGGCTGATATGCATGGCGATGAGCTGTTCGGTGCGATCGGTAACGAGTTCGCGCGCGGCTTCGGCGGCTTGGCCATTGGAGAGGTGTCCCCTTGCAGACAGGATGCGCTCCTGAAGAAAGCGGGGATATTCTCCCTCGCGCAGCATGGTCACATCGTGGTTGCTTTCGAGCACGAGGACTCGACAATCTTTGAGGGTGTTCATGGCTTGGCTCGATAGCTCTCCGGTGTCGGTGGCAAACCCAATGGAATCATCGAGAGCATTAAATCGATAGCCGACAGGATTGATGACATCGTGCGATGTTGAGTAGGTTTGCACGTGGATGCCGGCAATGGGGAGCGTGTCGCCGGGGTCAAATTCCTCTACGGGCAGGTGCGCGAGGTTTTCTTTGCATGAAAGGGTGTCCCTGCTGGCAAAGAGGGGACCATGCCAGTGCTTGCACCATACATCGAGCCCCTTGATATGGTCACCATGCTCATGGGTGATTACTAGAGCGGCGACGTCGTCTGCCGAGAGGCCAAGCTCCGCCATGCGTTTAAGTGTCTCGCGGCGGGACAGGCCGTTGTCGATCATGATGAGCCCCTGAGGCCCCTCGACGAGTGCGCAGTTGCCTTTTGAGCCGCTGCCGAGGATATGAAGGTGCAGGCGAGACATAAGATTCCAAAGGATACAATGGGTGCGGACGAATAGAGGAGGAAGCGAATGCCAACGGTATCTCAGCACTATGGACATCATGCCGCGCCGAGGACGGATAAGAGCGCCCTGGCAACGCGGCAGGCCGCTGCCCCCGTAGTGCTCATGGTATCAGGCGGTGCGGACTCGACGGCGCTGCTCCTTATGGCTTGCACATCAAAGCTGGATATCCAGGACGGGCGCGGCGTCGCTCCCATTGCGCGCGAGCGATTGCACGTGCTGCATGTAAACCATCATCTGCGCGGGGAGGCATCCGATGGCGACGAGGCCTTTGTACGTGACCTGTGCGCGCAATACGGCTTGCCGCTGTGTGTTGAGCATGCCTATTTTGATGACGAATCGGGCAATATCGAGGCTGCGGCTCGCGAGGTGCGCTATGCCGCGGCACGGAGATATGTTCGCGAACTTTGTGCCGAATCGGGCGCACCGCGGACGGCGGCTCGTATCTGTACCGCGCATACTTCGTCGGACCGCGCGGAAACATTTTTGATGAACGCCATTAAGGGGTCGGGCCCGGCTGGGCTTTCGAGCATTCCCCGTCGAAGGAATATCGTGGTGCGCCCCTTGCTTGACCTAACTCATGGCGAGCTCGTGGGCTATCTACAGGTACATGGTCAGCCATGGCGGGAAGATGAAAGCAACGAGGACGTTTCGTACCTGCGCAACTATGTACGCCATCGGGTGATGCCGGTGGTGGCACAGCGCAACGCGAGCGTCTGTAAGACGATTGGCGCCGCTTGCGAAATTCTGGGCGACGAAGACGCCTTTCTTTCCCAGCTTTCGGCACAGGCGTTTCGAAGCTGCCTGCGCAAGGAAGCGGCGGGCGCACTGGTGCTCGATGCCAGGCGCCTTGCTGCGGCCGAGGTGGTAATCGCGCGGCGCATCGTGCGGCTGGCGATTAAGCGCATCGATCCGGACGCTCGTCCAGAGATGCGACATGTGGAGCGAGTCCTTTCCTGCGTTGCCGAGGGCGCCGGCTCGGTCACGCTTCCGGCGGGGATTGACGCGCGCATTGAGTTTGGCATGCTGGCGTTTAAGGCGCCGGCGGCTCGCGAGGGCCTGGTCGCGGACTGGGTTACCGTACCCGGTCGTTTGCCGTTGGGCGGGGGACGTATGCTGGTCACAGAACCGATGGCCGTTGAGCCGGGATGCGATATCGTGCACCGCGCCCGTGAGCTTGCGGCTGCCGGGGAAGTGACAGCTTTGGTAGACGCGGCTGCCCTGGGGTTCGCCGACCGCGATAGCGAGCGGATGCTAGCCGGCTCGCGCGGGGAGATTCCCGCCGAGGCACGATTGGCGCGCCTGTGGGTGGACGGTCCCGCACCGGGAGACGTGATGTGCCCGTTAGGGATGAGTGGTCGAAGCAAGAAAGTATCCGACTTGCTGGGTGAGGCTCGCATTCCCGTTTCCGAGCGCGCCGGCGTGCCCATGGTGAGGACGGCGCCGGGGGGTGCCGTGGTGTGGGTCGCCGGAGTTCGCGCGGACGAGCGTTTTAAGTGCACGGCCGCAACGCGCGTGGCATATCTGCTCCGCGTGGTCGATGCGGAATAGCGTCCCACGCCTGCTATTCTGTGCGACGTTGACGGTATTCCCGCGCTGATGGCGCACGGGCTGGTAAATTTACCCCGTGCGCTGCTAGAATGTGTAGTTCGCGTCCATACGGCGGTGTGTGGGCGATAAGCACAAGAAAGGGTTGTCATGGCTTCTCAACATCCGGATATCGAGAAGGTTCTGTTCACGCAGGAGGATATCGACGGTATCGTCTCTCGCCTGGGCGAGCAGATTACTCGCGACTACGCGGGTAAGGATCTGGTGCTGATTGCGGTCCTGCGCGGCGCCGTGGTCTTTATGGGCGACCTGATGCGTAAGATCGAGCTGCCGACCAACATCGATTTCATGGCTGTTTCGAGCTATGGCGACGGTGTGAAGTCTTCGGGTATCGTGCGTATCATTAAGGACCTGGATATCGACATCCGTGGTCGCGACGTGCTGATCGTTGAGGACATTTTGGACTCGGGCCTGACCCTCAAGTACCTGATGAAGAACCTCGAGAGCCGTAAGCCCGCTTCTCTGGAGGTCGCCGCCTTCCTATGGAAGGACGTTGAGGACCGTACCTCGGCCGTCACGCCCAAGTATGTTGGAACCCATTGCCCCGATGCCTTTGTGGTGGGCTACGGCCTCGACTATGCCGAGCGCTATCGCAACCTTCCGTATCTGGGCATTTTGAAACCGGAGGTTTATTCGTAAGATGCCCGACGACCGTAACGATAACAATTCCCAGACTCCCCGGGAGCCTAAGATCCCGGGGATGCCCGGAGGCAAGAAGCCCACGCGTACGGGCTGGCTGTATTTTATTTTGGCTTGCGCGCTTCTGGGCTATGCCTTCTTTAATATGGGCTCCGGCTTTGCCAGCTCCAGCAATACCGTTAAGCTCGCGACGAGCGAGATGGTCAGCGCCATCAAGCAGGATCGCGTCGAAGATCTGACCTATACGGTTCAAGACGGAAGCGTGACGGGTCATTACTGGAAGACGAAGAAGGACAAGGGCGATACGAGCGAGCTCAAGAGCTTCTCCTCGACCTATGTCGGCTCTGATTCGCTTGCCGAGCTTATGGCGGAGCACCCCGATACCAAGTACATCGTCAACACCAATGACCCCGATTTTTGGGGCGACCTGGCGATGAGCGTGCTTCCGACGATCGCCCTGATCGCCATCATGTTCTACTTTATGCGCCAGATGATGGGCGCCAACAACAGGAACATGCAGTTTGGCAAGACTAACGCCAAGACCAACGAGGCCACACGCCCCAAGGTCAAGTTCGAGGACGTTGCCGGCGTGGACGAGGCCGTCGAGGAGCTCGAGGAGATTCGCGACTTCTTGAGCGATCCGGATCGCTATCGCAAGCTGGGCGCCAAGATCCCGCGTGGCGTGTTGCTGGTGGGCCCTCCGGGCACCGGTAAAACGCTGCTGGCCAAGGCCGTTGCCGGCGAGGCGGGCGTGCCGTTCTTTAGCATCTCGGGTTCCGACTTTGCCGAGATGTTCGTGGGCGTCGGCGCCAGCCGCGTGCGCGACCTCTTTAAGGAGGCCAAGTCCCAGGCCCCGTCGATCATCTTCATTGACGAGATTGATGCCGTGGGACGTCAGCGCGGAGCCGGTCTGGGCGGCGGTCACGACGAGCGCGAGCAGACGCTCAACCAGCTGCTGGTCGAGATGGACGGTTTTGAGGAGAGCGAGTCGGTCATCCTGATCGCCGCGACCAACCGCCCCGATATTCTGGATCCGGCATTGCTACGTCCCGGTCGTTTTGACCGTCAGGTTACGGTCGACCGTCCGGATGTGAAGGGCCGCGAGCAGATCTTGCGCGTGCATGCCGAGAACAAGCCGATGGACGAGGACGTGAAGTTTGAGAAGCTCGCCCAGATGACCGTTGGCTTCACCGGCGCCGATCTGGCAAATCTGCTCAACGAGTCTGCACTGCTGGCTGCCCGCCGCCATCGTTCTGTGATCTCCATGGACGAGGTCGAGGAGTCGATGGAGCGCGTGATTGCCGGTCCGCAGCGCAAGGGTCGTGTGATGACCGAAGCCGAGCGCACCACGATTGCCTACCACGAAAGCGGTCACGCCCTGGTGGGCCACATCCTGGAGCATTCCGATCCGGTTCACAAGATCTCGATCGTCAGCCGCGGCCAGGCGCTGGGCTACACGCTGCAGCTTCCGCAGGAGGACCACTTCCTCAAGACCAAGAACGAGATGCTCGACGAGCTTGCCGTGTTCTTGGGCGGTCGCGTTGCCGAGGAGCTCATGTGCGACGACATCACGTCGGGCGCGAGCAACGATCTGGAGCGCGCGACCAAGATGGCGCGCGAGATGGTCACGCGCTTGGGCATGAGCGAGGAGCTTGGAACGCAGGTGTTTGGTGAGGCACAGCATCAGGTATTCCTGGGCCGCGATTACGCCGATCACCAGGATTACTCCGAGGAGACGGCGCGCCGCATCGATATCGAGGTTCAGCGCATCATGCGCGAGGCCCATCGCCGTGCGGTCGAGATTTTGGATGCCCGTCGCGATCAGCTCGATCTGATGGCCAAGGTGCTGCTTGAGCGCGAGACCGTCGAAGGCGACGCCGTGAACGCCCTGCTCGACAACGAGTGGGATGCCTATCTTGAGCGCGAGGGCGATATCCTGGCGGCCAAGGAGGAGCGCAATGCCAAGGCGGCCGGCATGCCGACCAAGAAGCGTGCGCCTCGTATGAGCGAGGAGGAGCTTGCGGCGGACGCCGCGGCATTTGCGCAGGCGGCTATGCAGGAAGATGCAGAGATCGCATCCGATGATGCCGGCGATGACTGTGCCGTCAATGCCGGTGCCGACACCGACGACGACAAATAGTCTTTGTGGCGAAAGCCTCTGCGGGGAAACCTGCGGAGGCTTTTTTCTTTGTTGATTGGGGACAGACTTAAATGGGCGTTTTCACGCATTTAAGTCTGTCCCCAATCAACATTACTGCGGCACTTTGCCCGACTAAAGCGTACAATAGCGCCTATGCGAAAGGGGAACAGATGATCAACGAAACTATGCATGCTCGCGGTGCGGAGAGCTCCATCATCCGCGAGATCTTTAGCTATGGCCTTGAGCGCGAGGCGCAGATCGGTGCAGAGAACGTATTCGATTTTTCGCTGGGAAACCCGAGTGTTCCGGCGCCTGCTGCCGTGGCGGAGTCCATTAAGAAGGCCTTGGAGCTGCCGAGTGACCAGCTGCATGGCTATACGCCCGCGCCGGGCCTGCCGCAATGCCGAGCAGCCGTCGCCGAATCGCTCAACCGCCGCTTTGGCACGAACTATGAGGGTAAGGACGTCTTTATGACGGTGGGTGCCGCGGCTTCGCTCACCTGTACGCTCAATGCCGTTACGAACCCGGGTGACGAGGTTATTGTTATCGCCCCGTACTTCCCGGAGTATCGCGTGTGGATTGAGAAGGCCGGCTGTACGTGTGTCGAGGCGTCTGCCGATGAAGAAACGTTCCAACTGAGCGTGGGTAATGTGCTCAACGCGATCACCGATAAGACGGCGGCCGTCATCATCGACTCACCTAATAATCCGACCGGTGCCGTGTATACGCGCGACACACTGACGCGACTGGCCAATGTTCTGCGCGAGATCAACGCCAAGCGCGACCCCGAGAATCCGATCATGCTGATCTCGGACGAACCGTATCGCGAGATTGTATACGGTGCCGAGGTGCCTTGGGTTCCCTCGATTTACGAGCACACCGTCGTGTGCTATTCGTACTCCAAGTCGCTTTCGCTACCGGGCGAGCGCGTCGGGTGGATCCTGGTTCCCAATACGAATCCTCAGGCAGCTCGTCTAATGCCCGCCGTTGCCGGTGCCGCCCGTACGCTGGGCTTCGTGTGCGCTCCGGCGCTCTTCCAGCGCGTGATTATCGATTGCATCGATGAGCCGAGTGACGTTGAGGCCTATGCACGCAACCGCACGGCGCTCACCGATGCATTGGCGGAGTACGGCTACACCTATGTTGAGCCGGACGGTGCTTTCTACCTGTGGGTGAAGGCGCTCGAGCCCGATGCAAATGCATTTTGCGAGCGCGCGAAGAAGTACGAGCTGCTCGCGGTTCCCTCGGACAGCTTTGGTATGCCGGGTTGGTTCCGCCTTGGCTATTGCGTGAGTTACGAGACGATTATCAATTCGCTACCTGCCTGGAAGCAGCTGGCAGACGAGTATCGTTAAAAGCAAAGCGCTCTGCCTGTAATGTTTTACGTGAAACGGGGTTTGGTGTTAAGCCGGACCCCGTTGTCATGTACGTTGTGTCGTTGGGATGGAGCGGTTTTACGACTATCGAAGGCTATGCGTACAATGAATATACGCGACGGCCATGCCGGATAAGGAGATCCGATGCCCTACCTGCTTTCCTGTGATATCCATACTCATACGATGTTCTCTGCGCATGCATATTCGACCATTGAGGAGAATGTGTACTGGGCGGCAGAGCGTGGCCTGCAGGTGCTCGGATCTGCCGACCATCTGAGCTCTATGGTTTCACCTTGCCCCAATGACCTGCGCAGTTACCAGTTCTTTATTAACCAGGATATCTGGCCGCGCATTTGGAGCGGCGTACTGGTGCTGCGTGGTGCCGAGGCCGATATCGTTTCGCTGGACGGAAGCCTGTTTGGCGAGGACATTCCCGTTTCGCTCGATATTGCCGGCGACTCGTATAGTCGTGAGCATTCGCTGTTCGATTTGGTTACGCGCAATTTGGATTATTTGGTTGCGAGTGTGCATAATCCGCAGCTCGCTGAAGGCGCGACGCTCGCCCAGACGACCGAGATGTATATCAATGCTCTGGAGCACCCCAAAGTGTTTATGCTGGGTCACACGGGTCGCTCGGGTGTTTCCTTTGACATCGATGAGGTGTTGTTGGCGGCAAAGGCCAAACACAAGATTATCGAGATTAACAACCATAGTCTTGAGCATGGTACCGATGCCGAGCATTGGGGCGCTTGCCGCAAGATTGCCGAGCGCTGCGCCGAACTGGGCGTGGGGATTGGCGTCTCGACCGACGCGCACATTGGTATGGCAATTGGCAAGCTCGACCAGGCGCGCAAGATGCTCGATGAGATTCACTTCCCGCTGGACCTGATCGTGACGCGCGATCGCGAGACGCTGCTGCGCGAGATGGCGGCAGCCGGCGTGTGTGACCTGCGCAAGAGCATGTAACGGGCTCATCTGCCCAACGAGAGGGGGCGGTCCAGACGGGCCGCCCCCTCTCGTTGGGCCGGTAGATTTTAAGGCATGTCCCAAAAATCTACTGGGGTGGGTTAGCGGCGCTCGAGGATCGCTACGGTTTCGGTGTGGTCGGTATGGGGGAACATGTCGACCGGCGTGATCTTGAGCAGGCGATAGCCTCCGTCGAGGAGCTGGTGCAGGTCACGCTCCTGGGTCACGGGGTTGCAGCTGATATAGGTGATGCGGCGCGGCTTGAGTGCGCAGGCGGCTTCGAGGAACTCGGGGGTGGAGCCGGCGCGCGGCGGGTCGATGGAAAGGACGTCGACGCGTTCGTTGTTGTCGGCGGCATCGAGGATGTAGTCGGTGGCATCGTCGGCCATAAACCAGGCGCTGCGGGTAAGGCCGTTGAGCTCGGCATTGCGACGTGCGTCGGCAATGCCCGCCGGGTTGCGCTCCACGCCGAGCAGCATAATGCCGACGCCCCTGTCCTGGGCATCCTTCGCGGCGCACAGACCGATGGTGCCGCTGCCGCAGTAGGCATCCATAAGCACATCGCCCTGGCGCAGGTCCATGCCTTCGATGGCGAGCCGGTAGAGCAGCTCGGTCTGCTGCGGGTTGGTCTGGTAGAACGCGGTGGGGGAGATATCGAACTCGCAACCGAGTAGCTGGTCGCGCATGCACTCGGCACCGTACACGATACGGGTCTCCTCGCCTAGGATGGCGTTGCCGGGACGCCCGTTGATGTTTTGGGCGACGGTGACGATATGCGGATCGAGTGCGGCGACAGCCTCAAAGAACTCCTGTGCATGCGGTAAGTCACGCTGGGCGGTCACGAGCGTAACCATGACCTGGTCGGTACGCCAGCCGCGGCGGACGACGGCATAGCGAAGCAAACCAAGATGTTTGTCCTCATTAAACGCGGGAATATGCAGCCGCTCAGCTTCGCGTGCGATGCCGTTGAGAATCTGACGGGCACCCGGCGCCTCGACAGGACACTCGGGTACGGCAACGATCTTGTGCGTGCCACGCTCAAAGAAACCGCAACGGACAGCGCCCTCCTTACCGGGAGCAAAGGGAGTGGCAGCCTTATGACGAAAGCCACGCGGCGCAGGATACTTACCCGGGTCGCCCAGGGTAACACCCATACCGCGAATGGGATCAACGGCAATACCCTCGCGCTCGCAGAGCTCAGCAAACAGCTCTTCCATAGCAGCCTGCTTGGCCGCCAGCTGCTTCTTATAAGGACGATTGATCGCCGTGCATCCACCACAAGCCCGCATGATGGAACAAGGCGACTTGGGATCCACGGCCTTTCGCGCAGGCGAAACCGAATCTTTATGTGGGCGCTTGGTGCGAGTCTGAGATGCCTTGTCCTCGCTCCGACGAGAGCCGGGACGCTCGGCCTTAGCCTTTCCCTTGGCTGACTTACCCTTCGCGTCCTGAGACGACTTGGATTTCTTAGAAGATTTTTTCTCCTGAGACCCCTCAGCCGCCTCGATCAAAGCACGACGAGCCCTACGCTCCGCACGAGATTCTGCCATGAATTAACCCCACTAATTTACAAATTGAAATCTGAAAGCATTGTACCGTGCCAAGCTAGCGGACGATATGCAAGCACCCATTTCATGTTAGTGATAAGCCCAGCGACGTTTGCCCGCCGGGTGCCGGGGCTGGGGTTAAGTTTGTCGCGAGTTCCGCACGAACAGGAGAGCACTTAATGTGCTCTCCGTCGTGAGCAGGACTGTAGAGCAGCAAACTTAACCCCTGCCCCGGCACCCGGCGGGCAAATCCTCCCTTGTACTCTATCAAGGTAAAGTGTATGATGCTGAACGTTACATGATTCACTTTATCTAACTAAAGTGCCATCAAGGGGGAATACCATGAATACCGATATGTCTCGTCGTCAGTTTGTTGGTCTAGCCGGCTCGCTCGCCACGGTGCTCGGCCTTGGTCTTGTCGGTTGTGGCGGCGGTGCCGCTAAGGGCTCTGCTGCCGGCTCTGCCGCGGCCAAGGATACGAAGGGTGCCGCGGAGTCCAAAAAGCTCGTGGTGGGCTTTGACAAGTCCTATCCTCCGTACGGCTTTGTGGGCGATGACGGCGAATATACGGGCTTTGACCTTGATCTGGCCAAGGCCGTTGCCGATAAGCAGGGCTGGGAGGTCAAATACGAGGCCATCGATTGGGATGCCAAGGATACGCTGCTCAACTCGGGTGCCATCAACTGCATCTGGAACGGCTTTACCATGGAGGGTCGCGAGGGCGATTACACGTTCTCCGAGCCGTACATGCTCAACGAGCAGGTGCTCGTGGTCAAGAAGGACGCGGGTATCAAGAGCTGGGACGATCTTGCCGGCAAGACCGTGATTACCCAGACCGATTCCGCCGCACAGGATGTGCTCGAGGGCGACCAGAAGGATCTGACCGCGACGTTTGCCACGCTCGATACCATCGGTGAGTACAACACAGCCTTTATGCAGCTCGAGAGCGGCGCGGTCGATGCCGTGGCATGCGACCTTTCGATTGCCCAGTATCAGCTTGCCGCCAAGCCCGATGCTTATACGCAGCTTGATAAGCCGCTGTCTAGCGAGCACTATGCCGCCGGCTTTAAGAAGGGCGACACCAAGTCGGCCGACGCCGTGACCGAGTCGCTCAAGGCGCTCTATGAGGACGGTACGGTCAAGGACCTCTGCGATAAATATGCAGATTACGGTCTTTCCTTCGACAACTGGGTTTTGAAATAATGTCTATTCAGGTCATGATGCAGATGCTTGGCCAGGGCTTCTTGGTCAGTTTGCAGCTGTTTGTGCTGACGCTGCTCGGATCGATTCCGTTGGGAATCCCCGTGGCGTTTATGCGTATGAGTAAGATCGCGCCGCTTCGCTGGATTGCGCGCATCTACATTTCGGTCATGCGTGGCACGCCGCTCATGCTGCAGATGTTTGCCATCTACTTTGCCCCGTACTACGTGTTTGGCATCTCGCTCACGCCCGATTCCAAATGGACGGCGTGCGTTGTGGCATTCATCATCAACTACGCCGGCTACTTTGCAGAGATCTATCGCTCGGGCCTGCAGTCCATTCCGCGCGGTCAATACGAGGCCGCCGAGGTGCTGGGCTATTCGCGATTGCAGACTTTTTTGTACATCGTGATGCCGCAGGTCGCTAAGCGTATTTTGCCGGCGATGGGCAACGAGATCATCACACTGGTCAAGGACACGTCGCTGGCATTTGCCATTGGCGTGGGCGAGATGTTCTCGACGGCCAAGGCACTGGTTGCCTCGCAAGTGAGCATGGTGCCGTTTGCGATTGCGGCGCTGATCTACTGGGTCTTTAACTTTGTGGTCGAGATGCTGCTGGGCGCCGCCGAGAAAAAATTGGATTACTACCATGATTAATTCGGTAATGAATATATCGAACGCGCGCAAGGCGTTTGGCGGCAATGAGGTGCTCAAGGATATCTCGCTTGAGGTGAAGCGTGGCGAGGTCGTGGCGATTATCGGGCCTTCGGGTGGCGGCAAGTCCACGCTGCTGCGTTGCGCCACACTGCTCGAGACGCTCGACGGCGGCTCGCTCTCGTTTGGCGACCTTGCCGTTGCGACGGATGCGGGCTCGGGCACGGTATATGCGAAAGGCGATGTGCCCAAGCAGGCGCGCTCGCGGTTTGGCTTGGTGTTTCAGAACTACAATCTGTTTCCGCACTATACCGTGATGAAAAACATCACCGACGCTCCGATCCGTGTGCTCAAGCGCCCGCGCGAGCAGGTGGAGGCACGTGCGTGCGAGCTGATCGCGCAGATGGGGCTTACGGGCAATGAGAACAAGGTGCCATGTGAGCTTTCGGGCGGCCAGCAGCAGCGCGTGAGTATTGCCCGCGCCCTGGCGCTCGACCCGGAAATCTTGTTCTTTGATGAGCCGACCTCGGCGCTCGATCCAGAGTTGACGGCCGAGGTGCTGCGTGTCATTAAAGACCTTGCGGCGCAGAACATGACGATGGTGATCGTGACCCACGCAATGCAGTTTGCGCGCGATGTTGCCGACCGCGTGGTCTTTATGGACGGCGGCCGCATTGTCGAGGAGGGTCCTGCCGAGCAGGTTATCGACCATCCGCGTGAGCAGCGCACCCGTGAGTTCTTGAGCCGTATCGAGAGCTAGACTCAACTATATATTGAGATGAAGCCGTCGCAGGTCTTATGGTCTGCGGCGGCTTTTATTTGTATCGATGGGGTTTAATAATCCTCTCGCCTGCTCGCCCCATCCTCTCGCCGTCTGTATTCATACGCGTGCCGAAAGGTGTGCATGGATGGGCGGCTGCAAGGGTAGGGTGGTGGCATAGGACATTTGGAGGGTGAGTCGGCTCGGCTGCCGACCATGCTGCTCCTGGGACGGCACCGACCGCGAACTCTCCCCGTTGGCGTCGCGCATTGCGCGCGGCCCTGCAAGGAGGTCATCATGGGTGCTCCCAAGACCGGTAACGTAAGGAACGTGGTGCTCGTAGGCCAAGGCGGGGTGGGCAAGACTTCACTCGCCGAGGCCATGCTCCACCTTTCCGGCAAGACCGCCCGCCTGGGCGGCCACGACGGCACCAAGCCCACGCTCGACTATGACCCCGAAGAGGTCAAGCGTGCATTTTCCATCTCGACGACCATTGCGCCGATAGACTGGAAGGGCGCGCGCATCAATGTGCTCGATGCCCCGTGCTATCCCGATTTTATCGGCGACGCCTATGCCGCGATGAGCGTCTGCGAGACGGCTCTGTTTGTGGTCGACGCCGAGGCCGGCCCGCAGCCTACAACGGTTAAACTCTGGTATGCCGCCGAGGACCTGCGTCTGGCGCGTGCGGTGTTTGTAAACCGCCTGTCGCGCTCCGAGGCCAGCTTTGCGACTACGATGGACCTGCTGCAGGAGCGCTTTGGTACGCGCCTGGGCGCCGTGACCCTTCCCTGGGGCGAGGGCGAGGACTTTGACGGCATCATCGACCTGGTGCGCATGAAGGCACGCCACTGCAACGGCGCCGAGGCCGTTGAGTCGGAGATTCCCGAGGAGTATCGTGCCCAGGCCGAGGAAGCCCATGACCATCTGTGCGAGCTGGTGGCCGAGGCTGACGACGAACTGATGATGAAGTACTTGGAAGGCGAGGAGACGCTGACGCAGGAGGAGCTCGAGGGCCTGCTGTCGAAGGCGATTGCCGAGCGCATCTTTGTGCCGGTCTTTGCGGGCGATTGCATTAAGGAGCAGGGCGTCAACTCGCTGATGGACGACATCGCCGCGTACTTCCCGGCGCCGACGGACTACGGTGAGATGCCGCTCATCGACGGCGATTCGCTCAAGATCTCGAGCGATGACGACCGCCCGGTGGCGTTTGTGTTTAAGACCCTGGCCGATCCGCAGCAGGGTCGTATCAGCTTTATCAAGGTGCTGACGGGCACGCTTGAGCCGGGCCTTGAGTTGGTCAACGCGCGTACCCGCAAGAGCGATCGTTTGGCTCACTTGTATGTGATGTGCGGCCGCGATATGACCGAGGTTGGCCATGCCTATGCCGGCGACATCATCGTGGCGCCCAAGCTGGCTGCCGAGACGGGCGATACGCTCTCGATTACCGGCAAGGTCGAGGCTGCGGCGTTTAAGTTCCCCAACTCGCAGTACCGCATCGCCATCGAAGCCGAGAACCGCGGCGACGAAGAGAAGCTCTACACGTTTATCGAGAAGGCTTGCAAGGCAGACCCGACCATGAGCATCGACCGCGACGAGGAGACCGGCCAGACCATTATCTCTGCCGTTGGTGAGGCACAGGTTTCGGTGCTGCTCAACCGTCTGGAGGACCGCACCAAGGTCGCCGCCAAGAGCGTGCCGATCCGCATTCCGTATCGCGAGACCATCCGCCGCACGGCGAGCGCCCAGGGTCGCCACAAGAAGCAGACCGGCGGTGCCGGTCAGTACGGCGACTGCTGGCTGCGCGTCGAGCCGCTCATTGGGTCCGACGGCACGAGCGACGGCTATGAGTTCGTGGACGAGGTCGTGGGCGGTCGCATTCCGCGCTCGCTGATTCCCGCCGTGGACAAGGGCGTCCAGGAGACCATGAAGGACGGTATTATTGCCGGCTACCCGCTCACGGGCATTCGCGTGGCTGTGTACGACGGTTCGTATCACAGCGTCGACTCCAACGAGATGGCGTTCCGCGCGGCGGCTCGCATCGGCCTGCGCAAGGCATGCGCCGATGCCGATCCAGTGGTGCTGGAGCCTATCGAGGAAATCACGGTGACGATCCCCGAGAGCTACGCCGGCGCCGTGATGGGCGACATCTCGGCCTCGCGCGGTCGCGTGACGGGCATGGAGACCGATGAGCGCGGAGACACCGTGGTCATTGCCCAGGCGCCGCTGGCCGAGCTGACGGATTACTCGACGCGCCTGCGCTCCATCACGCGCGGCACGGGCGACTTTACCATGAAGCCCGCGGGCTATGAGCAGGTGCCCTATGACGTTCAGGCCAAGCTGGTCGAGCGCTATGAGGAGGGCCGCGCTAAGTAACTAGACGATAAAAAACCGCCGCGATGGGGTAGTTCCGTTGTGGCGGCTTTTTTGGCGGGCGAGGTGCCCGCCCCAGCATCTGTGGGGCGGGCACCTTTTTGTGCCGTTGCAGTAGAGAAAAGTCCTCCTTTGCTAGAATAAACGTATATAGACGTCTACTTGAACAGGGAGGCAATATGTACGAGGCGGTTATCTTCGATATGGATGGGCTTATGTTTGACACCGAGCCTATCTGGGCTTCTTGTTGGCCTAAGACCGCAATCGAGTTTGGGGTTGAGTGCATGGAGGGCCTTGCGGACGCCATGCGCGGAACCAATGGAGCCGAGGCCGTATCCATTATTCGCGAATGGTATGGTGACGAAGTCGACCCCAAGGCATTTGTTGATCGTTTTTACGAAATAGCCCATGAAGCATTGGCCCATGGCGCAGAGAAAAAACCTGGATTGGATAGGCTTCTCGAGTATCTCAAGATTGAAGGGATTCCGATGGCGGTTGCCTCCTCGTCGAGCAGGGAGATGATCAAGGCCAACCTGATAAGGGGAGGAATACTTCCATATTTTGATTCGATCGTTTCTGGTATCGAGGTCGAGCATGCCAAGCCCTATCCTGACGTCTTTTTAAAAGCGGCGGACGAGCTAGGGGTGCCGCCGCAAAAATCCCTCGTCTTGGAGGATTCCTATAACGGGGTGCGCGCGGGCTTTGCAGGAGGTTTTCACACCGTCATGGTTCCTGATCTCTCCGAGCCAACAGAAGAGATGGAAAGATTAGCCACGGCGATTGTCCTGAACCTTAATGATGTTGTCGACATGCTGGCAAGCGGAACATTGGGGTAAACAGGTTGAACGATGGGCTGTCGACTGTTTCTCGGCAGCCCTTTTTCTAATTCGAGGTTGATTTCCGGTCTCAACCGAACACATTGAGCTGATGGCTCGCTCCCGCAGTTAACCGAACGTCCCCGCGGCCCCTCTCGGGCCCCAGGGGCGCCATTTTCCCAGTTGAAGGAATGGTGGAGATGTGTTTCGATGGGTCCGGTGGCCATGCTCCGCCCGCCGCCCGGCACCTCTTCCCAGACTCAGCCGGACGGTCGGTCCGTCTATTCCGTTTTTCTTCTAGGCTAGGCCAGCGGGGCATCGCCCCTCTCTGCGCGCGCCCTCTCGATGAGCCCCGGCGTCAGGTCGAGTTCCCCGATGGGCACGTCCCCCACGCCGTAGGCGTCCAGCAGCGCCGCCGCGTCCTCCCCGAGCATCGCCCTGAAGGCGCGCGCGGGCGTCGCGAAGCCGAGCGCGCCGCGGGGCTCGGAGTTCACGTGCGACATGGCCAGCGCCAGGTCGGCCGGGGCGAGCCGGTCGAACCTGATTCCGGCGCCCTTGGGCAGCAGCTTCCTGATCTCGACGTGGTTGCGCTCGCAGGCGCCCTTCTGGTCGCTGCGCCTGGGGTCGCAGTAGAACAGCCTCGTCTCGCCCGGCCCCTCGCCGATGAGCGCCGCGATCGCCGCCTCGTCGGAGAACTCGGCGCCGTTGTCGGTGAGGACGGCGCGGAACACGCGGCGCGTCCCGTCGGCGCCGAGGATGGCCCGGACGCCCTCCAGGGCGCCCGCGACGCACCCGGCGGTCTTCTCCTCCAGCGGCAGCGCGAGCTGGAGCCTGCTGGGGCGGTGCAGCAGCGTGAGCAGGCAGGCGGAGTCCTCCCGGGCCCCCTCGACGGTGTCCATCTCCCAGGCCGCGGCGCACGCGTCCTCCCCGAGGGCGAGGAACGCGGCATGCGACCTGCGGGCGGAGTGGCGGGTCGCCGCCCGGCCCGCGGCGCGCTTCCTCGGCCTGTAGCCGACCTTGCGCCTGAGCTCCATGTTGGTCATGCCGTCGTAGCCCGCCGAGACCCAGCGGTAGATGGTCGACGGCGACAGGTCCACCGGGCCGCCGTTGCGCGCCGCCATCTGCTCGGGCGACAGCCCCCGGCGCAGGCAGTCCCTTATCGCCTCCAGCCTGGCCGCCGCGGCGGGCTCGTCGGCGTCTATCCCGCGCCTGGACGAGACGAGGACCGAGTCGGCGCACAGCTGCGCGGCCCGGGCCTCGTAGAAGACGTGGGGGCGGCGCTTGCAGCCGATCGCGCGGTACCGGCCGCAGCCGTTGCAGCATCGCGGCCACGCCGCCAGGCGCGGGCAGGCCGCCGACAGGTCGGCGGAGGCGTCCACGCGCTCGCCGCGCCTGGCCTTCGGCGCCGTCACGAACCTGTGCGACGCCACCTCGGCGCTCACCGTCGAGGGCGACCTGCCCAGCTCCCTCGCGATCTCCCTGCACGACGCCCTGCGCTCCAGCATCCTCTGGACCGTGTCCCGCTCGTGCCTCGTGAGCCTTCCGTAGGCCCTCGGGACCGCCCTTGCGGAGCCGCTCTTCTTCTTTCCGGACATGCCGTCCTCCGATCTCCCGGGGCCGGCCGATCCGGCCCTCAGGGTATCGGGTTCCCACATTCATCCGCACATGTACGGATGAATGTGGGAGGTGTTCGGATAAAGTTGATAATCAAGGCCGAAGTCTCCGCTTAGATTTCGTTATGAATTAGCGGTGAACCCCGCAGGGTTTCCGCTATACTCAATTCCCGCGGGCGATTGGCGCAACGGTTAGCGCAGGTGCTTTACACGCACAAGGCTGGGGGTTCGAATCCCTCATCGCCCACCACTTGATTGAAAAGGCTCCCAGCGATGGGGGCCTTTCTTTTTTGCACACGGCCTATCCCAGCCATGGTAAATCGATAGCAAAACGGGTTCCAGTTCGCCCAATCGTGCGCCAAACGGCACGTGACAGTCTGGAACCCGCTTCAAACTGCTATGCCTGATGGCGCTAAGCTAAAACACCCGCCAGGATCTCGATCAGACCATCCACGTCGGCTTCCTCGCACACGAGCGGCGGCAGGAAGCGCAGTGTATGTGCACCTGTAGCGTTAATCACCGCACCAGCCACCAATGCGCGAGCCACAACGTCGTGCGCATCACCCGCAGCATCGTCCAAATCACAGCCGAGCATTAGGCCGCGACCACGCACCTCGGTAACATGCGGCAGCTTGGCGAGCCTTGCCTCCATATAGGCACCCACCTTGGCGGCATGGTCTGCGTAGTCACCGCGCACAAGCGCGGAGAGCGTCGCGGCACACGCCGCGATGGCCAAGCAGCTGCCGCCGAAGGTCGAACCATGGTCGCCGGGCTTAAAGATGTCAGCGATTTCCTTCTTTGCCACCACGGCACCCATGGGCACGCCGTCGGCGATGCCCTTGGCAAGACTCATGATATCGGGCTCCACACCATAAGTCTGGAAGGCGAACGGCTTGCCGGAGCGGAAAATACCACACTGGACCTCATCGGCGATAAGCACGGCACCCACCTCGTGTGCCAAGTCGCGCGCCGCAGCCATAAACTCCTCGGTCATGGGATGCACACCGCTTTCGCCCTGGATCGGCTCGAGCATCACAGCGCAAATCTCGCTTCCTAACTGCTTAAAAATTGCACGCAGTTCATCTACATCGTTGGGTGTGCATGCCACAAAGCCACCCGGCAGCGGGCGGAAACTATCCTGCAGCCAATCCTGCATGGTCGCGGCAATGGTCTCGAGCGTACGACCATGAAATCCGCCGCGCATACACACGATGGTGTTGCCACCGTTGCCGGCACGTTTGGCGTACAGACGCGCGAGCTTCATAGAGCCCTCGTTGGCCTCGGCACCGGAATTGGCAAAGAACGTCTCCCACACCTGTTCGCCCGCAGTCGGAGCGCCAAGCGCCGCCGCCGTGGTCTCGTCGCCAGCGGCAATCGCGTCGGCAAGCACGCGCGCACCGTCCGCATCGTCGTTGGCGAGCTTAGACAGCAACGCCGCGACCTGGCCGCGCTGCTCAATGTAGAAGTAGTTGGAGACATGCAGGAGCTTTTTGGCCTGGGCCTCGAGCGCCGAGAGCACCGCCGGATTGCCGTGGCCTAGGCTGCATACGCCAATACCTGCAAGAAAATCGAGATATTCGCGACCATCGTCGCCGGTGAGCTTCATGCCGTGACCCTCGACAAACTCGACCGGCGAGCGGCCAAAGGTTTGCATCACGTAGTGGGATTCGAGCGATTGTTGAGCTGCAAGTGACATGAGATGCCTTTCGTTAAGCGCCAGGTGGCGCGGACTGTGGGTGTAACGGTGTGACGATTTCTAACCAGCTAGACCGTCTGGAGCTTCTCGACCTCGTCGAGGTTTTCGGCCAGGCGCGCCGCAAAGGTCGAAAGCGGGTGCGGGTGCGTATCAAATTCGTAGGCCGTCTCGGTAGAGTGGATCACGGTGCCGACGCCGGCATCGGTCAGCAGCTCCAGGAGCAGCGAATGCGGCGTGGTACCGTTAATGATGTGAGCGCGAAATACGCCGCCGGTAAGTGCATCGACGGCCGCGCGCAGTTTGGGAATCATGCCCTTATCGACCTCGCCACCGTAGAGCATCTCATTAACCTCGTCGAGCGTTAGGTTGGAGATGAGCGAGTCTTTATCGCTAAAGTCCTTGTACAGGCCGTCGACGTCGGTCAAAAAGATTGCCTTGTGCGCGTGGAGCGCCGCCGCAACGGCACCGGCGGCGGTGTCGGCGTTGATATTGAAGAAGCCACCGTCCTCCCCCGCCGCGACGGTAGCGATGACGGGAATATACTCGCTATCGAGCAAGTTCTCGATGTAGTCGGTGTTGACGTGCGTCACTTTGCCCACGCGTCCGAGCTCGGGGTCGAGCGGCTCGGCGATGAGCGTGCCGGCGTCGCTGCCCGATACGCCCACGGCCAAGTTACCGTGGTGGTTGATTGCCGCCACCAGCTCTTGGTTAACCTTGCCGCCCAGCACCTCGCGCACGATATCCATGGTTGCCGGCGTGGTCACGCGCTGACCGTTCTTAAACTCGACGGGCATATCGTAATGGCTCAGCGCCTCGTTGATGGCTTTACCGCCGCCATGCACGATGACGGGGCGCATGCCGATAATCTTGAGCAAAACGATGTCGCTCATCACGTCGCAACGCAGTTGCTCGTCTACCATGGCGGCCCCGCCATACTTGATAACGACCGTCTTGCCGGTCAGGTTTTTAATCCACGGCAGCGCTTCGAACAGCAGCTGCGCAGTTGCTTCGTTGGATTCGCTCGAACGATAATCGCGTGCGAATTTCATAATCTGCCTCGTCTTTCGTATCGTTATCGCGCTGTGCTCCGCTGCCTGCAATCGCGGCGAGATGCGCAGCGTGCCTGGAGTCTAGGAGCGGTAGTCACCATTGATTGAGATGTACTCGTGCGTGAGGTCACAGGTCCACACGGTCGTTGCCGCGTCGCCTGCGCCCAGGTCGGCCGAAATCACGATCTCGGGCGCCTCAAAACGTCGCAGGGCCTCGTCCTCGTCAAAAGGAACAGTCAGGCCATCGCGGCAGACGGGCATGCCCATCATGTCGATGGAAACGTCTTCCTGATTAAACGTTACGCCGCACTTGCCGAGCGCCATGGCAACGCGACCCCAATTGCAGTCGTGGCCAGCGATGCAGGTCTTGACGAGCGGCGAGTTGGCGACGGCACGGGCGGCGATATCGGCTTCCTCGTCGTTGGCGGCGCCGGTGACGTTAACCGTCACGAGCTTTGACGCACCCTCGCCATCGGCCGCGATGTTACGCGCCAGGCTCTCGCACACCTCGTGCACGGCAAATGCCAACTCGTCAAAAGCATCGGAGCCCTCGACGATAGGCTCGGCATCTGCGGCAGCGGCACCGGAGGCAAGCATGATGCAGGTGTCGTTGGTCGAGGTGTCGGAATCGACCGTTACCTTGTTAAAGGTCTGCTTGACGGTCGAGAGCAGCAGGGCATGAAGTGCCGCCGGCTCGACGGGGGCATCGGTGGTGATAGCTGCGATCATGGTGGCCATGTTGGGCATGATCATACCCGAGCCCTTGCACATTCCGCCTACCGTATAGACATTGCTCGCATGACCCGCAGCCTCACTGACGTAGGACACGGCGTACTCCTTGGAGTGCGTGTCGGTCGTCATGATGGCGCGAGCGGCATCGGCGCCACCGTGGGCGGAGAGCGCCTCGTAGGCAGCAGGAATGGCGGTCTCAAACGTGTCGATCGGCAGAATCTGGCCAATCACACCCGTGGAGGCAATCAGAATCTGCTGGGGCTCGCAGCCGATGACCTGCGAGGCGATGTTGCAGGTCTCGCGCGCGCAGGCAAGACCGGTCTCACCCGTGGCGGCGTTGGCATTGCCAGAGTTGACCGAAACGCCGGCGATGATACCGTAGCCCTTGTCGGCACCGCCCAGGTGGGCACGGCTCACCTGCACGGGCGCCGCGCAAAAGCGATTGGTGGTAAACACGCCGGCACCGGGACAGGGTTTATCGGGGACGAC
>CAJMMX010000037.1 GCA_905214615.1 uncultured bacterium | reverse complement strand
TCCAGGCTCAGATGGCTGAGTAGCGTACGCACTCGCCCGAAGGCCGTACGGGCTGACCCCTGAAAACGTCCTCGACCAATGAAACGCCCCCGTTCTGCTCCTTCGGAGCTACGAACGGGGGCGTTTCTGGTCTGCGGAATGTTTTCAGGGGTCAGCCCGTACGGCCTTCTACTGCTACGAAGAATTCAGGGCATCTGGAGTGGACGGCGGCTTGGCTACGAGCTGGGGCTGAGGATCTGAATGGATGGGTGCAATTGTTGGGAGCGAAGGCGTTGCGGATATGGCCACTTTGGATCTGCGAGACGTGCTGCAGATCGGCGGCTGTTCAAGCGGAAAGCGTATCCCAGTTTGAAGGCGAATTTTGGGATGCAGTTTCCCCTTGGGGCCTGTTTGGGAAACTGCGGGACGGAATTTTGCTTTATTGTGGGTCGCACTTTCCGCAACGTGCCTCAACCGGAAAGCGTGTCCCAGAATTTGCGCTCGAAATGGGATAGGGTTTCCGCCGTCCGCCTGCTAGCAAAAAGGCCTCCTGAGTCGTTGCTCTGGAGGCCTTTCGCTTACTTGCAAATGCGCGCGTTAGTTGTTCGCGGTCAGGCGCTCGACGTCGTGGGCGATCATGTATTCCTCGTCGGTGGGGATGACCATGACCGTGACGGCGGAACCGGCGGCGCTGATGACCTGTGGGCCGTTGCCCACGGCCTCGCGGTTCTTGTTGTTGTCGATACGCACGCCCAGCCACTCAAAGCAGTCGCAGAAGGCCTTGCGGATCGACCAGTCATTCTCGCCGATGCCGGCGGTAAAGGTAATGGTGTCCACGCCCGCCATGGAGGCAATCATGGAACCAGCTTGCTGCATGGCCTTGTATGCGAACATATCGAAGGCAAGCAGGCAGCGCTCGTCACCCTCGGAAGCGCGCGTACGAATGTCACGGGCATCGTTGGAGATACCCGAGATGGCAAGCAGACCGGACTGCTTGTTCATCATGTCGTCGACTTCCTGGTAGCTGTAGCCGCCCTCGCGCTGCAGGTAGCACACGGTGGCCGGGTCGATGGAGCCGCAGCGGGTGCCCATCATGACACCGTCGAGCGGCGTCAAGCCCATGGTGGTGTCCATGCACTTGCCGTCCTCGATGGCGCACAGGGAAGCGCCGGAACCGATGTGGCACACGACGACCTTGCGAGCCTCGCCGTTGGTCATCTCGGCAACCTTCTTGGAGATGTAGCGGTAGCTGGTGCCGTGGGCGCCGTACTTACGGATGTGCAGCTTGTCGCAGACGTCCTTGGGCAGGGCGTAGGTCTTGGCGACCTCGGGCATATTGAAGTGGAAAGCAGTATCGTAGACCGTGACGTTGGGCAGGTCGGGATACTGCTCCAGGCAGTACTCGATAACGTTGGCCTCGGGGTTGTTGTGCAGCGGGGCGAGCGGAGCGACCTCGCGGATCTTGGCGAGGACGTCCTCGTCGACGAGGGAGGAATCGCCAAAGTACCAACCGCCCTGAACGATACGGTGGCCAATGCCCTCGATCTTGATGCCGTTAGCCTCGAGGTCCTTCAGGACGACCTCGATGGCGACCTTGTGGTCGGGGAACTCGATGTTCTCGGTCACCTTCTTGGAGCCGTTGGCAGCGTGGGTGAAGGTACCGCCGGTAAAGCAGACGCGCTCGCAGGAGCCCTTTGCGGACACCTTGTGGGACTTGGTATCGATAACCTGATACTTAAGGGTCGAAGATCCTGCGTTGACGACCAGAACGTTCATGTGTCTCCCTACTAACAGGCGGTGTGGCGCCGCCAGGTTACATACGCTTCAATAATAAACCCAAACGCCCTCGCGCTCGGGTTTATTGCGTTGATATATAAGTTATCGATGCCCAAATACTCACGGCCTTTGACTTGTAAGACGAAATAGCGCGGGGATATACACCAGGGAAGAAATCCCGAGCGCAACAAGCAATACGACTCGAATGCCCGCAACGCTGCTCAACACAGCGTTGAGCAGATAGAAAAGAACGGCACCCACCGCCACCATCTGGCTTTGAACCGAAATCAGTGAACAGCGCATCGAAGAATCGGCAGCATTTTGGAAAACTGAGTATTTGATTGGGGCAAACAACGAGTACGCAACCGTCTGCAGTACATAGAACACGGGCAGCAAATTAACCGGAGTAAGGGGAATCAAAAACAAAGCTGTCAATGCTAAGCGAATGATGCCGCAAATACGCGCAAAACGGCCCTTGTCGACACGAGCAATCACACTGGGAACAATAAACCCTATGGAGGCGGAGACAAGGAGCTGGACCGCAATGGTCACGCCCGAAGCGACGGCATTCATTCCGCGGCCTGCAAGCAACAGTGAGAAAAAATCTTCCAGGGCGACGAAGGCAAATGCCTGAGAACAGTCCATGATGAACGATGACCGAAGAACGCCATTACCCGTAATAGCAGCACCAATCATCTTCGGGCTCATTCCAAGCTCAGGTGTCGCCGCAGTGCCCCCTCTTCGCGTCTCAGGAATGCAGATAACGACAACCAACGTCAACACCATTGCGATGATATCTGCCGAAAGACCAATGAGGTATGCACCGACAGACGAAATGAAGCCGCCCACACAAGCGGAGATGGCATAAGAGGCATAGAAAACAAATCGCTCAACGACATTAAGTCTTACGAGCTGGTCCTGAGAGACGCTGTCAATGTAAATCGCTTCTATGGATCCGCTCACACATGCAACGGCAAAACCTTTGAGAGCAAACGCGCCGATTAAAAGCAGAGGAGAACGGACGAGAAGCAGGGCGGCGTAGTATCCAAGCATTCCCACAACGCCAACGAGACCGCTAGTCTTTCGTCCAAACCTATCAGCAATATAGCCAGTGGGAACTTCAAGGATGAACTTGCTCACTTGATATGCAATCATCATGCTAGAAATCGCTACCATCGAAAGCCCGACGAACTCAAGGTAGACAGTTAGAAAATACAAGATGGTGCTGAAGTTCGACAGAAAAACGAACGTCATATAAAGCAAAACCGTACGGTTTTTCATGCTCCGCCCTCCAAGAGTCAGCAATCTAAATCGGAATCTTGGAAAAGCATGAGGGCAAAGCTGTCAGCTATGTGTTAAAAGGCGTCAATAATCACTTGACGTCTCGAAGCCAATTAATTTCACGAAGCAAGATGACGCAATAGGTGCAGAAAAACCGTCTGGTGTCGATCAGTCCAGGAATTTTGCCGATAGCAAAAGTAGATAGGCAAGGTTACATCACGCGAACCTTCAATGGAGCACTCACTCACTTCTGACCCATCCGATGCGAGAGAGGACCCAGACAAACTCAATATCAATCCCCCGGCTTGAAGAAACTCAGTCTGAGCCCTGCTTCCGTATTCAACATCACGGAAGCGAAAATTGACGAGCTGGGCTTCGGGACATTGATTGATTGCATTGAGACAGGGTGACAAATTAATGGGAACAGCGAGCCTGCCGCCCAGTAACTCGCGAATGGTCATGGCGCCCACAGATTGATGACCCGCTGGGCACGAAAGAACCTTGAGCTCTTTTTCACCCAAATATTTTGAAGAAAGGACGCTGTCCCGTGGTTCCTCGAATGAGATAGCCGCGTCCGAAATTCCAAGTATAAGTGATTCAAAGCATGTTGCCGTTGGCTGATGCCACACATCAAGATGAATCTGAGGGTGCGAGCGTTCAAACGAGTCATACCATTTTTCGGCAAAAAGGCGCCCCCGTCCATGAAGGCAGGGGGCGTAAAGACGAAAGTGGCCATCGGGCGAAACGCCGTCGCCCCTCGATTGAGCGTACTTTTTGAGATCGTCGACTTGTGCCAAGATCACGCGTGCACGACGTGCAAATTCTCTGCCCGCCGGAGACAAAACAGCCTCCCCCGCCGATCGGTCGAGCAAAACAATCTGATACTCAGATTCCAACTTTTTGATTGCCGACGAAACGGCCTGCGGACTCACATGAACGGCGCGAGCTGCTTTGCGCACGCCGCCATAGTTCGCTACCGCTTGAAGGTATTCGAGTTGAGAAAGCTGCATAGATTACTCCAAAGGCAGCCAAGTCGACGGGCTACGCGCCCTCAGATGAGGTTCTCGCCCAGGTTCTTGCCGCCGAGGACGTGCATGTGGAAGTGCATGACGGTCTGGCCGGCGTTGACGCCCTTGTTGGAGATGACGCGAAAACCGTCCTCCAAGCCCTTGACCTTAGCGACCTCCTGGATGGCGTGAGCCATGGCGCCCATGGTCTCGGCCGGTACGTTGTCGGCGATGTCGCTGTAGTGCTTCTTGGGGATCACGAGCGTGTGGACCGGCGCCTGTGGGTTGAGGTCGTCGAAGGCGATGACCTGGTCGTCCTCATAGACAACGGTCGAGGGGATCTCGTGGTTGGCAATTTTGCAGAAGATGCAATCACACATGGTTGGTTCCTTTCTCGCAGACCAAGGTAATTATATTTGGTCTGGATGGTTAGAACGAGAGGTTGTCGTCGGTGTTGGCGGCTTCGCCGTCGACGAGCACGTCGGTGCCGTCGACGTCCTTAAGGAGCACCGAGACCTTCTGCTCGGCATCGGACAAGCGAGTACGCAGGCTCTTGAGGAGCTCGACGCCGCGGGTATAGCTCTCGAGCGACTCCTCGAGCTCCATATCGCCCGACTCCAAGCTGCGGATGATGAGCTCCAACTCCTGCGAAGCCTGCTTGTACGTAAGCTGCTCGACCGGGGTCTTCTCTGCCATATCTGTTTCCTTTCCTAAGGGTCTATCACTGTGAAACGCGGCCTACTCGACCGTATCGACCGTTGCCGACACGGTGCCGTCCGCCATGCGCACGCGAATGGCGTCGCCCGGCTTAAAGGTCTTGGCGGTCGTAGCCACGCCGTCATCGCTGTACGCGATGGAGTAACCGCGGGCAAGCACCTTGAGCGGCGACAGGGCATCGAGCGAAGCCGCCGCTCGGCCCAGGTCGGACGCCGGCCTGCTGAGCATCGTGCGACCCTGATGCTCTAGACGGGAGCTTGCGAGCATGAGCGCATGGCGCTTGCCATCGAGCCCCGAGGTGCTTGCGATCAAGCGCTCGGGCAGACGCTCGAAGTTGGAGCGGAAGGCCCCAACCGAGCGCGTTATGACGCCAGACAGACGATCGGCCGTCAAGGCAAGCTCAGACTCGCGACGCTCGACCATAAACGTTGGGTCGTTGAGGCACGGGCGGCACGCGGCTGCATCGAGCGCATCGCCCAGACGGGCCGTATAGGTATCCCAGGCGCGGCGACCGCGCTGATCGAGCATCTCCAGGTCGACCTGGGCCGACCCAATCATCGAAGCCATCGCGGCGCCCAGACGCTGATGACGCGCCTCGAGCACGTCGGCCAACTCCGTCATAGCCGGCGCCACCGATTCTGCCGCCGCCGTTGGCGTGGAGGCGCGACGGTCGCTCACCATGTCGCAGATCGAGGTATCGGGCTCATGCCCAATGCCCGTCACCACGGGCACGGGACAGGCCGCCACCGCACGGGCAAGCCCTTCGTCGTTAAAGGTCATAAGGTCTTCGAAGGAGCCGCCGCCGCGCACCAGCAAGATACAATCGGGCGCCGGCGTAATGGCGGCGGCGCGGCGCAAGCCTTCAATAAGCTCCGCCGGCGCACCCTCGCCCTGGACCTTTGCACCCACGCAGACAAGCTCGACGAGCGGGTTGCGACGGCGCAGCGTACGCTTGACGTCGTCGATTACGGCGCCCGAAAGCGAGGTGACGACCGCCACGCGCGAGCAAAACACCGGGATGCGACGCTTGCGTGCCTCGTCCATCAGGCCCTCGCGGCGTAGCTTTTCGGCCAACTGAGCCACCTGCTGACGCAGCAAGCCCTCCCCCGCCAGCGAGAACGAGCGGGCAACGAAGCTCATGCGACCCGTAGGCTTGTAGAGATTGAAACTGCCCCTAAAGCTCACCTGCATGCCATCACGCAGATCGAAGGTACGCTTAAGGTAGGCGCCCTTCCAGATGATGCAGTCGACGGCCGCCGAGTCGTCCTTGATTTGGAAGTAGCAGTGGCCGCTTCGGGCATTGGGACCGCGGAAACCCGTGACCTCGCCCAGAACGCTCAGCTGCGGAATGGCATCGAGCGCACCGGCAG
Source organism: uncultured bacterium (assembly GCA_905214615.1). Lineage (GTDB taxonomy): Bacteria > Actinomycetota > Coriobacteriia > Coriobacteriales > Coriobacteriaceae > Collinsella. The sequence goes on along the minus strand of CAJMMX010000037.1, from coordinate 16,328 downwards.
CGATCTCCACCGCTTGGCTCACGCTGAGCTCTTTGCGCTCCTGCTCGTCCGATCCGTCGAACTCGGCGGAAACGGCATTGCCGGTTAGATTCCAGCCTGCCACGCAGCCCCCTTTCGTCATCGTGCACATGGGCTCCGGCCCTGCGCTAATTCAAATCCAACACATAGTACAGCGCCGCGGGGACACAAATCCCCGCGGCGCCCGTCGGTCCCACTTGTTATCGGTTGGAGTTTCTGTTGTAACGAGCCATAAGGTAGAGCAGCTGAATAATCGAGGTGAGTGCCGCAGCCACATAGGTAAGCGCGGCTGCCGTCAGCACTTTTTTGGCACCGTTGACCTGCTTGGAACTCATGCCCGACTGCTCGATATGCGCCACGGCGCGTCGGCTGGCATCGATCTCAACCGGCAGCGTAACCAGCTGGAATAGCACGCTAAACGAGAAGAAGATCAGCGCGAGGGTCGTGAGCCCTGCTATGTTCATAAACAGGCCCATGAGCAGCACGATGGTCCAAGTGTTCTGGGTAAAGTTGACGACCGGCACGAGGGCGGTGCGTACCTTCATCATGGCATAACCGCTTTGACGCTGGGCGGCATGGCCCGCCTCGTGGCAGGCGACGGCAACGCTTGCGACCGACCCGCCAGAACGGTTGGCATCCGACAGATACAGGTTGTTGTCCTGCGGGTTGTAATGATCAGTGAGCTCACCGGCGACGCCCTTGATACCCACGGCGTTGCAACCGCTGGCGTCGAGCATGCGGCGAGCGACCGTGGCACCCGTGTCGCCGTCCGAGCGAACCTTGGACCAGGTCTTGTACGTCGAGTTGATATAGCTCTGCGCAGCAAGGCCAAGCACTGTACAAACAAGAACAACCAGCAGGTACAGCGGGTCGATGCCAAAGCCGTAACCATAATAATAGGGCATGCGAATTCCTTCGAATCGAGTTACACGGTGAAGGCATTCTACCCACTCGGATGACGAGCAAATCAGCATCTATGTTTTGGCATTGCCACCCTAGAATGTTTGTATCGCATGGTAAAACCGCGGAACCATATAACTATAAAAGCTCGATTTTGCCGTCTTTGACCGTAAGACCCATATTGCCGGAAAGCAGATCGTCCAGGCGCGAGCCCACAAGCTCAAAGCGCCAGCCTTCGCGCAGGGGACTCTGCTCGGGATGCTCAATATAGTCGGCCAAGTCATCGCGCGAGGCGATAACCGAGGTCGCAACGCCCGAGCGCTCGGCAACCAAGCGAATAAGCGCATACATAAGATCCGTCACGCTCTCCATCTCCGGCGAGATCTGGCGATGTCCGCGCACCATGAGCGGCAGGCGATCGTGCGGGCAGCTCGCGCCGCGCTTAATGGCCATGAGCGCGCCGTCCACATCGCGCTCCCCCAGCTGGTCGGTGCCGCGGATGCTGCGGAACTCCTCAACGCGCACGGGATTGCGCTTAACGAGCGCCAGCAGCGTATCGTCGGACATGACCCACTTGCGTGGGATGTTGCGGCGCTCGGCGCGGTCCTCGCGCCAGGCGGCGAGCTCGCGCGCAATGCCCAGCTGATGGCGGCTGCACGAGTTAATGCGCTTGACCTTGCGGAATGCCTCATGGCGGTCGGCGCGGTAGTGCGACTCGTCGGCCAGCGGGCGCAGCTCATCGAGCACCCAATCCACACGACCCAGCTCGCGTAGGCGGCTCATCATCTCGGTATAGGCAACGATCAGATACTTGACGTCATCGATTGCGTACTCAATCTGCTTATCGGTCAGCGGACGGCGCGACCAATCGGTCAGTGACTCGGTCTTGGGCAATGAGACGCCGCAAAACGTCTGCACGAGCGCGCCGTAGGAAATCTGCTGGCGCTCGCCCAAAAAGGCGGCGGCCACCTGCGTGTCAAAAATGGGACGCGGCAGCACGCCCACGGTATGGAGCATAACCTCCATATCCTGTGAGCAGGCGTGGAAGACCTTGGTCACGCTCTCATCGCCCATAAGCTCGGCGAGCGGCGACAGGTCGTCGATCACCAGAGGATCGACCGCGACGCTCTCGGCGGGGGTGGCAATCTGGACCAAGCACAGGCGCGGGTGGAACGTGCGCTCGCGCAAAAACTCGGTATCGACGGCAATCGCGTCGAACTCGCGAGCGCGCTGGCAAAAGTCGAGCAGAGCCTGATGTGTGGAAATGTACATATCAACCCATCGAATAAGGTTAGGCCCGAAAAACACGGGTAGGATATCGGCATTGCCTTACAACTATACTCGGTTAGTCACAGAACGGGAACGTAAGTATGCGCTGCCTTATCATCCACAACCCGGCATCGGGCCCCAGCTCAGATGAAATCTACGCGTTCACGCACGCCCTCGCGCAGGGCGGCGACGAGGTCGTGATGCGTTTTATCGGCGATGGCATGGAACCCGAGGACGCCGTGGCAGACGTGCGCGAGTTTGATCGCGTGGTGATTTCGGGCGGCGACGGCACCGTCTCCAACGTGCTCGACCAGATGCGCGGGTGCGGCGTCCCCACGCTCGTCTTCCCCTCCGGCACGGCCTGCCTGTTCTTCAACAACATTGGCAATGCCCCCGAGGCCGCGGCGCTCGCCAAGGCCTGCCGCGTCGGCCGTACCGTCAAGGCGGACATGGGCGAGCTCTTTTGGCTCGACGAGAACGGCAACGAAAAGCGCCACGGCTTTATCATCATCGCCGGCTCGGGCTTCGACGCCGAGATCATGATGAAGGCCGCTCCCACCAAAAACGACATCGGCGAGATCGCCTATTTCCTGTCGGCGCTCGCCACGCCCAACCCCACGGTGGCGCACTTTTCGATTGAGCATGACGGCATTGTCGAGGAGCTCGATGGCATCTGCTGCATGGCCGGCAACACCTCGGTCATTCAAAACGACATCAACCTGTTCCCCGATTGCCGCATGAACGATGGCATGGTCGACATTGCGGTCATCGAGCCCGTAAAAACCGTCCAGCTCCTGCCCACCGTGATCACCGCCGCGCTCGACCCCGCCGGCAAGGTGCTCGGCCGTCCGCAGTTCAAGATCATCCAGACCAAGGAGGCCAAGGTCACCTGCACCCCGTCGCTGGGCATGCAGTTCGATGGCGAGATCATCTCCAGCAACTCGGGCGTCTTTGGTGCCCGCGCGCTTCCGCAATGCCTCGACCTCATCGTCGACGAATTCTCCCCGCTCGGAAAATAGGAGGACCCCATGAACGACAACCCCCTGATTGGCTTTATCGTCATCGTCTTGGCCATGCTCGTCGGCTATGCGATTAACGTGATCCACCGCCGGAAGAAGTAATTCCACATTGGTATGATATTCATCCAATTATCGTCTCCCCCGTTGTTTATGCATTTGCCAGACAGCGGGGGGATTTTTCTTTGTGCCCCGTGCAAGGCGCTTTATTCAGGTACAGTAATTGCAGGGCGTCTTTATTTAAATAAAGCTAGATAATGAGTATTCTTGTCCGCTCATCGCATATTTTAGGACGCTCATCGAGTATTTCATCGAAATAGATGAATACAATTTAGACTTCCGATAGGCTAATAGATGTATTTATTAGCTGAAATCCTGCACGGTTCCGCAGGGTTTCAACGGTTGGGAGGGATTATGAGGTTTACTCATCCTGTCAACACGCTCAAAAAGCTCGGCTGCGGCCTTGCGTTTGGAGCAGCGGCCATCATGGCCATGCCGACTTCGGCGCTCGCCTGCACCCAGATCTACATGGGCAGCAAGCTTACGGCAGACGGCAACACGTACTACGGCCGCGCAGAGGACTTTAGCCCGCGCTATATCAAGCACTTTGGCATTGAGCCTGCGCACAAGGACGGCAGCGAGTATAGCTCGCTCGAATCCGGCTTTGAGTACAAGTCCAAGGGCGCGACCTACCGCTACACCTTCGTTCGCGACAACCCCTCGCAGTGGGAAGATCGCTACGACGCATATTCCGAGGCTGGCATCAACGAGAAGGGCGTTTCCTGCTCTGCCACGCTGAGCACCTCCTACAACGAGAAGGCTGAGGAGGCCGACCCCATTACCGAGGAGACCGGCATCGGTGAGTACAATTACGCCAGCGTCATCCTGGGCGAGAGCGCCACGGCCCGCGAGGGCGTCGAGCTCCTCGGTAGCCTGGTCGACGAGCAGGGCATCTGCACCAACGACCAGGTCATCATCGCCGACAACAACGAGACCTGGCTGTTCGCCGGACTTTCTGGCCATCAGTGGATTGCCATGAAGCTCACCGACGACATCGCCTCGGTCAACCCCAACATCGGCAACCTTAACTACAAGGTCAACCTCGACGACACCGAGAACTGCCTCCACTCCAAGGACATTCAGACCATGCCCGAAGAAAAGGGCTTTGCCAAGTACTTCGAGGACGGCCAGTTCGACGTTGCCCAGACCTACGGTGAGGAAATTAGCGATAAGGCCATGCATTCTTGGTCTCGCTATATCCAGGGCCGCGATTATTTCATGGCTCCGCTTGCCGAGGGCACCGACTACGAGATCGTTAAGGACGAGCGCGAAGATGCTCGTGCCACGACCGGCGCCCTGGTCCACGAGATGCAGCCGCTGTTCTTCCAGCCCGGCAAGTCCGACTGGAACACCTTTGAGATGATCCGCAGCTTTGCCACTCGTGGCGAGAATGTCGCCGGCCTCAACGCCAACACCGACGGTGCCTATGCCATCGGCTCCAACCGCAACACCGAGATCCACACCTTCCAGATCCGTCAGGGCATGGACCCCGAGATCGCGACCATCCAGTGGGAGATGCTCTCCAACGCCGAGTTCTCCGTCGCTATTCCCTTCTACTCCGCACTGCTCACCGAGGTCAGCCCCTACTTCAGCGATCAGGATGTCTCCTTCGATCACTGTGAAGAGGAAGACGTCGTGAACAACGAGGAGCCCAAGAACTCCATCAATTACGTCCTCATGGACATCAACACGCTCGCCGAGGAGAACCGCGACAACTGCGCCACCGGCGTCCGCGCCTATCTCGACGCCCTGCAGAAGGAGCTCATCGAGCAGAACCTGACCGTCGACGAGGCCATGCAGGCTGCCGAGGGCACCGAGGCCCGCACCGCCCTGGCCAACAAGGCTGGCAAGGCCGCGACCAAGAACACCTACGTCAAGTGCAAGGCCATGCTCGAGGAGATGCGCGATTACCTCAAGAAGGGCGACTTCTCCGAGGAGTTCGTCCCGAGTGACTACGACGCCGACAACGACTGCCTGGTCGAGTCCATCACCTACGCCGACGAGGCCCTCTCCGATGAGGACGTTGCCGAGCCCGAGGTTAAGGAGGAAGAGGCAACCGAGGAGAAGTCCGAGGGCAACAACATGGCCGCCATGGCTGTTGGTGCCGTCGTCGTCATCGGTGTCTGCGGCTTCGTGCTCTATCGTCGCAAGAAGGCCTAAGACCCTGAAGCCCTAAGGCGCGGGCGGGATGGCGCAGGTCGCCCCGCCCGCTCAGCCCGCCCCTTCGACCGGCGAGAAACACCGCTGAAATCTTTTCAAAAAAGATTTCCTGCAAACACTTTGCTGTGTTATAGTGCAGCGCAACAGCAATAAGGTGCGACCGCGCCATGGCATCACGAAAGGAGCCACCGACATGAAGAACACGATGAAGTCCCTCAACAACTGGTGGTGGCGTGATGCGAATACGATCGGTCGACAGTGAGTCCCTCACGCCTGTTTTTGCGCTCTAGGTGATTGGAAGGCCTCCGGTTTCGACCGGGGGCCTTTTTCCATCTCGAGCCCGATCGCATTCGCATCACGCGCCTCCGCTTTCTTCTCCTGCACTTCCCCTCCGAAAGGATTTTCACCATGTCTCAGAACACCACCACCGCCCAGCCCCGCACCGTCCAGACCGCCGACCGCGGCAAACTCGACGTCCGCGCCCTCGTCTTGCTCGCCATCCTGCTTGCCGCCGGCTTCATTCTCAACTTCACCGTCGGCAAGGCCATCTCCGGCATCTCGGGCGGCATGATCAGCCCCGAGTTCATCATCTCGGCTTTCTGCCTCACCATCTTGGTCGTTCGCCCCAACATTGGTCAGGCGCTCGTTATCGGCCTGATTTCGGCCGCCGTGATCCAGATCACCACCACCTCGCCGTTCGTCGATTTTGCAGCCGAGGGCATCGCCGCCATGCTCATGGCCGTCATTGTCAACGCTGCTGCCAAGGACGGCCAGGTTAAGCCCGCCGTCGCCATCGTCGCAACCTTCGTGACCACCTTTGTCTCGGGCGCCATCTTCATGGTCATCAAGATGGCCATGCTCGGCGTGGTGAGCGAGCTCGCCGCAGCCATGTTGCCCGTCGTCGCCATGACCGCCGTGTTTAACGCCATTCTGGTCGGCGCCCTCTACCTGCCCATCCAGAAGGCCCTTAGGCTCAACTAACCCGCTCGGCTTTACGAGCCACCCCATCTTGGCGTTCATTCGTCGCTCGCGTACCCAAGTACGCTTCGCTCCTCTTTCGCGCCAACCTGGGGCCCCTCGTAAAGCCGTCTCCGTGCTCCACCACCAAAGACTGTCCCAGACAACTAGCTCTTGGGGACGTTCTTAAACGACTAGTCATGTAAGAACGTCCCCAATGACTCTGAAAGGTATCCATGGAAACGATCATCAACGTCGACGATGTCTCGTTCTCCTATGGCACGCAGACCGAGCAGGCACTTAAGCATATCTCGCTCGGCGTGAACAAAGGAGATTTTATCGGCATTATCGGTCCTTCGGGCGCCGGCAAGTCTACACTTGCCGCCTGTCTGTCGGGAGCCGTACCCCACCATTACACCGGCACGTTCTTTGGCTCCGTCACTGTCGACGGCAACGACACCTGTGAAGTTACGCTCACCGATGTGTCGCAGATCGTCGGCAGCGTGCTGCAGGACATCGACACGCAGATGGTCGCCTCGGTCGTCGAGGACGAGATGCTTTTTGGCCTGGAGAACTTTGGCGTTCCCCACGACCAGATCGAGCAACGTGTGAGCGAGACGCTCGAGACCGTCGGCATCAGCGACCTGCGCGACCGCGAGATCGCCACGCTTTCGGGCGGCCAAAAGCAAAAGGTTGCCATCGCCGCCATCCTCGCCATGCGTCCGCGCGTGCTCGTGCTCGACGAACCCACCGCGGCGCTCGACCCCGCCAGCTCCACGCTGGTCTTCGAGACCCTGCGTGAGGCCAACCGCGCACTCGGCATCACCATCGTCGTCGTTGAGCAAAAAGTCGCCCTGCTTTCGGAGTATTGCAACCGCGTGCTCGTGCTCAATCATGGCGAAATCGCGCTACAGGGCGAGCCGCACGAGGTCTTCGCACACGCCGATGAGCTCCGCGCCATCGGCGTCGATTGCCCGCGTGTCACGCGCATTTTCAACAGCCTCGAGGTCGATGGCCTGGCCAGCGGCACTCCCTGTTTGGATGTTGATGAGGCCGAGCGCCTGATTTCGGGCATCGTCGACCCCGCACACGCAAGCAGCGACATTCAGGCACCCGCCGGCTCACCGCACGCACCGTCGTTGCGCCCGCACGCCAAGGACGCCGAGCCCGTGCTCACCTTCGACCATGTTGAGTTTGCCTATCCCAATGGCGGCGCCGCCGTCCACGACCTCAACCTGACCCTCTATCCCGGCGAGCTCGTGGGCATCGTCGGCCAAAACGGCGCCGGCAAGACCACGCTCACCAAGCTGCTCACAGGCCTGCTTAAGCCCGCCTCGGGCAGCGTGCGTGTCACGGGACTGGATACCGCAGCCGTTCCCACAAGCCGCATCGCCCGCGAAGTCGCAACCCTCTTCCAAAACCCCGACCGCCAGATCTGCAAGGACACTGTGCTCGACGAGGTCGCCTTTGGCCTGGAGCTTGCCGGCATCGACCGTGCCGAGGCGCTGCGTCGCGCCCAGCTCGTCATCGACCGCTTTGGCTTGCCGGCCGACGAGGCGCCCTTCTCGCTCTCGCGCGGTCAGCGCCAGATGGTGGCACTCGCCTCCGTCGTGGTCGTAGAGCCCAAAATCGTGGTACTCGACGAGCCCACGAGCGGCCTTGACTACCGTGAGTGCATGACCGTCATGGAAACCGTGCGCACCATGGCCGAGCGCGGCTGCGCCGTCATCATGGTCTGCCACGACATGGAAGTCGTATCCGACTTTGCCGAGCACATCGTGGTGATGGCCGACGGCCGCATCCTCGAGCGCGGCCGCACGCACGAGCTGTTCTCGAACTGCGAGCTCATGCAGCAAGCCTACGTTGAGCCACCTCAGGTCATAGAGCTTTCTCGTCGTCTGGCATCCTCCGTCTCTCCCGCCTTTGCACAGGTGAGCGAGGTCACCGATATCGTTCGCATTACCGAGGAGATGGTCCACCGTGGTTAACGTCATCGACTATATGCCGGGCGATACACTGCTGCACCGCTTGAACCCGGTCGTCAAACTGGGCCTTGCCGCCGCCATCATCATCGGCATCTTCCTGTCCGATACCTACGTGGCGCTGTTGGGCTTTTTGGCGCTCACCCTTGCACTGGGCGCCTACGCCGGCGTCGTCGACCGTCTGCTCTCACTACTCAAGCTGCTGATTCCGCTCGCGCTTATCATGCTGGTGCTTCAGCTGGCCTTTATGCGCGACGGCAACGTGGTGTGGGGCTTTATCACCGACACGGGCCTCATTACCGGATCGAAGGCCTGCCTACGCCTGTTGGGCGTGGCGCTGCCGCTCATCCTCATGCTTATGGTGACCAAGCTCAACGACCTCGCCAACGCCTGCGTCGAGGTGCTGCACGTGCCATATCGCTATGCCTTCACCTTTACCACGGCGCTGCGCTTTGTGCCGGTATTTGGCCAGGAAATGAACGCCATCATGGAGGCGCAGACTGCACGCGGCGTCGAATACGACACTAAGAATCCCGTCAAGAAACTCAAACTCATGCTGCCGCTGTGCGTGCCACTGCTTATTTCGAGTGTGGGCAAGACCGATGCCACCGCACTTGCTGCCGAGCAGCGCGGCTTCTACCTGCGCACGCGTGCGAGTTCGTATAAGCGCTACCCCATCAAAAGCCTGGATATCGCCGTACTTATCGTCAGTATCGCCCTTATCTCCATCGGCTTCCTGTTCTAGCAATCGCTGGCAGCAACCGGCAAATGCAAAAGGCCTCGGCTCGCACCAAACGAGCCGAGGCCTTACTGTTTTCCCAGATAAAACCTACCAAAATAAACCTGTCCCTTTTTGGCAGGCGGAGAACTAGAGGCGGTAGGGGACGCCGCTGCGGATGATGGACTCGCGCACCAGGACATCCATCGCATCGAGGGTGATCTCGGGCATCTCGCGATACTTCTGCAACACCGAAAGCTCCGTGCAGGCCAGGATGACGCGGTCGCAGCCGCTACGGGCGAACTCCCACATCACGCGGTCGAACTTATCCATATCGGGCTCGCGCCCGGCCTTCACATCATCGTAGATGAGCGACATCACGTCGGCCTGACGCTTCTCACTGGGATAGACGACCTCAACGCCCGCTGCCTCGCACTCGCGGCCATAGACGCCGGCGCCCACGGTACCGTCGGTGCCCATGATGCCGATCTTGCGCACCGGCTCGGCCGGCATGCTCAGGTTTGGATCGAACTCGCACTCCCCCATCACCGCGCCGGCCAGAGCATAGCGCACCGACTCGCGCGGCATGTGGATAATCGGCACCTTCGTAAACGACTGGATCTGGTCGTAGAAGTAGTGTGACGTGTTGCAGGGAATCGCTATGTGCGCGCAGCCCAGCGACTCGAGTGCCTGGGCACACTCCTTCATGGTCGCCAGCAGCTCGGTATGCTCACCGGTCTTGATGGCCAGCGTGCGGTCGGGCATGGTCGACTTGGAAAGCACCACCATGTCGATATGCTCCTGGTCGCACGTAGCCGCCGTATGGCGTACTACCTGGTCGTAGTAATACGACGTGGCCTTGGCGCCCATGCCGCCGATAACTCCCAGCTTTTCCATCGCCGCCTCCTTGGTGACGCCCACGCAATTGCGCGTATCATACCCGCGCCCGCCCAATACATACCGGACGGGCGCCACGCTCGTCTACTTGTAATACGTCTTGAACAGCTTATAGTGACGCAGCTTGGTGTGCCACATGCGCAACCAGCGGTTAAAGACAAAGTCTCCCTTCATAAACGAGGGATCGGCGCCCTTGCCCTCCTTGGCAAGACGATGCACCTTCGCGCGCAGCTCGGGATCCTTGACGTACTTGTCGACGACGCCCATGGGGACGACCATCCACAGGGCCTCGTCCTGCGCCGTCACAAACTCCGGCTCAAACGGGCGGTTGAGCACATACTCGTCCACCACATACTTGGCAACGTTAAAGCCGCTGTTGGTTACGTAGTAGTTGCTGCGGCCCTGGCGGGTGTTGAAGTCAAAGAACTTAAACGAGCCATCGCGCTCGTCGTACTTGACGTCAAAGTTGGAATAGCCCACAAAGTGAAGGTCCTCGAGCAACTTGCGCACGCCGCCCATGAGCTCGTCATTGGGCTCGGTGATGATGCAGGCGTGATTACCGACGCCATGGGGCTGATGCTCCTCGAGCAGCACGTGACCAAGGCACATCATGCGAACCTTGCCGTTGCGGTCAGAATAGCTGGTGAGCACGCACATGTACTCGTCGTTGCCGGGCACGCGATCCTGCAAAATCAGGTCATCGGTGTAGCCACTGGCATAGGAATCGCGGATAACCTGCTCCAGCTCGGCGCGATCGGCAATCTCATAAGCCTTCTTCTGACCCTCGAACTCATGCTGCCACCACATGATGCCGTCGGAAGGCTTCAGGATCATCGGGTAGGGAAAGTCGATCTGGTCGAGCACCTCGGCGGGAGCCTCACCCTGAGCGTTGAGCATCGCCATGGTAAAGGTAAACGTATGCGGATAGGGCACACCGTGCTTCTCGCACAGCTCGTAGAAGATCTCCTTCTTCTGGCACTGCTCAAGCATGCTATAGGGCGCGTAAGGCGCAACGATGTTATCCGCCAGCTCGTTGGCATCCTTGGCCTGAGCCACCAGGGCAACATAGTTATCGCCGCAGCCCATCAGGACAATCGTCTTGTCGGCATGCGCTCGAGCAACACCGTTGACGGTCTTAAGCATCACGGGCATGGTGTCGATATCCACGTTAGGCGTGTAGTCGATAATCTGGCTGCGATACGCAGGGCCCGTCTGATACTTGCCAAAGACTAGGCTCTTGACCTGATACTCCTCGTAGAAGGCGCGCGCCACCGAATACGCGTTGATGTCGCCGCCGAGCAGCACGGGAATAAACTCGCGCTCTGTAAACTGCAATGCCATGGAAACTTCCTATCATGAACTGCCCACACGACGGGCGGTCTTTGTGCAACTGATTTATTCTAGCGTGCCAAGCCGGCGGCACCCAAAGCTCCACCGTATCTATGGCAATCGGTGTAATTATCCAGCACGAAGGCGGCAATCACCGGTGTACGACAACGGGCAATGAACCCACCGTTGTTGTAGGATTCAACATGTTGCCCGCCCCGTCGAAAGGTGCACCGTGCCCCAGGCTCATCCGATCAACAACCCCATCATTGACGCCGCAAAGCGCGAACTTGCGGATCGTGCCCAGACGGCAGCTCCCCTACGCACTGCAAACGATGCTTACAACGGGCCTGCCCGCATTGTCTCAATCAACACGTCGGAGCACAAAGGCACGCGTAAGTCACCCGTCGCCGACGGGCACGACACCGTCATCGAGCAGTTTGGCCTCGCCTCCGATGCGCACGCCGGGCATTGGCACCGCCAGGTTTCCTTTTTAGCCGCAGAGTCTATCCAGACGGCGCAGGCGCGCGGGCTCGATGTGCACGAGGGCGACTTTGGCGAGAACTTCACAACCCAGGGCATCAACCTGCTCTCGCTCCCGCTGGGAACGCAGCTCAAGATTGGCAACGAAGTACTCGTCGAAATCAGCCAGATCGGCAAGGTCTGCCACACCCGCTGTGCCATCTACTATCTCGCCGGCGACTGCATCTTCCCCCACGAGGGCATTTTTGGCGTCGTGCTGCAGGGCGGAGAAGTCCATATCGGTGACGACATACAGGCGGTCAAGCTCGGCGATGGCACCTGTTCCTTCACTCCCGCCGAGGCACTCAAAGAGGTGGAGCGGGCCCGTCGCGAAGGAACCCTGTAGTTGCAAAACCCCACGTTGAGATAGCTTTTACAGCCAAGAATCCCGTTGCAACAGGGTGCCGTAATGTTAAAGTTGAACTCTATGGTTTCTCAACAATTCACCGTTCCCGCAGGTCAAGGCCAAAGCCTCAAGTTCAACTTGACCCTTTAGAACCTTTAAGGTTCAAGTTGAGGTCGAAAGCAGTAGTAGAATACACCTCAACCAATAACCTACGATTGATTGCAGAGGGACTGGATGCAGCATTCGTACCATCGCACCGCAGCGCTCATCGCGTCGAAGCCGGCTCGTATCATCACGAGCGCCGCGCTTGCCGTCGCGCTGACGGCCACGCCGATGCTCTCCCCCGTCGCGGCCTATGCCGCCTCGCAGGCAACGCAGGATCAGCTTTCCGCCGCCCAGAAAAAAATCGAGGACGCTACGGGCGCCTACAACGACGCCCGAACCAAGCTCGAGGATCTGCAAAAGCAGATCGACTCCAATGAGGCGAACATCGATAAGATTGAGGCCGAGCTGCCCGAGCAGCAGGCCAAGGCAAGCTCCGCCATGCGCGATCTGTATAAGTACCAGAAGGGCACCAGCCCCATCGTGAGCTTCCTGGTGAACACGCAGAGCTTGGGTGACTTTATCACCACCTGCAAATACACCAACCAGATTACGAGCTCGAGCGTCGACGAGATCGAAGAGCTTAACAAGATGCAGACCGAGCTCGAGCAGAACAAGACCGAGCTCGAGCAGGCCAAGTCTCAGCTCGAGGGCGAGCAAAAGAATGCCGAGGACGCGCTGGCGCAGGCACAGCAGCTCCGCAACGAGGCGCAAGCGAAGGCCGAGCAGGAAAATGCCGCCGAACTGGCTAAGCTCGAGGCCGACAAAGCCGCTGCTGCCGAGAAGCTCTCGGGTACCGGCGTGAGTGGCAATAACTCCAATAGCCAAGCAGATAACGCCAACACCACCATCGACACTACGCCGAGCAACTCCAATACCGGCAATTCCGATTACGACTCGTTCATTAACGAGTGGACGAGCCGCATCGACAACTACCTCGCCGGTTCCCCCATGGCAGGTCAGGGCTATAACTTTGCCGTCGCCGCCTGGAATACCGGCGTCGATCCCCGTTGGTCCCCCGCCATCGCCTGCATCGAGAGCAGCAAGGGTCTCTATTGCGCCGGCTCCTATAACGCCTGGGGCTGGAGTGCCCGCGGCGGTGGTTGGCGTAGCTTTGGCAGCTGGAGCGAGGCTGTCTCCGCCCACGTTGCCTACCTGGGCGCCAACTATGGCTCCACGCTTACCCCGGCAGCCGCCAAGAAGTACTGCCCGCCCACGTGGCAGGACTGGTACAACAAGGTCGCCAATCAAATGAACCGTATTTAAGTGCAACTGCAAAGGGGCCCCAAACGGGGCCCTTTTCTTATAGCGGTACATTGCATTAGGCGACTATGCCGGTTGCGTTGCCGACGGCAATAATCACGATCATGATGACGCACATAATTCCCAGCGCCTTAAGCCACATCGTGACAAACTCACGACCCCGATAACGATCGAGTACGGGAAAGCGACGCCGAAGCCTACGGCGGTCAAGCATACCAAACGCGGTGAGCACCACCATGCCATCGACCATAAGAAAATACTCAAGGGCCAAAAACCACGTTGGATAGCTACGGTTGGCTCCGGTGGGCTGGAACACGGCAAAATGGCTTCCGGCCAGCAATAGCAAGGTTGCCGCATAGATCATGCCGTTCCATATACGCCCAATGGGTTCCGGGATCCGTGAAAGCAGGCTCTTGCGGCAAGGGGCCGCCGGCGAGACATCTTGGGGCTGCCGTACGGAAGATATCGTCATTTGCGGAGCGACCTGTGCCATTGAAGGCCCCGTCGCTTCAATCGAGCCAGACTCAAGCAGGCACAGCTCATATGCCGCGCGTGCAGCGTGACCGAGCGCCTCCGCGCTTGCAAAGCGTTTGGCCGGATCGAGCGCCATCGCCATGCAGACAACATCGGCAAGCGGGGCGGGAACGTCGACGGCCTCGCATTGCTCGCGCATGTCCCGACCTGGCTTGGGGTCAGTCCCCGTCAGACAAAAGAACAGGAGGGCACCCAACGCGTAGACATCGCTGCGAACGCTCGTCTGGCCAAAACCATATTGCTCGGGCGGCGCATAGAGACGCGTTCCAAACTTGACTGTGTCGGCGTCGGCTCCGTCACGCCATACCCGCGCAATCCCCAGATCGATAATCACCAGCGACGAAAACGTCATGCCGGCATCGACTGAATACCTCACGCCCGACACGATAATATTCGAAGGCTTCAGATCACGATGAATCACCGGCACCGGACGCTCTCCAGCCATCGCAAAGCCGGCATGGAGCTCATCGGCTGCATCGCAAAGGGCGCCAAACAGCTCGCAGGCATAATCGAGTGTCGCCCCCAAGCGCCCCACCAGGGCCTCGAGCGTCTCGCCTTCGACATATTCCATGACCACGCAAAACTCGTCGCCCATGCGGCGACAATCGACAATCCGAGGCAAGTGCTCATAACGTAGCCCGGCGCGCTGGGCCGCAAACAGGCGCTCATATGCTCCGCCAATCTGCACCGAGGCATCGATGCGCTTGCGGACAAAGGGGCCGAGAGACCCGCCACCAGAGCCCTCAAAGTACACGAGCTCGGTCGTCTCAACATCCGAATGCTTGAGTATACGGTCTACGCGATAGCTGTCATCGCGCTCGAGTGACGCCAGGTGCCCGGCAAGCGCAGCGGTCAGCTCATCATCGGAATATGTTGGGCTCTGAGTATCCATAGCGTCCATAATAACGCAGGGCACGGACACCCCATGATGCCCATGCCCTGCACGTTCGAAATATCGTGGGCAGCTCTTCTGCCGGCGGCTAGCCGTTAGCTCACCGTCTCCTCGCCAAAGCGATACAGCTCCTCGTTTACCTTTTGCAGGCTGCAGCCGCGATCGATGCAAAAAATGATAATCGCATCACGGCGATCCTTGCAGTTGAGGACGTTGGCGCCTGCCGCCGTCAGAGCGCGATTGGTCTCCTTGAGCGTGAGCGCCATGGCAAAGGCAATCTGCAGCACCTTATTGCGGCTCGGATGCCGCGCGCCGGTAAAAATCTGATAGCCAAACGTTTCGTTGAGGTCGGCCATACGAACCACGCGTGAACGCTCGAGCCCCTTTTCCTGCAGCAGCTGCTTGAGGTAATCTGAAAGCGATGGGGCGGCAAAGTCATGTTCCCTTATGTAGCCGTCAATGCTTGGCGCATCAAGGAGCTCATTGAGCAGCTCCTCAGTCAGCTTTTTATCGGGCATATGGCCTCACCTCCAAACGACCCAACGGCATCAGCACGCTAAGCAAGCGCCCAGCTAGCAGTCGCGGTCTTTTCGAACATGTTGGCGAAATACAGAGCCTTCTTGATGTCGCCATCAAAGTAGATATTGCCCGCAACGGAGCCGCCGGCGGCAAGGGTGCCAGACTGCAGCTCGTCAGAACCTTCGCTGTAATAGCCCTGGTTCTGCTGGGCGCCGTTGGCGTCCTCGCCCTTCCAGTCGTAGACATTGTAATCCGCGCCCTCATTGCCATTGTTAACGTACGTGACGTGAATGCCCGTCATGGTCGAACCGTCAAAATTGGTAAGCCCGGTCTGGACAGAATCGACGGTAACGGAAAGACCGGCAGCCGTGGTCACGGTCGTGCCGACAGCTAGGTCAGTCGTAGGCTGCTCCTCCTTTTTCGGCTCCTCCTTCTTGTCCCCGTCACCAGTGTCCTCGGTAACGATCGCCTTGTCGCTGCCACAGCCCACAAGCAGGCCGGCAGTCCCCAGGGCAACGGTGGCGAACGCGCCAAGCGCAGCGCGACGGCTCAGCAGCACTTCGTTTTCGAGCTTTTCCATTATGCATCCTTCCTACGATCCGGCTACCGCGCCGGCACACAGCACATCGTAGGAAGGATTAAACTTGAATTCATTAGCTGAGAGCTAAGGTTGCCATATTGAAGAGCATGAAGCGCGCGTCCATCGCCGATGACACCTCGAGGCTTGCCAACATCGTTCTCAATTTTAAAACTGGAATTGTTACACTTAAAAAAGCGGAATTTCACCATCATAGTTTTCCGCTTTCTCCAATAGCGGTCCTTTAGCTCCCATCGTAAACGCGATGTC
>CAJMMX010000036.1 GCA_905214615.1 uncultured bacterium | reverse complement strand
GGTTGCCCCCATACGGACCTGAACCGTACGCGTCTGCCAATTCCGCCACGCCCGCGTGCAGGAATTAGAATAACGGAGCGCCATCGCGAACGCAAGAACTATTTTTGAAAAAGTTTGCAGGCATTTTCCCAAGCGGCTTGCGCGATTGTTTCGGCATCCTCACCAGTGCGATCGACACGGTCGTTAACCAGCGCGTTTGCCGTAATGGAGATCATTGCGGGCTCGCATTCAAGACCGCGGATGGGCTCCGGAGCCATATACGGGCAATCCGTCTCGAACAAAATTCGATCGAGTGGGGTTGCCGCAAATGCCTCGCGCACGTCGTCGTTGCGCTTAAAGGTAGCCGCACCACCATAGGCGATATAGCAGCCCAGCTCCACAAAGCGCTCCATCGTGGCGCGGTCCTCGCCAAAGCAGTGCAGCACACAACCGGCCTGGGGCACGCCCACCTCACGAAGCACGTTGTACGCATCCATATGCGAGGTGCGCTCCCCATCCGAGTCCTCGTGCCGCAGGTGCAACTCCACCGGCACGTTACGGCACACGGCAAGCTCGAGCTGGCGCGCCATGCAGTCAATCTGCACGTTATGAGGTGCCGGCGCGATATCGTCATCATAGTCCATGTGGTAGTCCAGGCCGATTTCGCCAATACCGGCGCATAAGGGGTCATCGAGTGCGGCAACGACCTGTGCGTGAACGTCGTCGGTATAGTCCGGCGCGCCATACGGATGCACGCCGGCAAGATACTTGATCTGCGGGATATCCTGCATCGGCAGAATCTCGCGCGTCAGCCAGTCGCTATAGTCCGTCACGCTGCGCTTATCGGCAATGGGATCGAAGACCGTCACCAACAGGTCGATGCCCGCGGCTTTGGCGCGCACGAGTGTCTCGGGCACTTCTTTGCCCCAAAACGAAAGCAGATGCGCATGCGTGTCAGCAAGCGGTGCCAAGGGCACGGGACAAGCAACCGTCTTCTTTTTCTTGGTAAACGTCACGCGTTCGGCATTAGGCATCATGGATTAGCTCCCGAGCCAGGCACACAAAGTCGGCGACGCCGAGCGTCTCGGCGCGCGTGGTGGGTGCGATACCGCAAGCCTCAAAGGCGGCATCGAGCACGTCCTTGGCAAAGCCGTTGGCGCTCATGGAATTGCGGATGGTCTTGCGACGCTGAGCAAATGCAGCATCAATCACGCGGGCTACAAATTCGCGATCGAGTCCTTCGGGCACCACACCGTCAACACGGTCGATACGCACGACGGCCGAGTCCACGTGTGGCGCCGGCATAAAGCAACGCGGCGGCACCTCAAAGCGACCCGTTACCTGCGCATACAGGCCAAGCTTTGCCGTATAGCCGCCATAGATCTTGTTGCCCGGCACTGCGGCAATGCGATCGGCAACCTCCTTTTGCACCATGACGACGGCGCGCTTGAGCGCCGGCATCGTCTGGAAAAATTGCAAAATGATCGTCGCCGCCACGTTATAGGGCAAGTTCGCGACAAATACCGTCGGCTCACCGCCCGCAGCCTGCTCAATCTGCTCCGGGCCCACCTTAAGCGCGTCGCCCATGATAAAGCGGAAGTTGGCATAGTCGGCGGCGTGGGCATCGAGCACCGGCTCAAGCTCGGAATCGGCCTCAATGGACGTAACGCACGCCGCTTCCTGCAGCAACGCAAGTGTCAACGTACCGCAACCTGGACCCACCTCGAGTACGCGCTCGTCACCTGCAAGCTCGGCAAGCTCGCAGATACGTTCGATCACATGATTGTCGATTAGAAAGTTCTGGCCCAGGCGATGCTTGGTCGCAAGGCCAAACTCCTCCAGCAGCTCCCTGGTGGCCGTGGGGTTTGCCAAAGGCGAAGTTGTCATGGTTGCCTCCTTAGCATGATGGCGGCGTCTTGAAACAAAAGGGCATGGACCGTGGCGGCCATGCCCTTACAGCTAAACAGCAAATTGCCGATATGGCGCTCGCGCGGTCTCTACGCCAGACGCGGGAACAGCGGATCGCCCTTCTCGACGGGCTGACCGCCGGCAAGCAGGCCCCAAGTGCAAATGCCCTTGAGGTCGTCGCTCGCGGCCTCGCCCTCACAGGACAGGCGGCGCAGGGCCTCGGCAGAGGTCTGAGGCATGAGCGGCATCAGCAGGTGGGCGGCGATGCGGATGGCCTCGAGCAGGTTGTAGATCACAAATGCCAGCTCGTCAGCCTTGGCCTCGTCCTTGGCAAGCGCCCAGGGCTCGGAGTCCTCGATGTAGTGGTTGGCGGCGTGGATGAGCTCCATGACCTCATCCTTGGCTCCGCCGTAATCGAGCACGTCCATCTTGGCCATGTAGCGGTCGACCAGGCCATCGGCAATCTTTGCCAGCGGGTTATCGAACGCGTCGGCAGACGCCGGTTTAGCCGGGGCGCAGCCGTCAAAGTACTTTGCGCTCATGTTGAGCGAGCGCGAAATGAGGTTGCCCCAGCTGTTGGCCAGGTCGGCGTTGTAGACCTGCTCCATGCGATCGAAGCTGATGGCGCCGTCGGTGCCGGGGACGACGTCGGTCATAAAGTAGTAGCGATAGCCCTCGACGCCCAGCATGTCGATAACGTCCTGCGGAGCGATAGCGTTGCCGCGGCTCTTGGACATCTTCTCGGCCTTGCCGGTCTCGGCATTGCGCACGGTCAGGAAGCCGTGGGCAAAAACGTGCTCGGGCAGGGCCTCGCCGATGGCCATGAGCATGGCGGGCCAAATGACGCAGTGGAAGCGGATGATGTCCTTACCCACGATGTGGAACTGCGCGGGCCAGCGATAGGCCAGCTCGGCACGCGCCTCGTCGGTATCGACACCGTAGCCGACGGCCGTCATATAGTTGAGCAGCGCATCGAACCACACGTAGGTCACGTGGCCCTCGTCAAACGGGACCTGAATGCCCCAGTCAAAGCTCGTGCGGCTCACGGAAAGGTCGTTAAGGCCGCCCTCGACAAAGCTGCGCACCTCGTTCATGCGGAACGCAGGCTCGACAAAGTCGGGATGCTCGTCATAGAGCTTGAGCAGCTTGTCCTGGAAGGCGGAAAGCTTAAAGAAGTAGGACTCCTCCTGCACGCGCTCAAGCGGACGGTGGCAGTCGGGGCACAGGTGCTGGCCGACGCTGCCGTACTCCTCGTCGCCCTTCTGGACCTGCGTATCGGTGAAGTAGGTCTCGTCAGGCACGCAATACCAGCCGTCGTAGCTGCCCTTATACAGGTAACCGGACTCCTTCATGCGCTCCCACAGGTACTGCACGGCATGATGCTGGCGCGGCTCGGTGGTGCGGATGAAGTCGTCGTTGGAAATCTCGAGCTTGCTCCAAAGCTCCTTGAAGTGCGGGGCCTGGCTGTCGGTCCACTCCTGCGGCGTCATACCATGCTTGGCTGCGGCCTCGGCGACCTTCTCGCCGTGCTCGTCCATGCCGGTCAGGAACTTGACGTTATAGCCGGCGGAGCGGCGATAGCGAGCCTGAACGTCGGCGATGATGGTGGAATAAGCCGTGCCCAGGTGCGGATCGGCGTTGACGTAGTAGATGGGCGTCGTGATAAAGAACGAAGGCTTGCTTTGATCCATGGGGTTTGTCCTCCAGAAAAACGTTGCATACAGGGGATGATTCTAGCGCAAGGGCTGGATATCCTCCATCTATTGCATATCGAGCACCATGGCATAGACATCGCGCTTGCGGCGCGAATACTTCTGAGACAGGCGCTTGGCCACCGCAGACGCGGGCTCCCCCTCCTCGAGCGCGGCGCGGATATCCTCGCGCAGGGCCTCGTCGGGATCCGCTGCCGTGGCGCCGACCGGCACGATACCGGCCTCCTCATCCTCGCTCGGTGGCGCGATGACCAGCGCAATCTCGCCCTTTACCTCGCCGCGAGCACGCAGCTCCTCGGCAAGCTGGTCAGCGGGCCCGCGCAAGACCTCCTCGTGCAGCTTGGTGAGTTCGCGGCAGACGGCAACCTCACGCTGGGGAAAGACCTCCGCCACGGCCTCGAGCGTCGCCACGATGCGATGTGGAGACTCGTAGAAGATGAGTGCGCCGGGCACCACGGCAAGGCGCTGCAAACGGCGCACACGGTCGCCGTGCTTTCGGCCCAAAAAGCCCTCGAAGAAAAAATGCTCGCAGGGAATGCCTGACGAAACAAGCGCCGTGACGCAAGCAGAGGGCCCAGGAATAACTTCGACGGGCACATCGGCCTCACGCGCCGCCTCGATCAGCGCCTGGCCGGGATCGGACACGCTCGGCATGCCGGCGTCCGAGGCAAAGGCGAGGGTCTCCCCCGCCAGCAGACGGTCGACCAGGCCGGCAGCGCGGCTAGCGATCACATTCTCGTCGCAACGGACAAGCGGCTTGGAAATGCCCAGGTGCATCAGCAGCTTTGACGTCACACGCGTGTCTTCGCAGCAGATGACATCGGCAGCGGCAAAGGCCTCGCCAACGCGCGGGGACAGGTCACCCAGGTTGCCGATGGGCGTGCCGACCACATAGAGTTTGCCCGTATGGGCGCTGTTTTGCGTCATATCAACCTATTCAATCATGCCGCGCTCGAGCGTACCGAGCGCCGCGCGGGCGTCCCATGCTGCAATGCGCTTCTCGGTCTTCCACGTTTGGAAGAACCAACCGGCAGCCGGCGCAAACGAAGCCAGCTGGTTGGCGATAAACACGCGCTCGTAGGCATTGCGGCCCTCGGGCGTAACCGACGAGTTGGCAAAGATCGCCGCGCCCGACCATTCGCCCACCAGCACGGGGAACCCAGTCGAAATCGCTTCTTTAAGCTCGCGCTTGTTACGCGAAATCGCCGTCGTCAGCCCGCGAGGGCTCGTGATGTCGAGCGCATACTCGTCGCGGTAATGGTACAGGTGAAGGTCCATGTAGACGTTCTTGTACTTGGCGCCGCGCATAAAATGCTTCCACTCGCTGGGATGCCCCGACGACGAGAAGACGACGATCTTATCCTCGGGCATATACGAACGGACGAGCTCGTAGGCATCGCGATAGAAATTGCGCAGGTAGTGAGCAGGAATGCCATCCGTCATGGTGAAGAGGCTCTTGCGAACGCTCATCTGCGGCGTGTCCAGCAGCTCAATGCCCAGCAGGCTCTCGGCCTCGCCATAGCGATCGGCCAAGCGCTCGAGCACGTCGAGTGCGACATGACGGCCGTTGGTGGACGAATGCCACTCGGCAACAACCTCCGGCGTGGTGGGCGAATCGTTGGAATCGCCCTGGCCACCGGGCACGGTTGCCAGATCGAGCAGCACGCGGATGTCGTACTTGGCAGCCCACTCAATTGCGCGGTCGATGTAATCGACAACCGATATGTAGGAGGCATCGGACTCCTGTGAGCCAAAGGCATACCAGGGCACCGGCAGACGCACGGCATTGAGACCGATCTGCGCCATGCGGCGAAAATCGTCCTCGCTCACAAACGTCTCGTAATGGCGGCGCATGCGCTCGTTATAGGCGGCGGTACCCATGGCCTCCTGTAGCTCAGCCGCGTTGGATGCACCGGTCGCCGCGTACAGCGACGGGGTCACCCAAGGCTCGGGAATAAACCAGCCAGAGAGATTAACGCCGAGTATCCTCTCCATCACTGCCTCCTTCGGATCATGCAGGTCGAACCCGCATCGTATTGCGTAGGATAAGTATCGTTTTGAGTATACCCGCGTGTGCGGACAGGCGACCGAACGGTCTGCAAAGTGACGCGAAAGTGGGAGGAATGTCTGGGAGCAGACGGACTCGGAATGGTGCGACGAGGTGTGTACGCGCGCCGGAGGCAGGCACCGGAAAGTGTGTCCCGTTCTGAGCCCTTATTCTGGGACGCAGTTTCCGCAGAACCCTACATAAAAGAAAAGGACCCCTTTGCAGAGGTCCTAGTCAATTCAAGGTGGCGGGGAAGGGAATCGAACCCCTGACACGAGGATTTTCAGTCCTCTGCTCTACCAACTGAGCTACCCAGCCATTTGAGGTGTGCCTTGTTTCAAGGCTTGATTAGTATAACCAAGGACGCGTTCCGGTCAACCGAGAATTTCAAAAAAGTTTTTGAGCACAGCCTCGGTTCTTTAAATCGGCACGTCAGAGGCATCAGCCGGCAGCAAGAAGTTTTTCGCTCAGAGCCGCACGGGCAAACTCACTTGGCGTCATCCCCTCGGCAGCCGCCCGTCGACGAATGGCCTCCTTCATTCCCAGAGGAATCTTGACCGACAGCGTTGCCGTCCCCTCACCTGAGAGTGGGGGCCGTCCATGCACGATCCCACCAACGGTGTGTTCGCCATCCGGAAACTCTCCGCGCTCGTACGACTCGCACCACGCGTCAATCATTTCATCCGTTACAACCTGACCATTAGCGGCCGTATACGTCTTGCCCATCATCGACCCCTTTGCCGAGCCTGTTCAATCTCCTGCCAAAATTTCTTCTGGACTGGAGACAAGGCATGAATGATAAGCCACCCACGGACAAGCTCGACCGCGACAAGCTCCACGCTTCGTCCGTCTGGGAGCCATCCAATCGCAAGCCATCTCGGCGGCTCGTCCTTCGACTCGCGACGAATGCACTCAGTAACCGCAAGCCAAGCGCTAAGCACCTGCTGTTCTGTCAGGTGCTTTTTAGCGTTGGGATGGATCTCAACATCCATGCATCTTCTCCTCCATCTTACCCAATTTCGTATGACGAAAGTCCGCTGTCGCCAATTCTTAAGCCGGCACGCGTTGGAGAGCAGGGGTCGAAACAATGATTGAAGGACGCTCTAGTACGGCCCAGGCGCCGGGGCAGGAGCACATACGCCAGGGACGTACGTTTTCGTAGCATACGAGGACATAGCCACGTGCATCGATAAAGGCGATGTCGATGGGATAGGCCATAAAACACGTGTGGACCGAAGAGCAGCGTGGAAACGCCATGACGAGCGGCAGGCCGTTGGCGGCAACCGGACGCCGTCCCAGCATGCCGCGCAGGCGCACGACAAACGACTCCGCCACCGCAAACTCGGCCGGCGTCCAACCCAGCCTATTGAGTGCCCGCGCGTAGGCGATGTAGGACGAGACCGCGGTCACATGACCACCCCCGGACGCCATGGATCGACCGTCACCGCGCGCTCGTGCGACAACGTTGTCGGCGCCCCCAGCGGAACGCCAGCGATGCTGAGAGAAGTCGGCCACGGCTCATAGTGCATGGTGCAGGTGTAGGTCCTAAACGTACCGGATAGGGAGAGCAGGCCACCATCCGATGCCTCCGCGCCTTGCTCGCTCGACACTTCGATCTGCAAGTCATAGCCTTCCATGGCATTCAGAATTTGAGTCTGAACCGTCGCCGAGGCATCGGCAGAGCTTTCGTCGCCCTCCCCCTCCGACGCCACGGCGTGCGCCAACACGATGTCGGGCACCACGCGGTCGAAGCGCGCGACAGCGCTGGCAAAGATCATGACGTTGTACACGATGAGTGCCAGCACCAGCAAAACGGGCGTAACCACTGCCATCTCCACCGTCGCTTGGGCGCGCTCCTCGCGCAGACGCATGCGGATACTCATTACGACCCACCGCCCAGAGCGCCAACCAGCGTGGCGACATCGACGGTGAGTGGGATGGAGCCACCGCCGGGCAGAGGAATCTCCGCAAGCGTGAACACCGTACCGCTAATGGTGCGTTCGACTTGATATTCCAACGCCTCGCAAAGCGCCTTGGAATCGGTCACGCCCAACGGAATACTTCGCAGCTTGTCTTGAGCTTGAGAGAGACCAGCAATGTCAGACCCCGGACTCTTAATGACGTTGGCGGAATCGGTCAGCACCGGCTTTCGCAGGCGCAAGTCGCACGGCTCCAGACCCAACGCCGCCACGGACGCCGAAACGGTATCGCCGAGCCACGATGCAATGGAGCCCAACGCGCCGCTGCCCCCTCCTAGGCCTTTAATCATCTCGTCCATAAGTTCGTCGGCCGGACCTTGGATGTCTCCGTATCCCACAAGCAGCCGTCCCCAAACATCCATGACGCCATCGAGTACGCCGGCAACGCCACCCGAGCGTTCCTTCAATGTCGAGAAAAATCGCGAAAGCACGTTGTTTTGCGCCGTCGCCTCATCGGGCGCCAGCACCGCGGCAGAGATGGCACCGCGATCGCCAAGCCTGACTGCCGTGTTAAACGAAGAGTTGAGCTCATCGGGGCTCGAGATGGCGCCCGAAACCGCAAAGGCAACCACGCCGTTGCGACCGGGCGGAGCGATACGCGGACGCTCGCCCGAAAGCGCTTTAATGGCCTGGTCAAACGCATTGCTCACACGGTCGGTCTCGTCTTCGGTCTGACGTTCGAGCTCGAGCTCTTTGTTGCGGCATTCGACGTAGCCTTCCAGGGCGTCTTTAAACTTGTCAAAGTGATACTCGAAGCCGTTTTCGATAGAGGTTGAAGGCGCCGCAACAGCACCAAGCGACAAAACGCCAAAATGGCATTTGCTGCATTTATCCTGTCCATCGTAATCGGCAACCGAAGCAAATCCGCTCGGCGTCCCTTTCTTATAGTTAGGGCAGGTCGTCCCGTAATGCAGATACGCCTTGTCATCGTTCACGCTCGTCGGCCACACCGCATCGGTATAGAGTTCCGTCGCCCGAACCTCATCAGAGTTGCGCGGCAGCAGCGGAATATAGGAGGAAACCCTGTCTCCGTTCTCGGTTATATATGCCCGATCGACCTCCGCGTTCGCATAGGTATAAAACGCCTTACGCGCCGCAGACTCTGCCTTCATCTCGACACTCGAGCCCTGGGGCTTCTCATTTGTCAGACGCCAATGGTAGTAGTCCTTCGCGCGATCAAGGGCAACTTGAGGCTCCCACGTAACGCTCGATGAGTAATGCGGATTTTGAACACCGGAAAGATCCGTTAGGCTTTTTGCGCGCTCCCACATACAAGAACAGCTGCCGACCGAGCCCTTGTCAGACCCACCACAATCCGCCAGCCAAGCGCGCTCCTTTGCCTTCGCCGTCTCCTCCGAGGCCTTCCGCAGCTCCTCGACCGCACGCTCTAAATCATCTGATGTGTCTTTAATGGTATCGGTCGAGATCTCTGACCCTTTGAGCGCAGCAAAGTCCGACTCGGATGTCCTGGGCACGGCAAGCGCCGTACCGGTATAGGTCACACTATCGGTATCCTGCGCCGACACCGCCTGCGTGGCACGCGCGGCGATCAGATACGGCAGAGCCGTCTCGATTTTCTGCAAGCCTTCCGATGCGCTTTTGGCAAACTTGTTGCGCGTTTTAATGATCTCAATCCCGGTGTCGACCATATTGCCGGCAACCGGCTCGGCACCCGGGATGAGGATGGCGACCAGGCCCGTCCCGATCGTGGCAAACCCCGCCAGCCCCAGACTCAAGATACTCGCATCAACCACCGTGGCAGCCGTGTGATAGGACGACACTACGTTGGCACCCGCCAGCGCGCCGCTATCGGCCGCCACCTGGGTGTCCCCGGCACGCGACATGCTCCATATCGCCGCGGTCGACGAAAACAACAATGTGAGCACCACTAGGATGACCACGGCAGAAGAAAGCGTGGTATAGGCGCCGTCTTCGATAAACAGATCGACACCGGCTCGACCCATAAAGCCGCCTCGCTTGCAATGGCAGCTCGGACGGCGCGTCAAAACGCGTCTAGACCAGAAACGCTTAATCCCATGTAGCAATCCACGAATCATAATCTCCCTCCAGCCATTCGGGACGCGATTGATACGAGACATCGACCTTGAGCTCAACGTAGCCGCCCTCGGCGGCACCACCCATAGCCTGCGCAAACGCACCGATCACGGGCAACGGCTTGACCTCGCCGGAAACGGACACGGACGAGACGCCACCCGCACCGGCCCGGCCAAGCTCGATATCCCACGACAGCGGCCCGCCGGCATGAAAGATCGAAACGTTGGGCACTGCGGCAAGCCGGCGGCGGGTGAACTCCTTAAGATCGTCGTCCTCCGCCGTCGTCGTGGTCATGAGCCGCGCGGTCTCGGCGGCGGCAGACTCCATGACCGCGCGCGTATAGAGCAGGCACACCGGTTGCAGTGCGAGAAGGATGAGCGTCAGAAACGTCGGCAGCAAAAAAGCGGCCTCGACCGTAGACTGCGCCCGGTCCTCGCACGCGATATCAATACAACGCGATGTCCTTAGCGCCCGCAGCGGCGTCGATAACCGACATCGAGACAACGCCATGGGATGCCGCCCGCTCGACCAGCGCCGCCAAGCGCCCATCGGTGCCAGCACGCCAAAGTCCCGCAATCGCCAGCACGATCGATAACAGCGCCACCGTGACGATGGCGTATTCCACAGTCGCTTGGGCAACCTCTTCACGCAGAACGCCATGCATTTCACGATCCCTCCTTTGAGTTTATTGTTTGCGGGACCAGGCGCACGGCGCGCAGACGACACGAAGCATCGCCAGTATCCGCGGCAACCGTCACCATATCGACCCAGCCGCGTCCGTCGCGCACGATAGCGCCCCACACGTTGCCCTTGATATCGAGATAGCCGCTCAGAGCAAGTTGTGCCGTGGGTACCTCGTGATAGGCACGCAGCATATCCGCTGCCGCTTCGGTCATCGGTCGGTCCTCGGACCATGCAAGCCGGACCGCAATCGCGTTGCCCTCAGGCGAATCCGTCGCAGTGCCAGACCGCTTGTCGAGCGCCCGCAGAAAGGTTTGCGCCGTGACAGCGACATCCGAATCGTCCGCATCTCGCATCTCATCTTTTTGAGACGCTACCGCCGAATCTGAGCCCAAATCGGAGGCGGTCCCAGGACGCTGCTGCCGCGCGGCGTTAAGCCCCCAAAGCACCACCGCTATCGCCACGGTCAGGCAAGCAAACACCAGCAGCACCCCGATGGGGCGCTCGCCCTCTACAGGCTGTTGATGCCCTCGCTGATCGCATCCCATAGCTCTTTAACCTTACCTTTAAATGCAACGATGGCAATAATCGCGATCACCACAAGTACGCCCACTAAAATGGCGTACTCGGTGGTACCCTGCGCGCTCTCCTCCTGCAACAGCTCCTTGGCATGCTGGCGAGTGTGAATCGCCCGGCAAAAAGCACAGCTCCAAGCCTTGTCAGCAACTTCGACCATCGTGTTCATGTATTCCTCCCTACATCATCCCGCCTGCTCCCAGCAGCGGGCCCAATATGGACAGAAGCAACGCCGGCAAGATGAGCGTGCCGGTGGGAATCAACAGCTTGACGGGCGCACGCTCGATCTCGCGCTCGACCGCGGCGCGATGAGCCGCACGGATCTCGCGACTTTGAGCGGCCAGCGTCTCGGCAAGTGGAGCACCCAGGGCGAGCGCCTGCCCCACCGTGATGGCAAAGGTCTCGAGCGCTCGCACGTCCAGGTCGCGCGCGGCGGCCAACAACTCGTCCTCACGCGTGCCCACGCCCACCTGCCACGCCATGCAGGCGCGCTCAAAGCGAAGAGCCAGCACTGACCGGCGGTTGGCGCAGAAAATCTCAAGCGCCGCATCAAACGAAAGACCGGCCGAAAGACCCAAGCGCACAACATCGATCATCTCGGACACTTCGCCGAGCGACACTCGCGCCGGGCCGCCCGCTCCAACCGCGCCCTTCACTCGCGCGGTCAGAGCATCGACCACCGAGCGACCTGCGGCAGCGACCAGCACCGCCTCGCGCTTGCAGGCCCCTGCGATCTTGCGTGCATCCGCCCGATCCAAACCCGTCGCGACAAATACACTCAGGGCGCACAGGCAAGCCGCAACTGCAACCGGGGCGCTCATAGCTCCACCCGCATAATGCGCCGGATAACCACCAGGGCAACGGCGTTGAGGGCAAGACCCAGCACCACAGCGCCCGCGCCGGCGGGCGTCGCAAGACCGCGACGAAAATCTGCCGAAAGCAGCGCCAACACCGCGCACATGCCCGCCGGCATCGCCGCGACCATATGCGCAGACATGCGAGCCTGCGACGTCTTAACATCCAGGCGGCGCTTGAGCTCAATGCGCTCCCCCACCATGCTCGACGCCTCGGACAGTAAGTCGGCAAGCGGAGCGCCGGTGCGCTGAGACACCTTAAGCGCCAAGGTCACAAGCGAAAGACCGGGGGCGTCGATACGCACGAGCAAGTCATCGAGCGCGTCGGTCGCCGAGATGCCGCAATCGATCGCCGCCGCCACCCGCAAAAACTCGGTATGCACTGGCTCTTGCGCATGAGCGCCCACAAAGCGCATGCCCTGGGCCAGCGAATGTCCCGAGGCAAGCGACATGGAAAGTGCGGTAAACGCCTCGGGCATTGCCTCTTCTGCATCGTGTTGCTCGCGCCGGCTCTCAAAGCCATCCCGAGCGGCACCAACGGTAAACGGAGCAACAAGTCCCAAGGCAAATCCGAGGGGCGATAACGACACCATCGTTAGTAAAACGCAGCAGACACCGCTCGACAGCAGCAGAAACGCCAAACGTCCCGAAGCATCTTCGATCACGAGGCCAAGGCGATGCGCCGGAGCCAGCGATGCCCACGAACGGGCGATCTTTTTCAGCAGATCGTTTTCCACCAGCTCACGCGGCAGCTTCTCTGCCACCGTCTCGAGCGCCTGACGTGCCAGCTCCGCCGGCGGTACCTGCGGCACACGAGGTTCCGCCCCGCACGCCGTCGCGACAGAAAGCCCTGCCAAGCCCCCTACGACGAGGGGCACAGTGATCTCCATTCGTCCACCTCCTCTTGTGTGAGCGTCCCCGACCGCAGGCCTTCTGCGATAAACGGCGGCTCGCGGTCAAGCGTCCAGGTGCGCTCGGCGGCATCGAACGTCACATAGCGCTCGAGCTCTACGCCACCCGATGCGGCGCGTCGCACCCCCGAATACGAGGAGACGAAACGCCTGCCATCGGCGTGGCGCTCGGACATCACGATACCGTCGAGCGCCATGGCAATCTGCTCCTCGATGAGCTCGCTCGGCAGATCGATGCCATAACGCGCAAGCAACGTCAGACGCACCACGGTCTCCTGTTCTGAACCCGCATGAAGTGTGGTGAGCGACCCGTCGTGGCCCGTGTTCATGGCCTGCAACATGTCGCAGCACTCGGCACCGCGCACCTCGCCCACCACGATGCGGTCGGGGCGCATGCGCAGGGCATTAGTTACCAGGTCGCGGATCGTCACCGCGCCCTCGCCCTCAATTGAAGCCTCGCGCGCCTCTAGGCGCACCACGTGCGGATGATGCGCAAACTTGAGCTCGGCAGAGTCCTCGATCGTCACGATGCGCTCGCCGGTGGAAATCTCACATGACAACGCGTTGAGCAGGGTGGTCTTACCAGATCCCGTGCCTCCCGCAACCGCCAGGTCCTGTCGCAGCGACACCGCACACGACAGCAGCTGCGCATACCAAAGCGGCAGCGATCCCAACCCCACGAGCTCGTCCAACGAGCAGATACGGTCCGAGAACTTTCGGATGGTGAGAATCGGTCCGTCAATCGCCACAGGCGGAATCACCGCGTTGACGCGATAGCCCGTTTTGAGGCGGGCGTTGACGATGGGGCTGCGCTCGTCGATACGGCGGCCAAGTGGCGAGATAATGCGGTCGATAAGCACACGGATCTGCTCATCATCCTCAAACGCATGCTCGATGGGGTACAAGACGCCGCCGCGTTCAAAGAAAGCCGAGCGGCAGCCGTTGATCATGATCTCGGTAACGGTGTCGTCTTCGATGAGCGGCTGCAACGGCCCCAAGCCCACCACGTCATCCAAGATCTCGTCGATGATGGTCTCGCGCTCGGGCGTCGCGAGATCGGTCGACTCCTCAACATTGAGCGCCGCCTCCACCGCAGGACGCAATTCCGAGCGGGCAAGTGTCGGGTCGATATAGGCGCTGATACGCGCCACTTCGTCGTAACCCATACGGTCCATCACGGCGCGCTTGGTGCGTCGTTTCACCGCGCGGCGACGCCCCGCATCCACAGGCGCTGCCGCCGCTGCAGCGCCGGCAGCCTTAATCCTCGTTTGCAGGCTCATCGCTGATCACCCTCGTGCGACCAGGGAAGGCGAATACGCGGGCGTTCGGTGCGCATTGCACGGTCGGCGACCATATCGCTCCAAGGGCCGACGGCGCACCCCAGTTCCACGAGCATCTCGCGCGTGGCCTCGCGCACGCTGGTCGCAAAAGCGCTGGTCTGCCCCACTGCCTCGTCAGCACGCCCAAACGCCATGAGCGCGGCGAGATCCTGCCCGCCATCGGCGATACGAATCTTGGAGCTCAACGCACAGGCAATCTCAAAACGCATAGCGACGTCCTCGTCTGCCCCGCGCGCACCGAACCGGTTGAACACGGCGCTCATACGCGTGCGCGGCACACCTACTCGACTTGCCAGTTCAATGACGCGCGACGCCGATGTCGCGGACGACACCGCAGCATCGCCAACGACCAGGCAACGGTCGCTCGCCGCCACCGCAGCCGCCACGGCGTCGCCCCAAAAGACCGAGGTATCGATAAAGACCACGTCGGATTCGCGACGCAGGACATCAAGCAGTAGCTCCACCGGACGTGCCATGAGCTCGGCTTGCTCGGGCGCCGCGACGGGACCCCAGAGCGTAACGCCCGGCGCCACGCGCATCGATGTGGCTACGATATCCGGCTCGGTGAGCGCGCCCGCCGCCGATGGCTCGATAAGCGCCGCCATATCGCGCGGAGCATCGACACCTAACAAGTCGTAAAGGTTTCCAAACATCAGGTCCAGGTCGAGCACGGCGGCACGCAAGCCCAACAGCGACGATGTGTGTGCCATGGTGGCAACGATCGTCGACTTGCCGCAACCGCCCGAACCCGAAATGGCGCAGATGACCGGAGCTCGACGCTGCGGAGCGGCAGCGTCTGCCGGCGGCATCGGAGGCGGCGGTGCGGGCGTCGGTGCCAGCGTCCCCGTCTCCTCCGCCGCAACCACACGCTGCGTCCAAGCCGGCATGGCAGCTTGTTCGGTCTGCGAAGCAAGCTCGTTCTGCGCAATCTGCTCATGCTGCATCAGCGACAACTCGCCGCACCCGGCAAAGCCCTCAACTTCGTCGAGCTCATCCACCAGATGCACGCCGTGCACGTATCCCATATCTACAGCCGGGGAGTCGCCAGCATGCTGCGCCGGCCCTCCAGCGTCATCGCATACAAGGGGGTTCCGGGGGCGCCGACCATGCTCGGCTTCCGCTTTTCCATAATCATCAACACGCGGGCCTCTTGTAGCGCGAGGCGCCCCGGGTTCCCTATCAACAAAAGCATCGGGCTCAATCGTCATGCGCCGATCGGAATCAACCGCTCCCTCGCCCGCGCGCCCGTTGCCGCATATACTGTGCGCAGCGATGACCTCGGTCGCCCCCGCGCGAAACAGCCCCTCGATATCCGACGGATCGAGCGCTTCTATCAACACGACCACGCGACTCACGCGGCCTTCGGCCGTCAGGCGCGCAACAGTCTTGCGCACATCTTCGGTATCAAACAGAGACGCCGCGATGATGGCAGCCCCGCGGCGCGACGGAAACGCCCGCGCCATGGAAACCAGCCCGTCCAGGTCACCCACGCGAAGCACCTGTGCACCCACATCACGGCCCTCGACTTCCCGCTGCAACAGCCCGTAATCGCCGCACGCGCAGCACGCAAGCCAGATCGCCTTCATCACTCGTCGCCTCCGCTCTTTTTGCCGCGCGCCGTGGCGGGAATCGTCAAGCTGACCGTTCCCTTGCCCGAGGCTCCCAGCAGTTCCTTGACGTCTTCGGGGTCAGCCGCCAGCGTCACCCATTCGATCTTGCCCTCGCGCGTGGCACCGGAATCCTCACTGGTATCGATCACGTGCGCGCCGCACAGCCGATCGGTCACGCCGTCCTTTTGCACGTACACGTCCACGTAGCTGCCCACGCCCGTGGCACCGCCGACCGAGTGCTCGGCATCGACCGCCACCGAAACGGCAACCTTGCCCTTAGGCACCTCGAGCTTGCGGCTCTCGGCCTTGGTGTAGACATTGCAGATCACGGCGTTTTTGGGAATACGCGAAGTCGTCACGTCGCCGCGCACCTGGCGCAGCTCGGTCGCTGCGTCACGCGGCAGCAGGCTCGTCAGCCATTCCTGGGTTATGACATTGGTCTCATCGAGGGTCTCGCCCACATCGATATCGCGCGCCGCGACGCAAACCTCGACGCGATCGCCACCGTACTTGGCCAAGGTCTCAGCCTGGACCTGTTCGGCTTGCGAGCGGATCGACGAGCCGTAAACCATGCAGAGCAGAGCAGCGAGCACGCCCGCGACCAGACTGATGGCGATGCGCTTGCTCTTGTTCACGGCCGCTCCTCTCATGGCAGTGCCGGGCGAATGCCCGTACCACCATTGTCTGAGCGGTCAGAGTGCAAAGCGGCGCAATCGCAATCTTGGTTTTCGATGTCAAACCAATCGCTGACCAAAAGCTGACCAGCCCGTCAAGCTCGTGGCAAGGTTTTGGTCAGCACGTCAGCAAACTGTATGTTTCGAAGCTTTTCCGCAGCAAAAAAAGCCGTCTCCCGAACAGTTGGGAGACGGCTGTCATAGGAAAAATCAATTACAGATGGACATCGGGATCGAGCATTTGAGCGCTCACGCGCATGGATGACGCCAGGTTTTGGAACGTTTCCAGACGCAGGCTATCGATCTGCCCGGCGTCCTCGGCCTCGCGAACGGCGCAGCCCGGCTCATGGGTATGCGTGCAATCGCCAAACCGGCACGCGCGCGATGCCTCGACAATCTCGGGGAAAGCGCGCGCCAGACCCCGCTCGTGACCCACGAGCGGCAGGCTGCGCAGGCCCGGGGCATCGGCGATCACGCCGGCGTCGCCCGGCAGTGCCACCATCACGCGCGCGACGGTAGTGTGACGGCCCTGATCGTCGCGTTCGCGCACACCGCCGGTCGCCAACGTATCGTGGCCCAGCAGCGCATTGAGCAGCGTCGACTTGCCGGCACCCGACTCGCCCAGAATCATGGCGCAGCTCCCGGCGGGCACGCAGGCACGGACCTCGTCCAGGCCGCGGCCCTCGGCAGAGGACGTCACGATCACACGCACGTCCGGACCCACCAGGCGGCGCGCGCGGTCCAGATCGCGCTCGAGCTCCTCGGCATCGCAGCGATCAGCTTTGGTGAGTACCACCACCGGCTCGGCATCGCAGTCGAGCGCCAACACCAGCGAGCGCGCCACGCGGTCGAGCAGCACCTCACCGGCACCGAGCGCCTGCACGATTAGCACGCTATCCACGTTGGAGCAGAGCACCTGGCGCTCTCCGCGGGCACGGCCGCGCCAACGCTCAAAGCTCGTACGGCGCGGCAGCACGCATTCAATCACGCCCATATCGTGCCCGGGAGCGCGGCGCACCGCCACACGATCGCCCACGGCAGGCAGCAGGACCTCGTCCCCACCGCGCGACTTGGCAAATCCCACGGCATGCTCGGCGCGGAAGGTATCGTCGGCAGTCGCCACCAGCGGAAACCCACGATCCAAGCGCACCACGGCGCCAAGTTGCATCTGCTCGGGCTCCTCGGCATGTGCGCAGAAATCATCAAAGGCAGCCTGCTGAGCTTCATCGACCGGCAGGTCATCAAACGCCGGAACATCCTGCAGCGCGTCAAGCCCCGGTACACTCGCCAGCAACTCCTCAGCAGATGCAGGGGGTTCGGTCGCGAGCTTCCGACGACGATCGCGCTTAGCCCGCGCCCCCGTCGTCTTTTTCTTCGCTTTAGCCTTAGCCTTGCCCACAGATGCCTCCCAGCACAAAACCACACAACTGAGCAGGTATTTTAAATCAAAAAGAGCTGGCCGGGCAAAGCCCGACCAGCTCACAAACTTTCCCTCAGCCAATGGTCCCGAGAGGTTATCCGAAGGCCCGCCCGCCGGGAGGGGTTTCTTCCGAGCGATCCCGCAGCGCGAAGCGCGAGGACCAGCGAGGAAGAAACCCCGCAGGCGGTCGGGCCGGTGGGAAGGATGGCCTTTCGACCTACTCCTTCTCGACCGCGCGCATGATCGCCTTGTAGATCTCCATCAGCGGGATGATCAGGAAGGCCAGGCCCAGGGCAGCGACAACGCCCTTGAGCTCAAGCGTCACGGGGCCAAAGAACATCTCGGCAAGCGTCGGCTGCACGGTCACGATCACCGTCAGCACCAGTGCCAGCGCGGCGGAAGCCCACAGCCACTTGTTCTGCTTCTTCATGGTGAACAGCGACGCACGACGGCTGCGCATATTGAAGCAGTGGAAAATCTCGACCATGTTGAGCGTGATGAACGCCATCATCACGCCTTCCTCGTCGGCATTGCCGGCGATCATATCGGCGATGTGGATGTAGCCCATGTCAAAGTACACGCCCACAAAGAAGCTCGCCAGCACCAGCGCGGTGATGATTAGGCCCTGGACCACGCAGTCCAGACCCATATGTCCGGCAAAGACACCGTCCTTGGCGTTGCGCGGCTTGCGCTTCATGATGTCGCCCTCGGCATCCTCCATGCCCAGCGCGAGCGCGGGGAAGCAGTCGGTGACCAGGTTCACCCACAGCAGCTGCACCGGCTGGAAGATGGTAAAGCCGATGAGCGTGGCGATAAACACCGAGAACACCTCGGCAAGGTTGGCCGAAAGCAGGAACTGGATGACCTTGCGGATGTTGTCGTAGATGCGACGACCCTCTTCGCAGGCGCCGATGATGGTAGCGAAGTTGTCATCGGCAAGTACCATGTCGGCGACGTTCTTGGTGACGTCGGTACCGGTGATGCCCATACCAACGCCAATGTCGGCGCGCTTGATGGACGGGGCGTCGTTGACGCCGTCGCCCGTCATGGCCACGATCTGGTCGCGCGACTTCCAGGCCTCGACGATGCGTGTCTTGTGCTCGGGCTGGACGCGGGCGTACACGCCGTAGTCCTCGATGTGCGCGTCGAGTTCCTCGTCGCTCATGCGATCGAGGTCGGCACCGGTGATGGCCTGGCTGCGATCGGCGACGATGCCCAGCTGCTTGGCGATGGCCACGGCGGTGTCGATGTGGTCGCCCGTGATCATGACGGTGCGGATACCGGCGTCGTGCGCCTCGTGGATAGCGTCGGCCACCTCGGGACGGACCGGGTCGATCATGCCGGACAGGCCACAGAAGACCAGGTCATGCTCGAGCGCAGCGGGGCTGCAGTCGTCGGGAACCTCGGTGTAGGTGCGGCTTGCCAGCGCCAGTACGCGCAGGGCCTCGTCGGCCATGGCCTTGTTGGCCGCCACGAGCTCGGCGCGGCGCTCCTCGGTCAGGGGGACGACCTTATCGCCCTCGTAGATATGGGTGCACAGGCCGATCACCACGTCGGGCGCACCCTTGGTGTACTGCTCGTACTCGCCATCCAGGGTCTCGACGACCACGGACATCATCTTGCGGCCCGAGTCAAACGGGGCCTCGCCCACGCGCGGATGCTCGGCAGTCAGGCCAGTGAGGCCCGCCTTGCCGGCGTCGTTGACGAGCGCGCACTCAGTCGGCTCGCCCACGGCCTCGCCCAGCTCCTCGTCCCACTGAGCATCGGAGCACAGCGCCATGCCGGCCAGGAACTTCTCCTTGGGCGCAGCGAGCTCGTGCTTGACGACGGTCATCTTGTTCTGGGTAAGGGTACCGGTCTTGTCGGAGCAGATGGTCTGCGTGCAGCCAAGGGTCTCGACGGCAGAGAGCTTGCGGATAATCGCCTGGCGCTTGGCCATCTTGGTCACGCCGAGCGAAAGGACGATGGTCACGACGGCGACCAGGCCCTCGGGAATGGCGGCGACGGCAAGCGAGACGGCGACCATAAAGGTGTCGAGCAGGGCAGTCGGGTCGGTGAGGACATTGCCCACGCCGTGGCGGAGGATGTCAACGCCAAAGATCACGACGCAGATGACGATCACCATAATGGTAAGGATGCGGCTGAGCTCGGCGAGCTTCACCTGCAACGGCGTGAGCTCCTCCTTGGCCTCGGCCAGGGCGCCGGCGATCTTACCCATCTCGGTGTTCATGCCGGTGCCGACCACGACGGCGCGGCCACGGCCGTATACCACGGTGGAACCCATGTAGCACATGTTCTTGCGGTCGCCGAGCGGCACGTCATCGGTGCCCGCGGCAAGCTCGATCACGTTGGCGTGCTTCTCTACGGGCACGGACTCGCCGGTGAGCGCGGCCTCTTCGATCTTCATCGTGGCGCTCTCGAGCACGCGGCAGTCGGCCGGGACGGAGTCGCCCGCCTCGAGCATGATCACGTCGCCGGGCACGAGCTCGGCGCTCGGCAGGTGCACGAGCTTGTCGTCGCGCAGCACCTTGGACTGCGCCGCACTCATCTCCTGCAGGGCCTCGAGGGCCTCCTCGCTCTTGGCTTCCTGGACCACGCCCAGCACCGAGTTGACGATAACGACGAACATGATGATGGCAACATCGGCAAAGTCGGGCTCGCCCTTGACCATGCCCGTGAGCGCACTGATGACGGCGGCAACGATCAGCATGATGACCATGGGGTCGGCCATCTGCTCAAAGAAACGCTTCCACAGCGGCGTCTTCTCGGCTTCCTCGAGCTTGTTAGGGCCTGTCTTGGCAAGGCGCGAAGACGCCTCGTCGTTGCTCAGGCCGAGGTTCTCATCGACACCTTGGTCGCTGAGCACCTCCGCCGCGGCGGACAGGTATTCCTTTTGCATATAGAGTCCCCTCCTGGGATTCGGGCCACTCAGCAGATTGATGCCCGATCATAATTCCCAGGAGAAGGGCAAGGGCTCATCAAGGCTGCCGTGCTGAGCGGCAGTTGATAGTGGAGCTATGGTACCCCAAAGCGACGCGTCTAGCCAAAACAATCGGTTTGGAAATATGGTCCGCACGCAACGGTGCAGACCGTGTGATGCTCAACATTGGTAAAACGTTTTTTCTTCGGCACATCGCCAAACTGACATATCGCCCAGATAGCAGCGGTTGGAGTGGTTGGTAAAGATTTTCCATATACCGTTTTTCCCGCAAAAAATGAACTTCCATTTCGGCATACGGTCGATTTTTTGGGGTATTCGGTCGGCATTTCGTTATAATCATCTCGGTTTTATTTCTTATGGTTTATCTATCAGCGCAAGACGATGTCAGATGGAGGTCTGAATGTACAAGCGCACTAAGATTGTATGCACCATGGGTCCCGCCTGCGATAGCGACGAGACCATCCGCGAGATGATCAAGGCGGGCATGAACGTCGCCCGTTTTAACTTCTCGCACGGCTCCTACGACGAGCACCACGGTCGCATCGAGCGCGTCCGCCGTATTTCCAAGGAGCTCGGTCTGCCTGTCGGCATCCTGCTCGACACCAAGGGCCCCGAGGTCCGCACCGGCCTTCTGGTCGACGGCAAGAAGGTTGCCGTCAAGACCGGCGATAAGATCGTCGTCACCGCTCAGCCTACGTCCGAGGATTTCCACGGCACCGCTGAGCACATCTCCCTCGACTACCTGGCTCTGCCCTCCGAGGTCGAGAAGGGCTCCCTCATCCTGATCGATGACGGCCTGGTTGCCCTCGAGGTCGAGTCCGTCGACGGCCAGGACATGACCTGCGTCGTTAAGAACGACGGCCTGATCGGCGAGCGCAAGGGCGTCAACATGCCCAACGTCAACATCTCGCTGCCCGCCATCACCGAGCGCGATCGTCAGGACATCCTCTTTGGCCTGACCGAGAACATCGACTACATCGCCGCTTCCTTCATCCGTGACGGCGAGTCCGTCCGCGGCATCCGCGAGCTTTGCCGCGAGAACGGCGGCGAGCACGTGACGATCTTCCCGAAGATCGAGTGCGCCTTGGGCGTCGAGAACTTCGACGAGATTCTCGAGGCTTCTGACGGCATCATGGTCGCCCGTGGCGACCTGGGCATCGAGATCAAGCCCGAGCTCGTTCCGCACATCCAGAAGGAGATCATCGCCAAGTGCAACGCGGCCTACAAGCCCGTCATCACCGCTACGCAGATGCTCGACTCCATGCAGCAGAACCCGCGCCCGACGCGCGCCGAGGTTGCCGACGTTGCTAACGCCATTTATGACGGCACCGACGCCGTCATGCTGTCCGGCGAGTCCGCTGCCGGTAAGTACCCGGTCGAGGCCGTCAAGATGCAGGCCAGCATTGCTCTCGAGACCGAGAAGTACCTCCCGGCCCACGCTCCGCTCGAGGTTCCGGCCGATGCTCACGGCACCCGCGTCGTCAACAACGTTGTGGGTATGTCCGCTGTGAACATGGCCACCACCGTTGGCGCCAAGTGCATCACCGTGCCGACGACCACCGGTCGTACCGCTCGCCTGATCTCGCACTTCCGCCCCAACATGCCGATCTGCGCGTTCTCCCGCCACGAGTGGGCCGTCCAGCAGATGATCATGTACTGGGGCGTTATCCCGCACCAGGCCGAGATTACCCAGGGCACCGTCAACGGCACGATCGTCAAGGCGATCGAGACCGCTAAGGAGCTCGGCTACGTCGAGGCTGGCGATTTGACCGTCGCTACCGCCGGCGATCCCCGCATGAGCGTCCAGCTCGAGGACAAGGTCTCCTCGACCAACGTCGCTTACGTCGCTCAGGTGCGTTAAGTCGTACTTGCAAGCATGTTTGCATTGCAAAGGGCCCGGAAGGC
>CAJMMX010000035.1 GCA_905214615.1 uncultured bacterium | reverse complement strand
TCGGGTCGCCGCCGAACAGCTTCATGTTGGTGATCATGGTGTCGGCGTTGTCCTCTTCCTCCAGCTGCTCGTCGATGAACCAGCCGAGGAACTTCTGGGCGCGGTAGTCGTGGGCCTCGAGCGCGGCGGCATAGATGTCGTTGATGAGCGAGGTCACGTACTTCTCGTGCTCCATGGCGGCCTCGAGCGGCTCCAGGAAGTTCGCGAAGGTCTTGTCGGGCATGTCGATGGCCAGAAGCTTCACAGCCTCGCCGTTCTCGTGCAGGTAGTTGCGGAAGATCATCGCGTGGTCGCGCTCTTCCTGAGCCTGGATCTCGAAGTAGTTGGCGTAGCCCGAGAGGCCCTCCTCCTCATAGTAATCGGCGAAGGAGAGGTACAGGTAGGCGGAGTACAGCTCCTTGTTGATCTGGTCGTTGATGAGCTCGTAGACCTTGGCGTCCATAGTTGTCCTTTCTCGTTGGTCGGCGCGATGCCGTCTGGCGCAACGGGGCGTTGAGCGTGGGGCCCGCATCCGCGCAGCTGGCGGGGAACGCCGACGCTTCTTGGTGAACCGCATGACAGGATACCGCGAAACCGCTTAATCTTCGTGGCAAATCTATGCAAATAACCCGCTTTTAACGAAAGCGCCAGACGGCGCGCACCGCCGCACCTTCATAATGGCTCCCGAGAATTGAAGGAAAGGGAACGCGCGCATGCTGCAGCTCAATAATATCTGCAAGTCCTACACGACGGGCGACTTCACCCAGGTGGCCTTGAACGACGTCTCCATCTCGTTCCGCGACAACGAATTCGTGGCGATTCTGGGGCCGTCGGGCTCGGGCAAGACGACGCTCACCAAGCTGTTGCTGCGCCTGGACGACGTACAGGGCGGCCGCGTGCTCGTGGACGGCCAGGACGTCTCGCGCTGCACACAGCAGAGCCTGCGCCGTCAGGTTGCCTACGTGCCGCAGGAGGCGCTGCTGTTCCATCGCTCCATTCGCGAGAATATCGCCTACGACCGCCCCGACGCCACCGACGAGCAGATCCGCGAGGCGGCTCGCTTGGCTAATGCGACCGAGTTTATCGACCGCCTGCCCCGTGGCTTTGACACCATGGTGGGCGAGCGCGGCGTCAAGCTTTCGGGCGGCCAGCGCCAGCGCGTGGCCATTGCCCGTGCCATCCTCACCGACGCGCCGATTCTGGTACTCGACGAGGCGACGTCTGCCCTCGATAGCGAGTCCGAGGCGTTGGTGCAGGA
Source organism: uncultured bacterium (assembly GCA_905214615.1). Taxonomy (GTDB): domain Bacteria; phylum Actinomycetota; class Coriobacteriia; order Coriobacteriales; family Coriobacteriaceae; genus Collinsella. The sequence goes on along the minus strand of CAJMMX010000035.1, from coordinate 22,139 downwards.
AGCTCTCGAGAACCTGATGCGCGGCCGCACCTCCATTGTGGTGGCGCATCGCCTGTCCACCGTGGCGGCGCTCGACCGCATTGTGGTGCTGGCGGATGGCGAGATCGTCGAGGACGGCACGCATGTGCAGCTCGTCGAGGCGGGCGGCGAGTACGCGAGCCTGTGGAGCCGTCAGACCGGCGCATTCTTGGAGGCGTAAACGTCTCGGACGTGGGACAATTGTGCCCATAAGTTTATTGTGCCATTGAGCCGAGGAGTCGTTATGCCACGCGAGACCAATGCCGCCAAGCGCGAGCGCGCCATCGAGGTGTGTGAGCGCCTCAACCGTCGCTATGGCCCGGTCGAGTGCTTTTTGGACCACGAGAATCCCTTCCGCCTGCTGATCGCGGTGCTGCTTTCGGCGCAAACGACCGATGCGCAGGTCAACAAAGTGACGCCGCGGCTGTTTGCCCAGTGGCCCACGCCCGAGGCCATGGCCGGGGCGAGCGTAGCTGACGTGGCGGACACCATCAAGTCGCTCGGCTTTTATAAGAGTAAGGCCAAGCACGCCGTGGAGGCCGCGCAGATGATCGTCGCCGACTATGGCGGCGAGGTGCCGGCCGACATGAAGGAACTCGTGAAGCTGCCGGGCGTGGGACGCAAGACGGCGAACATCGTGCTCAACGTGGGGTATGGCATCGTGGAGGGCATTGCGGTGGACACGCACGTCAACCGCATTGCGCACCGCCTGATGCTGAGTCCCAAGACACATGCCAAGGAGCCGCTCAAGACTGAGCAGGATCTGCTCAAGATTTTGCCGCACGAGTATTGGGGGTCGGTCAACCATCAGTGGATCACCTTCGGTCGCGAGATCTGCGACGCCCGCAAACCCAAGTGTGACGAGTGTCCGCTGGCAGATTTGTGCCCCAGCGTACGGGTGGCGGGGTAGGGCGGAACGCATCTTCGTCTGGCGTTTTTTGCGGGGCTGGGTTTGCCCTTGAGCCGGAGTCCTCTCCATGCGCTACCATGACAGACAATGTATTTGACGTACGACCCGCCGAGCTTGCCCCGGCGGGCTTTTGGCGTTGCGATGCCGGAGGAACAGCATGCTCATTCACCGTATAGCCGCGCAGCTCTACACTGCCGAGGCGCTGCAGACCGTCGAGGCCGGACTCGATGCCGGCGAGGACGTGACGCTGGCCGTGTCGCAGTCGGGCCGCACGCTTATGGCGGCCGCCCAGTTTGCGCGCCGTCCGCGCCCGACGGTCTACATTGTGAGTGGCGAGGATGCGGCCGATCGCGCCGCGCGCAGCCTTGCCGCCTACGTGGGCCTGGCGCACGTGTGCCGTTTTCCCGAGCGCAAGGACTATCCGTGGCGCGAGCAGGCGCCCGACGATGCCGTGGTGGCGCAGCGCTGCGAGGCTCTGGGGCGCATCGTGCGCGGGGACAACTGCATCATGGTTGCCTCGGCCCGCGCGCTGCTGCGCTGCGTGCCGCCGGTCGAGAGCCACTACTGGGAGTCCACGACCTTTGCGGTGGGCGAGGAGATTCCTTTTGACGAGGTGCCGCATCGCCTGGTGGGCATGGGCTACACCAATGCCGGCGCCGCTGATGCGCCCGGTCTGTTCCGCATTCACGGCGACACCGTCGAGGTGTTCCCCGCGCAGGAAAAAGCACCCGTGCGCATTGAGTTCTTTGGCGACGAGATCGACCGCATCCGCCGCATGGTGGGTTCCACGGGCCAGACCATCGGCAACGAGGACAGCATCGAGATTTTCCCCTGTCGCGAGCTCGCACTCACCGACGACGCCGTCCACAACATGCATGTGGCGCTCTATCGTGCCAGCCAGGACGACAGCAAACTGGCGGCGCTGCTCGAGATGGTGGATGCGCGCATCGTCACGCCCGAGCTCGATCGCTTTTTGCCGGTGATGTACGGCCAGACCGTGAGCCCGCTGGCGCACGTGAGCGGCAAGGCGCTCGTGGTGCTGTCCGAGCCGCGCTCGCTGTTCGACGATTGCCTGCGTGCCTACGAGGATATCGAGGCACGTGCCGGCGAGGCGGGGGTCGACCGTCTGGACGGCCTGTACGTGCGTGCCCAGCAACTCGACTTTGGTGCCCAGCAGCGCCTTAACTACGTGAGCTTGATTCGTGCCGGCGGTGCGGTGACGGCAGAGCTCAAGATTGAGCAGCCGGCCATCGCGGGCTCGGACAATCGCTTTATGACGCGCATCCAGGAGGTCGTGGGCAAGCGCTATGCCTGCGTATTTGCCATCCCCGACCGCGGTGCGCGCGAGTCGATGGAGCTCACCTTTGGCGATGAGGGTATTACTTTTGAGGAGTCGCTGACGGCCGCGCCCGAAAACGCGGGCGCTATTGGCGACCGTGTGCGCGTGGCAGCGGCGGATTCTGCCGATCGTGCTGTCCGCCAGGATGCTCATGCTGCAATTCGCGAACGCAAGGCCGACGCGCTCAACGCCCGCTCGCTCGAGGCAGGTGCCGCCCAGGCTGCCGCCGGCGCCACCGTGCCCACCATCTCGCGCGGACGCGTGACCTTTGTCGATGCCGCCTTGCCGCAGGGCGTGGTGGTGCCCGATGCCAACCTGGCCGTGTTCTCGATCGCCGACCTCAACGCCCGCATGGACGCCAACCGCGCGCGCAGCCGCCGCAAGGTGGACATTACGCAGATCACGTTTCCGTTTAAGCCGGGCGACTACGTGGTGCACGCCACTCACGGCATCGCGCTCTTTAGCGAGATCGCGCGCCAGGAAGTGGGCGGCAAGGAGCGCGACTACTTTTTGCTGGAATATGCCGACGGCGACAAGCTCTACGTGCCGCTCGAGCAGGTTGACCGCATCACACGCTATGTTGGCCCCGACGGCGACAAGCCGCGCCTGACCAGGCTCAACACCGCCGACTGGACGCGCGCCACCAACAAGGCGCGCAAGAACGCCAAAAAGCTGGCGTTTGACCTGGTCGACCTGTATACGCGCCGCTCGTCGATTACCGGTATCGCCTGTCCGCCCGACACGCCCGAGCAGATTGAGATGGAGGAGAGCTTCCCCTACGACGAGACGCGCGACCAGCTGGAGGCTATCGCTGACATTAAGGCGGACATGGAGGCGCCCAAGCCCATGGACCGCCTGCTGTGCGGCGACGTGGGTTTCGGCAAGACCGAGGTCGCCCTGCGCGCGGCGTTTAAGTGCGTGGACTCCGGCCGCCAAGTCATGGTGCTCTGTCCCACGACCATTCTGGCCCAGCAGCACTACGAGACGTTCTTTGAGCGCTTTGCCCCGTTTGGCCTCGAGGTCGAGGTGCTCAGCCGCTTCCGCACCCCGGCGCAGCAAAAGCGCGCGCTCAAGGCGTTTGCCGAGGGCACGATCGATGTGCTCATCGGCACGCACCGCTTGCTTTCTGCCGACGTGAACCCCAAGAACCTGGGCATGGTGATCATCGACGAAGAGCAGCGCTTTGGTGTGCAGCACAAGGAGCAGCTCAAGAACCTGCGTGAGCAGATTGACGTGCTCACGCTTTCGGCAACGCCGATTCCGCGAACCATGCAGATGGCCACGAGCGGCGTGCGCGACATGAGCCTGATCACCACGCCGCCGACCGGGCGCCGCCCCGTGATCGTGCACGTGGGGGAGTACGACCCCGATGTGGTGAGCGCGGCGATTCGCCTGGAGGTGGGTCGCGGCGGCCAGGTGTACTACGTGTCCAACCGCGTCAAGACCATCGACGACGCCGTGGCGCGCGTGCACGAGGCCGCGCCCGAGGCGCGCGTGGGCGTGGCGCACGGCAAGATGAGTCCGCGCGAGGTCGAGGACGTGATGATCGAGTTCGCGACCAAAAAGATCGACGTGCTCATCGCCACGACCATCGTGGAGAGCGGCATCGACAACGCGTTCGCCAACACGCTCATCATCGAGGACTCGCAGCGCCTGGGCCTGGCACAGCTCTACCAGCTCAAGGGCCGTGTGGGCCGTTCTGCCACACAGGCCTACGCATACTTTATGTTCCCGGGCGAGCTGCCGCTCACCGAGGAGGCAACGGCGCGCCTGACCGCACTGTCCGAGTTCCAGGACTTGGGCAGCGGCATGCGCATCGCCATGCGCGACCTGGAGATTCGTGGCGCCGGCTCGCTTATGGGCGCCGAGCAGCACGGCAATCTGTCGAGCGTGGGCTTTGACCTGTTTACACAGATGCTGGGCCAGGCCGTGGCCGAGGCGCGCGGCGACGACGACGCCGGCGTGGAGGCGGCGAGCGTGGGCATTAACCTGCCGGCCGATTACTTCTTGTCCGAGGAGTACCTGCCGGCGGTGGATCAGCGCGTGCTCGTGTACCGTAAGCTCGCAGCGGCCGAGGACTTGGAGAGCATCGATGAGGTGCAGGAAGAGACCGAGGCCGCGCATGGCGAGCTGCCGTTGGCAGGGCTCAACCTGTTCAACCGCGCGCGCATCCGTATTCGCGGCGAGCGCCTGGGGCTCGAGAGCGTCACGCTCAGCGGCGGTCGCATCACGTTTTTGGGCGTCGACGTGCCCAAGAAGGTGGCCTTTGAGCTTAAGACCCGCTATGGCGCGGTGAGCTTCCCCAAGAGCCGCAAGCTGTCGGTGCCCTACAAGGCGGGCGCCGGTGTGGGCAGCGGCCTGGGCCGCGGTCTCGACGCCAACGACGAGGCCGGTCCCGTGGCGGCCGCACTCATGCTGCTGCAGCAGCTGGGTGCTAGCGATGATGAATAACAGGTAGGTGGCGTGGCGGGACAAGGATTCTTTGCCCCGCCACGTTGCAGGTTGAAAACTTCGCCCGATGGAAAGGAAAGCATGTTCGGGTACATCTATAAGAAAGACGTCGCCGCTATCGCGGTCGTCCTGTGCCTTTGTCTGGGCGTGGGCAGCTTCTTCGATTACCAGATCTCGAGCGCGCTGTTCAACATCGCCAGCATGTACGGCCGCTTTATCGAGGCCGCCGGCGAGCTGCCGTTTGAGCTGACGGCGAGCGTCGCAGGCGTTATGCTCGTACGCGCGGTGCGTCCCGACTCCAGGGGGAGCAAATGGCTCGCCGTGCTGGGCGTTCTGGTCAACGTGGGCCTGGTCGGCTACGAGATCGTTTCGTCCCTGCGGGTTGGCGGCAAACTCATCGTGGTTCAGTTGGTGCTGACGTTTGTGCTGGTCATCGCGGCCAACCTCATCGCCTATCGCCTTACGCGCGACACCGCGCCCGACGATCTCACGCGCTGGGCGTTGATGGTGCTTGCCGTGTGGGTCGCTCAGGCCATTATCCTCAACGTGATCGTCAAGCCACTGTGGTCGCGCCCGCGCATGCGCGTGATCGAGGTGACGCAGGGGCTCGATTTTCAGCCGTGGTGGGTGATCGGCAACCCCGACAAGTGGACCTATATCGCCGCCGGCGTGATCAAGGACGGCTTTAAGTCGTTTGCGAGCGGACACACGGCACACGCGGCGATCGGCCTTATGCTCGCCGGGCTTCCCGCGGCGGCCTTTAAGGAAAAGCCGTCGCGCCGCCGCGCGGTCTTTTGGGTCGCCGCTGTGGTTGCGGCGTTCGTCGCCTTTGGTCGTATCGTGATCGGTGCGCACTTTTTGAGTGACGTGAGCTGCGGCTTTGCCCTGGTGCTGGCGCTTGAGTGCCTTGCCGCGCGCATTGCCTATCCGAGCGGCGTACAATAGCGGCACCTGAATCATCGGGCTCGTGCCCGGCTAGAGAGGATTACCATGCTCGCGTTTAACAACGACTATTCCCACGGCGCACATCCGGCAGTGCTGCAGGCGCTCGTCGACACTAATATGGAGCCGCAGCCCGGCTACGGCACCGATGCACACACCGAGCGTGCCAAGCGGCTCATCCGTGAGGCCTGTCAGGCTCCCGATGCCGACGTATTTTTCCTGGTGGGCGGCACACAGGCCAACGCGACGGTGATTGACATGCTGCTTGCGCCCTACGAGGGCGTCGTTGCAGCCGAGACCGGCCACGTTGCCTGCCACGAGGCGGGTGCCATCGAGTTTGGCGGCCACAAGGTGCTTACCATTCCCGGCTACGAGGGCAAGATGCATGCCGAGGAGCTCGACAGCTATATCCAGGCGTTTTACGAAAACGAGAGCTACGAGCACACGGTGTTCCCAGGTGCCGTGTACGTGAGCCTATCGACCGAGTACGGCACGCTGTACTCCGCCGCCGAGCTTGCGGCGATTCATGCGGTGTGCCAGAAGCGCCAGATTCCGCTGTTTGTGGATGGCGCCCGTCTGGCCTATGCGCTGGCGGCCGATGAGTGCGACATTACCCTGCCCGAGCTGGCGCAGCTGTGCGACGTGTTCTACATTGGCGGCACCAAGTGCGGCGCGCTTTGCGGCGAGGCCGTGGTGTTTTGCGGCATGCACGCTCCGGCACACCCCATTCCGCGCATTAAGCAGCACGGAGCGCTGCTGGCCAAGGGCCGTCTGACGGGCGTTCAGTTTGAGGCGCTCTTTACCGACGGCCTGTATTTTGAGATTGGCCGCCAGGCGATTGAGACGGCGCAGGCGCTTCGTCGCGTGCTGCATGAGCGCGGCTACCAGTTCTTCTTGGAGACGCCCACCAACCAGCAGTTTGTGATTTTGCCCAACGAGGACATGGCCCGCATTCGCGAGCATGCTTCGATCGAGTACTGGGAAAAGTACGACGAGACCCACACCGTGGTGCGCTTTTGCACCAGCTGGGCCACGACGCAGGAGGACATCGACGCGCTGGCGGCTGTCCTGTAGCTTGATGCAATGACGAGGGCCGCCTTGCGCCTGGGTTTGGCGCAAGGCGGCCTTTGCTTTTGAGAGGGGCTGTATGGCCAAGATGTCCGAGCCGACGATTCGCCTGGCGACGCCCGAAGACGCGCCGGCGTTGCTTGCCATCTATGAGCCATATGTGCGCCAGACGGCGATTACCTGCGAATACGAGGTACCGAGCGTTGAGGAGTTCGCCGGGCGCATCGAGCGTACGCTCAAGCGCTACCCGTATTTGGTGATGGAGCTGGACGGGCTTCCGGTAGGCTATGCCTATGTGAGCCCGCTCAACAACCGCGAGGCCTATGACTGGTCGGTCGAGACGTCGATTTACCTGGCACGCGACGTGCGCCACGGCGGGCTGGGCCGCAAGCTGCACGATGCGCTCAAGCAGTGCCTGATCGCGATGGGCATCACCAACATGTGCGCGCTCATCGCCGTGCCGCACGACAAGGACGACGAGTATCTAACGCACAACAGCCAGGACTTCCATGCCCATATGGGATATCGCTTGGTGGGTGCTTTCGACCGCTGTGCCCAAAAGTTCGGCCGCTGGTACGACATGTGCTGGATGGAGCTGGTCCTGGCCGAGCGCACCCCCAACCAGTCCAAACCAACCTGGTTCCCCGACCTTCCCGCCTAAAACCACCACGGAGGCGTCTGTCCCCATTGTGGTGGTTAGCCGATGGGCTCGGTGTATTTGGCGCGGTCGGTGCGTTGGATGCGCTTGGAGACATGGAGCGGGCGGCCGTCGGTGTCGTAGACGTAGTCAGTGATCAAGATCAGCGCCTGCCCACGCTCAACGTTGAGCAAAAACGCCTCGTTTTGCGAGGCATAGCACACCTCAAAGGTCTTATGCCCCTGTGCCGGCGCGCGATGGAATTCTTGGCGCAGCGTGGCGTAGAGCGAACCGTTGATATCGCGATCGATGAGCGATCCAAAGCTTGGCGGCAAATAGGTGGTCTCCAGGCACAGTGGCGCATCGTCCAGATAACGCAGACGGACAAGTTTGACGAGCTTGCTGCCCACGGTAGCGTCAAAGAACTTGGCCACGCTGCCCGTTGCCTTGGCAAAGCCCGAGTCCACGGTACGCGTGGTGGGCTTCATGCCCTGACCCTGTACCTGTGCCGTGTAGCTCGAAAACACCAGGTTGTTCTCGTGGAGCGCCGGCGTGTCGGCCACAAAGGCACCGCGCCCGCGCTCGGTGCGAAGCAGGCCCTCATCGACGAGCACCTTAAGGGCGTGGCGCACGGTGCTGCGCGACAGCCCCGATTCGTCCATGAGCTCCATCTCGGACGGCAGCTTGTCTCCACGGGCGTAGGTGCCGGCGGCGATGCGGTCGCGCAGCGTGCTCGCCAGACGCTCGTATTGGGTCAGTTTCTTTTTAGATGAAGCGCTCATACGACTAACCTGTATCTAACTTGTATGCTTACCTAATCAAGCATGTATCCAATACAACAATAAAACTGCTGGTAACGAGTCATCGAAAACCTTACCAGCATAATTTCTAAGACAAATATAGCATACAACTAGTCGACATAGCCAAAACATGTATGTAACTTGTATGCCATCGAGAGCATCAAACGAGAAGAAAGGCTGATGCACGATGACTACTCAGGAACAGGTTAAGGATGTCGTCTCCCAGGTTTTGGCTGACAAGGCAGACAAGGGCGGCATCAAGCGCGTCGTGTGGATTGGCGCCGGCGGATCCAACGGCGGCAACTATCCTGCCCAGTACTTTATGGAGCACGAGGCCACGCAGGTCGTGAGCTCCAGCTACACCAGCAACGAGTTCGTGCACGCAACCCCCGCCTACGTTAACGAGAACACCCTGGCCGTCGTCGTGTCCATGCGCGGCACCAAGGAGACCATCGTCGCCGCCCAGGTCGCCAAGGACCACGGCGCCAGTACCATCGCCATCTATGTTGACGAGTCCGGCCTCACCGAGGTCTGCGACTACAAGATCCAGTATGACAGCCTGGCCGTCGACGAGTCCTGCATGGGCCGTACCAACTCCGCCGTCGTGACCATGATCGCCATGGAACTCACGCAGCAGACCGAGGGCTACGCCGAGTACGAGACCGCTATGGCCGCCTTCGACCTGGTTGACCCCATCTATCGCAAGGCCGTCGAGTACACCCGTCCGCTCGCCGCCAAGTGGGCCGAGCAGAACGCCGACAAGCCCTGCATCAACGTCATGGCTCAGGGTCCGCTCTTTGGTGCCGCCTACGTCTTTAGCATCTGCAACGTGCAGGAGATGCTGCAGATCGACTCCTGCACCATCAACACCTGTGACTTCTTCCACGGCCCCTTCGAGATCCTGGACAAGCGCACTTCGCTGTTCCAGCTCATCAGCGTCGGCCGCAGCCGCTGCAACGACGAGCGCGGCATCCGCTTCGTCAACCAGTACGGTGGCGAGCGCGTCTATCAGCTCGACGCCAAGGAGCTCGGCCTCAACGACATCAAGGACAGCGTGAGCGAATACTTCAACCACCTGATCTTTGCGCCGATCCTCAACAACGTGTATATGCGCGCGCTTTCTGCCGTCACTCACAAGGACTACATGACGCGCCGCTACATGTGGAAGCTGGACTACTAGTTACGCCGTTCTACCGAACGGCGTAACGGCTCGACGCTGCGCGCCCGGCATTTGGCCAATCTGCCGTTCAATTTCAAAGGCGCGACCAGAAGGTCAGCGCCTTTTCATCTCACGGCACCTTGGCTCAAATGACGGGCGCTCGCTGACGTTGCCAAAACGTCGGCGTCGTCGTGTTTGTTAAGGGGTTGGTGCATTGGGGACAGGTTACTTTGCACCAAGTTGGTGCATATGAACCTGGCCTCTTTGCACTAATGGGTTGTAGCGGAAAAGCAGATTTTCCCGTCTGCCGATTTGTGCCTTGAAAAATGTATATAACGACTATAACGTAGTGTGAAACATATTGGAAACAATACCGAGGAGGCTGCGTTGAAGAAAAGCAATCTGGGCTATGTGCTGGTGCTGATCGCCGCGCTTATGTGGGGCAGCATCGGAATCTTTGTAAACGGCATCTCGGCCATGGGCGTTACGTCCCAGAGTATGGCTGCCTTTCGCTTGTTGTCGGGTGCCGTCTTAATGGCTCCGGTCTTGGCATTCATGGGTTGCCAGGGAGGTGCTCGTGAGGGAAAGGCATCGGGTCCCCTGGCACTGTTCAAGGCAAGTCCTAAAGAGCTTGTTCCTTGTGCGCTTCTTGGCATTATCGGCCTCGCCACCGCTAACACGCTTTATTACGAGTGCATGGGCGAGGTGGGCATGTCCACGGCCTCGGTGCTGCTTTACACCTCGCCGGTGTTTGGCGTCATGCTCGGTCGCGTACTTTATCGCGAGGATGTGACTCCCAACAAGCTCGTTGCCATCGCTTTTAACATCGGTGGCTGTGTACTTGCAGTGACCGATGGCGACCTTTCCGGTTTTCATTTTTCGGTTTGGGGCGTCACGTCGGGCGTGATTGCGGGCTTTTGTGGCGCGTCGCTCGCGGTGTTTAGCCGGATAGCAACCAAGACGGTCCACCCGCTGGCTGTCACGTTTTGGGGCCTTGTTTTTGGCGGTGCGGTTATGGCGGCTATCGCGGCTCCGTGGCCAGATGTCGCCGCAGCAATGTCGCCACAGCTGCTGCTGCTGTTCCTTGGCTTTGGACTCATCCCCACAGCCGTGGCCTATGTCTTATATATGCAGGGTCTGTCCATGGGGCTCGAGACGTCGAAAGTTCCCGTCGTAATGTCATTCGAGACGGTCGTCACCGTGCTGCTGGGCATTGGTGTCTACGCCGAGCCCGCCGGTACGATCAAGGTTCTGGGCATCGTTTTGGTGCTCGCGTCCATCGTGATCATGAACACCGACTTTTCCAAGCTGCGCAACAGTGTGTTTGTCGACCATGTCATTGAGAGCATGACCTTTAAGCCCAACGCGTGGTGGACGGAGAAATCGCAGGACATGGATCTGTTCCGCGAGCGCACGGGCATTACGCTGGAGCCCACCGTGCAGGAAAGCCCCTGGTACTTCGTGCGATAGGGGATTGGCGGAGTGTTTGAGCAGGTAGCGCCCGGCGTTTGGCCGGGCGGTGCCTAGCCAGCGCCGACCTACCCAAGACCATCGTTTCGATTGCGTTAAACCCGCCAACGGTCGTTTTTCACCCGCGAACGGTTTATATACTAATTAGCAAAATAAGCAACGTATAAGACGTTATAATGACCATAACGAAAAGGAGGAGGCAAGATGAATCAGATCATTCTCGCATCTCATGGCGGCCTGGCCGCAGGCGCCAAAGACACGCTCGAGATGGTTCTCGGCGACGTGTCGAACGTCCACGTCGTGTCGCTTGCTCGTGACGACAAGGAGCCCATCACCAATAAGGTGGACGCCATGATCGCCACGTTCAACGCGGACGACACCGTCTATGTGCTGACCGATATGCTCGGCAGCTCGGTCAACAACAGCATGGTCGAGCTTTCCAAGAACGGCACGAAGTTCACGGTTGTCAGCGGTTTCAACATTCCGCTGGCACTGACGCTCGCTATGAGCCCCGCCCCCGTCAAGGGTGCCGAGCTCGCGGCCCTCATCAACGAGGCCCGCACCGGTCTGACCAACCCCAACGCACCGGTCGAGGTCGCCGCGGCTCCCGCCAAGAAGGCCAAGGCGTCCCGTCACAGCTCCGGTCCCGCCAAGATCGTCCTCGCACGTCTTGACTACCGTCTGCTGCACGGCCAGGTCGTCTTTACCTGGACCACCAAGGTTCAGGCCGAGCGCATCATCGTCGTCGACAACGCTGCCGCCAACGATGACATCAAGAAGGGCGCTCTTAAGCTGGCCAAGCCCCAGGGCGTGCGCCTGAACGTCTTCACCGTCGAGCGTGCCCTCGCCAAGATGGACAAGCTCAACACCCTCGGCGAGCGCGTCATGTTCGTCTTTGGCAACACTGCCGAGATGCTGCAGTTCTGCCAGGGCTACAAGCTCGACGCCATCAACCTGGGCGCCACCGCCAACCACGACGGTGCCGAACAGGTCGGCGGCAAGGACAGCTCCGTCTTCTTCGACGCCACCCAGAAGGCCGACGTCAACCAGCTGCTCGACATGGGCATTAAGCTCTATGTCCAGCAGACCCCTACGTATCAGAGCGTCGACATCGACGCCAAGCTGTAATCAACCAGGCTTTTGCCTGACTGAAAGGAGAAGGGTATGAATACGTTCATCAGTGCGGTGCTCGTCGGCCTCGTCGGCGTGTTCTGCATGTGGGACTCCCGCCTGCTCGGTCGTCTTAACTTCGAGCAGCCCCTCGTTGGCGCTACGCTCGTCGGTCTGCTGCTGGGCGATGTGCCCACCGGCCTTGCCGTCGGTGCCGCCGTCGAGCTCGTGTCCATGGGCCTGGTGCAGGTCGGCGCCGCCGTTCCGCCCGATATGGTCCTGGGCGGCATCGTGGCCGCTGCCTTTGCGTGCCTGACCGATGCTTCCGCCGAGACCGCCATGACGATCGCCATCCCGGTCGCCGTCCTGGGTCAGCTCCTCGGCATCGTGTTCCGTTCCATCATCGCCGCCCTCACCCATGTGGCAGATAGCGCGATCGATAACGGAAAGTTCAAGACCGCCTATCGCATGCACATCTGCGCCGGCTCCGGTCTGTACGCCGTCATGTACTTCCTGCCGATCTTCCTCGCCGTCTTTGTTGGCACCGACCTGGTTCAGGCCATCGTCAACATGGTTCCCGAGTGGCTGTCCACTGGTCTTAACGTTTCGACCAAGATCATGACCGCCTACGGTTTGGCCCTGCTGCTCACCATGATGATCAAGAAGGGTATGACTCCGTTCCTGTTCATCGGTTTCCTGCTCGCCGCTTACCTCAACCTGTCCGTCATCGCGGTCGCTCTGATCGGTGTGTGCCTGGCTGTCGTCTTCATGGGCTTCAAGTTCAACGGTTCCCATGCAGCCGCCGGTGTCGATTCCGACTACGATCCGCTCGAAGACGACGAAGACTAAGGAGGAACACACTATGGCAACCGCAACCAAGGACGTGTCCCTGAACAAGAAGGTCAGCCAGTTCTTCTGGCGCTCCTGGGCCATCCAGGCCTCTTGGAACTACGAGCGTCAGATGAACATGGGCTTCCTCTACGGCATGGTTCCCACGCTCGATCGCCTCTATCCGGACGAGTCCGACCCCAAGCAGCTCGCTGCTAAGAAAGAGGCTTACCACCGTCACATGGCGTTCTACAACTGCACCCCGCAGACGAGCGCTTTCATCCTGGGCCTCGCCGCCTCCATGGAGGAAGAGTACGCCAAGGATCCCGAGAACTTCGACCCCGATTCGATCAACGCGGTCAAGACCTCCCTTATGGGTCCGCTTTCCGGCATCGGTGACTCCTTCTTCCAGGGCACCATCCGCGTTATCGCCTTTGGCCTGGGTGTTCAGCTGGCTCAGCAGGGCTCCATCATGGGCCCGATCCTGGCCATGCTCATCTCCATCGTGCCCTCTGTGCTGATCACGTGGTTCGCAGCCAAGATCGGCTATCAGGGCGGCCACGAGTACCTGAGCAAGCTCCAGGGCGGCGACCTCATGGAGAAGCTCATGTATGTCTGCGGCATCGTGGGTCTTATGTCCGTGGGCGGCATGATCGCTACGCTGATCGGCGCCACCACCCCGCTGCAGTTCGCTGAGGGCACCGTCGTGATTCAGGACATCCTGGACGGCATGATGCCCCAGATGATCTCCCTCGGCCTCACCGGCCTTATGTACTGGCTCATCAAGAAGAACGTCAACACCGGTTGGCTTCTCGTGATCGCCATCGTGGGCGGCATCGCCCTCTCCGCGGCCGGCATCCTGGCCTAGTCGCGACCAAGCGTCTAACCGCTTTCCCCGGGGGCCTGCCTGGCATCCCATACCCCAGGCAGGCTTCCATCCCTAGATGTGTCAAAGGGACAGTTCCTTTGACACATCCTCAACGGGCCGGCGACTCGGTCCAAATCACGGTAACCCTGCGAGCGCCCGGCAATGTGGCGCCGCAAAAAATCGAAAGGAATGTGTCAGATGTACGAGATCGACCTTAACCTCCCTAAGCAGATCGTCGCTGACGTCCTGTCCAACCACGAGATCCACAGCGTCGCCTTCGTCGGCTGCGGTGCTTCCATGTCCGACCTTTACCCTGCCAAGTACTTCCTGGCCAACAACACGGACAAGCTGAACGTTCAGATCTTCACCGCTAACGAGTTCAACTACGACACGCCTTCCTGGGTCAACGAGCACACCTTCGTGATCACCTGCTCCCTCGGTGGCTCCACGCCCGAGACCGTCGAGGCCAACAAGACCGCCAAGAAGCACAACTGCCCGGTCGTCTCCCTCACCAACAAGGCCGGCTCCGCTCTGACCGTCGACGCCGACCACGTCATCGTTCACGGCTTCCATGCCAACTACGCTGCCAAGTGCGAGAAGCCTGGCTACGCCATCGCTCTTGCTCTCGAGATCCTTCAGCAGACCGAGGGCTATGACCACTACGAGGACATGATCACCGGCCTCACCAACGTCTTCGAGCTCTGCGAGAACGCCGCTCAGTCCGCCAAGGGCCTCGCCAAGCAGTTCGCCCAAGACTTCAAGGACGACAAGATGATCTACTTCATGGCCTCCGGTGCCTCCGAGAAGATGGCTTATTCTCACGCCGCCTTCCTGTTCACCGAGATGCAGTGGATCGACGCCGCCGCCTACAACACCGGCGAGTACTTCCACGGCCCGTTCGAGGTTTCCACCGAGGGTAAGCCCTACGTCTTCTTCATGTCCGACGGTGCTACCCGTCCGATGGACGCTCGCGCCCTCACCTTCCTTAAGCGCATGGGCGCCAAGGTCGCTCTGATCGACTCCAAGGACTACGGCCTGGCTGACGCCGTGCCGGCGAGCGTCGTCACCTACTTCAACCCGCTGCTGCACCTCGCCGTTATGCGCGAGTACGGCAACCAGATCGCCGAGGCCCGTCAGCACCCGCTGACCATGCGTCGCTACATGTGGAAGCTTTCCTACTAATCACAAGTAAGTAGACCTTACGGGTTGATTGAGAGGGGATGGGGTTTACACCCCGTCCCCTTTTCTGTTTTGGGAGGGCGTGTTCGTTGCGCCGCAAAACCCCAGATAAAACCTACCAAAATAAACCTGTCTCTTTTTGGCAGGTGGGAGGAGATGCGTATGATCAAGGCAGTGCTGTTTGATATGGACGGCGTGCTGGTCGATACCGAGTGGTTCTACAACCGTCGCCGCGTGGCGTTTATGGAGGAGAAGGGCTTCCACTTTGACGAGATTCCCGATCTTTCGGGGTCTAACGAGCCTGCCATTTGGGAGGCGCTGGTGCCCGACGATGTCGAGCTGCGCGAGCGCCTGCGTGTGGAGTACAAGCAGGTCTACAGCCCGGTCCACCCCGTTCCGTATGCCGAGCTGCTCAACGAGCAGACGGAGCCGGTGATGCGCGAACTGCACGAACGCGGCGTGAAGTGTGCCATCGCGAGCTCGTCCTACCGCGAGCTCATCGACGAGCTGGTTGAGATTGCCGGTATCGCCGACGTGCTGGACTACACCATCAGCGGTCACGAGTGCAGTGCGTTTAAGCCCGACCCCGAGATCTACCTGCGTGCCATGGAGACGCTGGGAGTTGACCCCGCCGAGTGCCTGGTTATCGAGGACTCGCCGTTGGGCATCGAGGCTGGCAAGCGCTCCGGCGCCCGCGTCCTGGCACTGCGTCCGCATGAGGGCGTCAACCTGGACCAGTCCGCCGCCGACGTCGTCATCGACAACCTGACCGACATTTTGGCCGCTCTGTAGTGTCAATCCACCGCGAGAAGCACTGGTTCACGCGTCATTTGCTGCAGATTGGCTTAATTTGGCATCAATTTAGATCCGTTTGGCTTCGATTCGGGCTAAGTGAGTAGACTTTTTGGCGCAGGCCGGGCACAAAGCGTTTCTGACTTAGTAAAACCGCAGGTCACAGAGGTGGCTGTTATTGGCTGTGCTCGGGAGGTCGCGAAAAGTCTACTCACTTAGAATTTGGGCCTTTGGTTGTGGGGTTACCGGTCCCGTTTTGGTTGTCGAGAGAGGGTGAATTGAGGCGCCCCCGCACGCTCCATGCTACAATCGCGGCCATGCCCCACAACTACATCTGCCTTCGAAAGGAGCCTGCGTGGCGAACGCCATCGATCAGCTCACGGACCGCGTGCTTATGCTCGGCCGTCTCACCATCGTCCGCCGTGCCATCACCGCCGTGGCGGTCACCATTTCCGCCGTTCTCCAGACATTCCTGATCCAGGCGTTCATTCGGCCCGCCGACCTGCTTCCGAGCGGTCTCACCGGTGTCGCGGTCCTGCTCGATCGCGTTACCTCGCTGGGCGGCGTTCACATCGACATCTCGCTCGGTATGCTCGCGCTCAACATCCCCGTGGCGCTCCTATGCTGGAGCGGCATTAGCAAGCGCTTCGTCATCTTCTCGATGATGCAGGTCGTGCTCTCATCGCTGTTCCTCAACATCTTCCATTTCTCTCCGTTTTTGGGCGACAAGATTATGCTCATCATTTTTGGCGGCGTGGTCTCGGGTCTGGGTGCTGCCATCGCGCTCAAGTCCGGTGCATCAACCGGCGGCACCGACTTTATCGCGCTGTGGGTCTCCAACCACACGGGCAAGACCATCTGGGGTGTCATCTTTGGTTTCAACTGCTTTATCCTGGCGATCTTTGGCTTTATGTTTGGCTGGGACAACGCGGCGTACTCCATCGTGTTCCAGTTTATTTCGACCAAGACCATCGACAGCTTCTATCATCGCTACGACCGTGTGACGCTGCAGATCACAACGCGCAAGGCCGATGAGGTCATGACCGCCTATGTTGACCATTTTCAGCATGGTATTAGCTGCGCCGAGGTCATCGGCGGATACAGCCGTGAAAAGATGTACCTGCTGCACACCGTTGTCTCGACCTACGAGAGCCAGGACATTATCAAGCTAGTGTGCGACATTGATCCCGGCGCCGTGATCAATGTGTTCCACACGCTCAACTTTGTGGGCGGCTGGTGGGGCGGTCATGTCGACGAGCCCATGCCCACGGCCGTTCCCGATCCCGACAAGCCCGCTCGCATAGCGAGTCGTCAGGCGCGCCTCAGTGAACAGGACAGCCTGCAGCAGGACGACGGCAAGTAAGGATTTGCTGTATGTGGTGTATCGTTTTATCAAACTGAGATAACATATAAAAAGACGTTATATACGTATTAGTTATTTCGATATTTTGATAAGAGTGATCAGATATGCCTGCGCCCAAAAATGCACCGCTTTACCAGCAGATTTACGACGAGATCAAGGATGCGATTGAGAAAGGTGTTTATGCACCCAAGGAGCGTATTCCGTCCGAACTTGAGCTTGCCGAGCAGTACGAGGTGAGCCGCATTACGGTGCGCCGCGCCGTCGAGGAGCTCTGCTCCGATGGCTACCTGGTTAAGCAGCAGGGCCGCGGCACCTTTGTTTCCACGCCGCACATCAATCGCCAGTTTCACGCCTCGACGCTGCAGACGTTTACCGCGCTGTGTGCCGATAACGGCATGAAGGCCGGCGCGCATGTGGTCGATCGCCAGATCGTTCCGGCGCGCCAAAACGAGATGGAGTTTTTTGGCCTGCGGAAGGATGCGCTGCTGCTGCATATCAAGCGCGTGCGTACGGCCGACGGCGAGCCCATCTTTGAGGAGAACATTTTTGTGCCGTTTGACGCTTACCGTGAGCTGTTGACGGCCGATCTTGAGGACAAGTCGATTTTTGCCGAGGTCGAGCGTGTTGGCGGAACGCCGATTGTCTCGGTTGGCTACCGCACGGTCGAGGCCGTTCGCGCCAACGCCGAGCAGGCCGCCGAGCTGGGCATTGCCCCGCACGACCCGCTGCTCAACCTGCGTGCCGGCTTTATCGGCCCCAATGGCGAGCCGGTTTTGATGGGTAAGCAGTACTACGTGGGATCGCGTTACGTTATGGTCATGTAAGTTACGCGGTTTTACCAAACCGCGTAACGGGCCGACGCTGCGCCCTTGGTTCCGCCGTTCTAGCGAACGGCGGACCGGTCGACGCTGCAAACGCCCCTAAGCGGCAATCTGACGTTCAATCGTCGGTCGCGTACCGAAGTACGCTTCCCTCCTCTTTCACGTCACCTTGCTCGCTTAGGGGCGTTTTCGCTGACTTATGCTCAACCTGAGACGTTTCCACGCCTGTCAAGAGCTTAGCCGTTGGGGACGTTCTTAAACGACTAGTCATTCAAGAACGTCCCCAATGACTACCCGCAGAATGAGCGTGGCTGACAGCCGTACGGCACCGGTCCGCGTGGCGGCGTATAATCGGCGGCAGATGACTTGGACGTTAGGAAACCATGACCGATAGCATGCAACAGACGGCGCTCGACACGCTCGGCGCCTATTTTGGCTACACCTCGTTTCGCCCGGGACAGGACCGCATGGTCGATGCGATCCTTGCCGGTCGCGATGCGCTGGGTGTTATGCCCACGGGCGCCGGCAAGTCCATTTGCTACCAGGTACCCGCGCTCATGCTGCCCGGCATCACCTTTGTGGTGAGTCCGCTGCTGTCGCTTATGGAGGACCAGACCCGCGCGCTGCTCGCGGCGGGTGCGCGCCCCAGTTATCTCAACTCCAGCCTTACTCCGGCCCAGCAAAACACCGTGCTCAAGCGGGCGCGCGAGGGCCGCTACCAGCTTATGTACGTGGCGCCCGAGCGCTTGCTCGAGCCACGCTTTTTGGCCTTTGCGCAGGAGGCCGCGGCGGACGGCGGCATTGGCGTGCCGCTCGTGGCCATTGACGAGGCCCACTGCGTGAGCCAATGGGGCCAGGATTTCCGTCCCGCCTACCTGCAGATTCGTGAGTTCATCGATTCCCTGCCGCAGCGCCCCATCGTGGCGGCCTTTACCGCTACGGCGACTGAGCGTGTGCGCGCGGACATTCAGCAGATGCTCGGCCTGCAAAATCCCGCGACGGTGGTGACGGGCTTCGATCGCAAGAACCTCTACTTTGGCTGCGAGGAGATGGGCGACAAGGCCAAGGCCGCGTGGGTGCGCGACTATGTGATCGCACATTCGAGCGAGAGCGGCATCGTGTATTGCTCGACCCGCAAGACCGTCGATGAGCTCGCCGGCGAGCTTGCCGAGGCGCTGGGCCCCAGCGGCATTCACGTTGGCCGCTACCATGCCGGCATGGGTAATGACGCCCGCCGCCAAAGCCAGCGCGCCTTTATCGACGACGATATTCAGGTGATGGTTGCCACCAACGCCTTTGGCATGGGCATCGACAAGCCCAACGTGCGCTACGTCATCCATAACAACGTGCCCGAGAGCATCGAGGCCTACTACCAGGAGGCGGGCCGCGCCGGCCGCGATGGCGATCCGGCCAGCTGCCACCTGCTGTGGAACGGCAACGATTTTCGCATGCGCCGCTTTTTGATCGACCGCGGCGATGCGGCCGACGAGACGCTCGACGACGAGCAGCGCGCGTGGGCGCTCCAGAACCGATATCGCCTGCTCAGTCAGATGGAAGGCTATTGCAACACCACCGGCTGCCTACGCGAATACATGCTGCGCTACTTTGGCGACGAGGCCGCGGCCGAGCATACGGCCGTGGGCGGCGCCGCCGCGGATGAGGCCGAGGGCTGTGGCAACTGCAGCAACTGCCTCACGCAGTTCGAGGTCGAGGACGTCACCGATATGGCCCGCGCCACCGTGCGCTATGTGGCCACGCGTCCCATGCGCTTTGGCAAGTCGCTCATCGCCGATGTGCTTCACGGCGGCAACACCGAGCGCATTCGCCAGATGCATCTGGACGAGGATCGCGGCTATGGTGAGCTGTCGAGCGAATCGGTCGGCCGCATCAAGGACATCATCGGCCAGCTGTGCGGCCGCGGTTATTTGGCCACCTCGCAGGGGCAGTATCCGGTCGTGGGCCTGGGTCCGCGTGCCGGCGAGGTCGAGGACGAGGCGTTTGCCTTTACTGTTAAGCGCCGCGCGTCCAAGCGCAAGGCCTCGGCCCGTGCTCGCCGTGCGGTGGATCTGCTGCGCGAGGAGGCCGAGCTGGATCAGCGTCCGCGCGTGGGCGACGATGCCGAGCTGTTCGAGCGCCTGCGCGCCCTGCGCAAGGAAATCTCGACCGAGCTCGAGATGGCGCCGTACATGGTCTTTTCCGACAAGGCCCTGCGCGGCCTGTGCCGCCTGCGCCCGCAGACGCGCGACGAGCTTATCCAGGTCAACGGCATCGGCGAGAAAAAGGCCGACGCCTTTGGCGAGCAGTTTATGGCGGCGATTGAAAAGTTTGAGTCCGAGCATGCGCGGGATGGAGCGTAACGATGGCAACCGACGATAAAACCGACCGCGCTGGCGTATCCGCCGTGCCGCTGTACCAGCAGGTCATGGACGACCTGAAGGGCGAGATCGCGCGCGGCGTGTACGCGGCCGGCTCGCGCATTCCTTCCGAGATGGAGCTCGCGAAGTCCTACGGCGTGGGGCGCATCACCGTACGCCGTGCCATCGAGGAGCTGTCGCGCGCGGGCTACCTCAACCGCCAGCAGGGGAGGGGCACCTTTGTATGCGCTCCCAAGCTCAAGCGCAAGATTCGCCAGAAGGGCGACGTCCAGAGCTTTACTGAGGGTTGTGCTGCCAACGACATGGTGCCCGGAGCGCGCCTGGTATCGCGCACGGTGGTCGCGGCGACGCACGAGGATGCGGCGTTCTTTGGCGTGGAGCCCGGCTGCGAGCTTATCGTGGTCGAGCGCGTGCGCACGGCCGACGGCATCCCCGTCATGCTTGAGAACAACGCCTTTGTGCTCGCCGACCATCCCTACTTGCAGACGCTGGCCGATAAGGACCTCACCGATAACTCAATCTTTGCGCTCGTTGCCGAGCACTCGGGCCGCGCGCCGCTCAAGTCCGACCCCTGCACCGTGGAGATTGCGCTTGCCGATGCTCAGGTGGCCCCGCTGTTGGAGGTGCCGGTCGGCGAGCCGCTCTTTTATATGGAGGCGTACTTTACCGATGCGGACGAGCGGCCCTTGCTACTCGGGCGCCAGAAGATAGTGGGCTCGCGCTACGTGTTCGACATCTAGCGTCCACAGATAGAACAACATAGAACAAATTTGCTGTAATGACTTCACCGGTGACTGCTTGCGTGCTATAAATAGAACAACATAGAACGACTGCAGGTACGAGCAGCCGTCGCCAAAAGCCGCCACACAAGGAGGAGCATCAGCATGAACGCACATGATCTGGTTCAGGAAATCATCGAGCGCAAGGGCAAGATTGAGAATGTCTTTTGGATCGCTTGTGGCGGTTCGATGATCGACCTGATGCCGGCCAACGAGCTGCTCAAGCGCGAGGCAACCACGTTTACCTCGACGGTCTACACGGCGCGCGAGTTTTGCCTGATGGCCCCCAAGAGCCTAGGGCCGAAGTCGCTCGTTATTGCCTGCAGCCACAGCGGCAACACGCAGGAGGTCGTCGACGGCTGCGAGATGGCGCTGGCCGCCGGCGCCGAGGTCGTCGCCCTCACCGACTGCGAAGGCTCCAAGATCGACAACGGCAAGTGGACCACCTGGGTTTACCCCTGGGGCGAGGGCGTGTCGCAGGCCGAGGTGCCGCAGGGCATCGGTGTTCTGATGGCTGCCGAGCTGCTCGACCAGCAGGAGGGCTACGAGGCGCTCGCCGACATGTACGCTGGCCTCAAGCGGATGGACGCGCTGCTGCCCGCCGCCCGCGAGAAGGTCAACGCCGAGCTGGGCGACCGCTTTGCCGAGCTCTGCCAGCAGCACAAGTTCTTCTATATCCTGGGGTCCGGCCCCAACTTTAGCCAGACCTACGCCATGGCCATCTGCTCGCTCATGGAGATGCAATGGCAGCACTGCTGCTACATCCACTCCGGCGAGTACTTCCACGGCCCGTTCGAGGCCACCGAGCCCGGCGTGTTCTACTTTGTGCAGCTCGGATCGGGCGAGTGCCGCCCCATGGAGGAGCGCGCCCTTGCGTTCCTCAACACGCACACCGATACGGTCATGGTGCTCGACGCACTCGAGTACGGCGTGGGCGACGTGCCTGCCAGCGTGCGTTCGTACCTGGAGCCGATCTTCTTCTACAACATGAGCTGCGAGCTGCGCGCCGCCCGCGGCAAGGTGTTCGACCACAGCCCCGAGGTTCGTCGCTACATGGGCATCGAGCAGTACTAGGTAACGGGAATTATCTTTTTTGACGGGGTCTGCGCTGCGCGCGGGCCCCGTTTTGCGTTGTGGCGGCCGGATTCGTGTCTGCGCGAAAACGAAGGTGAATACTTTTCCGCGAAGTGAACGACCTATTTTGGACCCCCGAAGCATCCACACTTTTTG
>CAJMMX010000034.1 GCA_905214615.1 uncultured bacterium | reverse complement strand
TCAGCGTAATCTCAAATCCCGTTCGTCAACTCATGGGCAAGCCACCTGAGACTACTCATTTCTCCTACTGGCAATGAAGACCTGCGACCTGCAGTTTTGCAAACTGCTTGAAAGCCACCTGCGTTGATTCACTTCCTATTGCAGCTGGCGGCTTGCACGCGAAAAGGCATTTAAGTTTCAAAACGGGCGTTTTCGGCGCTATCGAGCCTCCAAAGGCATCCCGCCGCGCCCTTTGGGACAAAAACAAAAACTCAAAGCCCTGAGTTCGAAAATAGTTTTTGGAGTTGTCCCGACTTTTGTCCCCGAAGCCGACGAAACGCGACAGGGTGTCACCTGGCGGCACTCGATTCGAGACGGCACCGAAAACTGGATGCAACCGGAATGACGGGACGGCAGAACCGAAGTCATCGAGTGGGGATAGAAAAAGGCCCGGGTGCCGTGGCATCCGGGCCTTTGCTAGCAACTTGATGTTGCGGGCAGCTTAGAACTTGTGGCCGCACTTCTTGCAGACGCGCAGCTTGTTCTTGCCGTCCTTCTCGTGACCGACGCGGGTAACCTTACCGCACTCGGGGCAGACGAGATTGACGTTGGAGGCGTCGATGGGAGCCTCCTGCGAAACGATGCCGCCCTGCTGGTTGGCAGCGTTGGGCTTGACGGCCTTCTTGACGACCGAAACGCCCTCGACAACGACCTTGTTCTCGGCGGGGAGAGCACGCAGGATAACACCCTGCTTGCCGCGATCCTTACCAGAGAGAACCTGGACCTTATCGCCCTTCTTGATATACATATATCTCCCCTAACTACAGGGTCTCGGGAGCGAGCGAGACGATCTTCATGTACTTCTTGTCACGAAGCTCGCGAGCGACGGGCCCGAAGATACGGGTGCCGACGGGCGAACCATCGTTGTTGATGACAACGCAGGCGTTCTCATCAAAGCGAATGTAGGAGCCATCCTTGCGGCGGATCTCCTTAACGGTGCGAACGACGACGCAACGGACAACGTCCTTCTTCTTGACGTTGGCGCCAGGGGTAGCCTCCTGGACAGCACCGATGAACACATCGCCGATGCCTGCATAACGACGCTTGGAACCGCCAAGCACCTTGATGCAGCGAATCTTGCGAGCGCCGGAGTTGTCGGCGACGTTCAGCATGGTTTGCATCTGAATCATGGTAGATGTTCCTCCGAACTAAGAACCGAAGAGAGGTGCGCAGCCTTTATACGGCCCGTGGTATGCAAGCCAGGCATACGCACATCTTCGGAAACGTACAAGTCGTAAGAGCGACTGCTTATTTAGCGCGCTCAACGACCTCGATGAGGCGCCAACGCTTCATCTTGGACATAGGACGGGTCTCCATAACGCGGACGGTGTCGCCCACGCCAGCCGTGCACTCCTCGTCGTGAGCGTGCAGCTTCTTGGAGCTGGTCATCATCTTGCCGTACTTGGGGTGACGCTTGCGCTCGGTGATGGTGACAACAATGGTCTTGGCACCGGAGACGGAGGTAACGACACCCGTACGGACCTTACGCGAGTTACGCGAATCAGTCATGTTCTCTCCTTAGGTCCTACTCGGCGACAGCGGACTTCTCCGCTGCGATCTCGCGGGCGCGCTGCTCCGTGAGGACGCGAGCGATGTCCTTCTTCACGGTGTTGACGCGAGCGGTGTTGTCCAGCTGGCTGGTGGCCATCTGGAAACGAAGGTTAAAGAGCTCGGCGCGCATTTCCTTCAGCTTCTCAACGAGCTGAGCGTCCGAGAGCTCACGAATCTCTGCGGGCTTCATTAGTTCTCCTCCTTGGCGGCGGCGGCGTCCTCAGCAGCCCACTTGGCCTCGAGAGCGGCCTCCTCAGCCATCTCCTTCTCGATGCGCTGCTCAGCGTTCTTGGCAGCAACAATCTTGGTCTTGATGGGGAGCTTGTGCTGCGCAAGACGCAGAGCCTCGCGAGCGACCTCCTCGGGAACACCCTTGACCTCGAACATGATGCGGCCGGGCTTGACGACGGCCACCCACTCCTCGGGGTTACCCTTACCAGAACCCATGCGAGTCTCGGCAGGCTTCTTGGTGATGGGCTTATCGGGGAAGATCGTGATGTAGACACGACCGCCACGCTTCATGTAGCGGGTCATGGCAATACGAGCGGCCTCGATCTGACGGTTGGTGATCCAATGGGCCTCGAGAGCCTGGATACCAAACTCGCCGAAATGCAGCTCGGTATTACCCTTGGCCTGGCCCTTCATGGAGCCACGCTGCACCTTGCGGTGAAGAATACGCTTAGGGGCAAGCACTACTGACCCCTCCTCTCGGAGTTACGACGACGAGGACGGGAAGAGCCCTCGAGTGCAGGGTTGGGAACAGGCTGGCCCGGGAGCTTCTCGCCCAGGTAGATCCAGACCTTCACGCCGCAAGCGCCCATGGTGGTGCTGGCGACAGCCGTGCCGTAGTCGATCTTGGCACGGAGGGTGTGCAGAGGCACGCGACCCTCGCGGTACCACTCACGACGGCCCATCTCGGCACCGCCGAGACGACCGGAGCACTGGATACGGATGCCCTTAGCGCCGGCCTTGCGGGCAGACTGGACAGCCTTGCGCATAGCGCGACGGAAGGCAACGCGGCCCTCGAGCTGCTCGGCGATAGACTGAGCAACGAGGTTGGCGTCGAGCTCGGGGCGCTTGATCTCGACAACGTCGACGGAGAGCTGGCCCTTGGAGACGCCAGCGACCTTCTCGAGCTCGGTGCGGAGGGTATCGATCTCGGCACCCTTCTTACCGATGACAACGCCGGGGCGAGCGGTGAGGATGATGACCTTCACCTTGTCGCCAGCGCGCTCGATCTCGACGCGGGAGACAGCTGCGCGGGAAAGACGCTTCTCGAGGTACTTGCGGATCTCGAGATCGTTACCGAGGGTCTTAGCGTAATCCTTCTCTGCAAACCAGCGGGAGCGCCAGTTCTCGGTGATGCCAAGACGGAAGCCGGTGGGGTAGACTTTCTGACCCATACAGCTTTACGCCTCCTTTCGAGGAGCAACGACGACGGTGATGTGGGAAGTACGCTTCAGAATGCGAGAAGCGGAACCCTTGGCGCGGGGACGGATGCGCTTAAGCGTCGGACCCTCGTCAACATAGGCAGCGGCGACAACCAGGTTGTCGGCACGCAGACCGTTGTTGTTCTCGGCGTTCGCAACGGCGGAACGGAGAACCTTCTCGACATCCACGGCGACGGCGCGGTCGCAGAAGTGGAGGATGTCGAATGCCTGAGCGACAGGCTTGCGGCGGATCAGATCGACCACCAGGCGGGCCTTGCTGGGGGAAACACGCACGTACTTAGCGACGGCGCGAACCTCGGTGGCCTCAGTTTCAATAGACTTAGTTGCCATTTACGGTTAACCCCCTATTTGGCCTTGTGGCCACGGAACGTACGAGTCGGCGCGAACTCGCCGAGCTTGTGACCAACCATGGACTCGGTAACATACACGGGCACATGCTTGCGGCCGTCGTGGACGGCGATGGTGTGACCAACCATCTCGGGGAAGATGGTGGACGCGCGGGACCAGGTCTTCACGACGTCCTTCTTGCCAGCCTCGTTCATCGCGGTGATACGCGAGAGAAGGCGAGTCTCCACGAACGGGCCCTTTTTGAGACTTCTGCTCATAAGTGCTTTCTCCTAAAACTCGGTATCCGAAATTACTTCTTACGGCGACGAATGATGTGCTGGTTCGAGACCTTCTTCTTCTTGCGCGTACGAAGGCCCTTCGTCGGCTTACCCCAGGGGGTAACAGAGGGACGACCAGAGGTGTGGTTCTTGCCCTCGCCACCGCCGTGCGGATGGTCGACAGGGTTCATGACGGTACCGCGGACGGTCGGGCGCACGTTCATGTGACGCTTACGGCCGGCCTTGCCGATGACGATGTTGGCGTGATCGGCGTTGCCGACCTCACCGACGGTGGCGCGGCAGGTAACGAGGATGCGGCGCATCTCGGAGGAAGGCATACGGACGATAGCGTACTTGCCCTCCTTACCCATCAGCTGGCAGGAGTTACCGGCGGAACGGGCGATAGCAGCGCCCTTGCCCGGCTGGAACTCGACGGCGTGGATGAGCGTACCGACGGGGATGTCGGCGAGGGGCAGAGCGTTGCCCGGCTTGATGTCGGCGTCAGAACCGGACATGATGGTCTGACCGACCTCGAGGCCCTTGGGGGCCAGGATGTAGCGCTTCTCACCGTCAGCGTAGTGCAGCAGAGCGATGCGAGCGGAACGGTTCGGATCGTACTCGATCGTGGCAACCTTGGCGGGCACGCCGTCCTTGTTGCGCTTGAAGTCGATCACGCGGTAACGACGCTTCACGCCGCCGCCCTGGTGGCGGGTGGTGATGCGGCCGTTGTTGTTACGACCGGCCTTCTTGGGCAGGGGCTCGAGAAGGGACTTCTCGGGCTTGGTGCAGGTGATCTCAGAGAAATCGGAGATCGTCTGCCAACGCCTACCAGCGGAGGTCGGCTTAAGGTGCTTTACAGCCATTACAATCCCTTTCAATAGGAATCCGTTAGCCATCGCAGACAGGGATTCGAGGTTCTGCCTCGGGTGCGATGACACCGGACGTATACACGGTTCCGGGCGTGTCCATTTTATACGCCCGGAACCTTGAGCTCTCGCCTCCCCTATTTGGGAGGCATGAGCTCACTCAACAGCAGCGAGTCTTAGGCCTGGTTGCCAAAGACCTCGATGGTGTCGCCCTCGGCCAGCGTGACGATGGCCTTCTTCCAAGAACGGGTCTTGCCGGCGACATAGCGCACGCGCTTGGTCTTGGGCTTGACCGTCAAGGTGTTCACGCGAACGACCTTGACGCCGAAGATCTCCTCGACAGCGTCCTTGATCTGATACTTGTTAGCATCCTTGGCGACCTCGAACGTGTACTTGTTCTGCTCCATGCCGGAGAAGGAACGCTCGGACACGATCGGACGGATGATGATCTCGTGGGCGGTCATTTATGCAAGCACCTCCCCGAAGTGAGCGGCGATGTCGGCGGGCATCAGCACAGCGTTGTTGTTGACGAGATCGTAGGTGTTGGCCTCGTCAGCGGTGATGATGAACGTCTTGGGAATATTGCGGAACGACAGGTAGGCGTTGACGTCCTCATCGCGAACGATGATGGTCAGACGCTTGCCCTCAAGGCCAAGAGCCTTGAGCATGGCAACGGCAGCCTTGGTGGAAGGCTTCTCGAAGCCGTAGTCGTCGACGAGCACGAGCTCGCCATCGGCCAGCTTGGCGGACAGCGCGGAGCGCATAGCCAGCTTGACCTCCTTGTTGTTCATACGCTTAGCGTAGGAACGGGGCTTGGGGGCGAAGACAACGCCACCGTGACGCCACTGGGCAGCACGGATGGAACCCTGGCGGGCACGGCCGGTGCCCTTCTGACGCCAAGGCTTCTTGCCGCCACCGGAAACCTCAGAGCGGCCCTTAGCGGACTGGGTGCCCTGACGCCAAGAGGCCATCTGGCACTTGACGATGTGGTGCATAACGTGGATGTTCGGCTCGATGCCGTACACCTCAGCGGCGAGCTCGGCCTCGGCGACCTTCTTGCCCTCGCTGTTCTTTACTTCAAACTTTGCCATTTAAGTGTTCTCCTTGGTATGACGCTGGGCTAAATGGGCTGGGCCCTTAGGCCATACGGATGGCGACGAGACCATTCTTGGCACCCGGGACAGCGCCCTTGACCAAGATGAGGTTCTGCTCGGCATCGATGCGGACAACGGAAAGGTTCTTGACGGTAACGCGCTCGTTACCCATGTGACCGGCCATCTTGACGCCCTTGAGGACGCGCGCAGGATAGGCGCACTGACCGATAGAACCGGGGTGACGCTGGAAGTGAGAACCATGCGTCATAGGACCGCGGCGCTGACCCCAGCGCTTGATGCGACCCTGGAAGCCCTTACCCTTGGAGGTACCGATGACGTCGACCTTCTCGACATCAGCGAAATCAGCGACGGTGACGACCTCGCCGACCTTGTGCTCCTCGCCGTTCTCGACGCGGACCTCACGAAGGAAGCGGACAGGCTCGACGCCAGCCTTGGCGAAGTGACCAGCCATGGGCTTGTTCACGTTCTTGGCCTTGATGTCGCCGAAACCGATCTGGACGGCGTCATAGCCGTCGGTTGCCTGAGTTTTAACCTGCGAGACAGCGCAGGGGCCAGCCTGGATGACCGTGACGGGAACGACGTTATCGTCCTCGTCCCAAACCTGGGTCATGCCAATCTTGCGGCCGAGAATCATGCTGATCAAGATATGATCCCAACTCTCGCGTGGTCTTGGGACAATGCGTACACCACCGAGCGTACGCCCCTAGAGGACCACTATTTACACGACGTGCTCCCCAGTCTTGTATTGCGCCCGGACTACCTGACAACCCTATTAAGCAGGCATTTTGTCCAGCCAGAATACTCCCCTGGTTTCACACAGCTGTTTAGTATACACGGCTGCGGGCGTATCCATCGAGATTCATATTTCACTCACATTGTTTACGCAGGTAAAGTGCGTGGATGGCTCCCGAGCACGGCGGAGGGCCGGAGAAATATATTAAGGTCCCTGCTCTACAGTCCTGCGCAAGACGGAGAGCACATTAAGTGCTCTCCTTTGCGTGCGGAACTCGCGATGACCTTAATATATTTCTCCGGCCCTCCGCCGTGCTCGGGAGACGACACGTTGATGTCTGCTTAACTCTGCTCGCTCAGGCTAATGACTTTGTTGGGGGTCCACTATTTGCTGGAGGGTGAACCTGCATTGCATTGGCTCGCCCTCTACTTGTGGCTCCGCCTCATCAAAATCGAAAATCATAATGGCGCAGTTGGGGAGTTTTGTTGGGAGCTCGAAGCCCTCTGGGGCTGCAGCCTTGATGAATTGGCGGCTGGCACTGCCGTGGCTTACTGCTAGGAGGGTTTCGATGCCCTTGGCGCCCATGAGATTGGTGAGGGTGCCTACCATGCGCTCTTGCAGCGCGCGGCTTCCTTCTCCTCCGAATGGGATTAAGTCCTCGCCTGGATCCCAGACGTCGGTGGGTAGCGCGTCGTGCGGGCCCTCTTCGAAGGTGCCGTAGCAGCGCTCGATAATGCCTTCGCAGGGCTCAACGTCAGCGTTTGCGCCGAGAAGCTCGGTTGCGACGAGCTGAGCTGTGTCCATGGCTCGGTCTAGAGGCGAAGAGACCACTTTATCGGGGACGACGCCGTGGCCCTTGAGCCATGCGGCTGCCATTCCCGCTTGTTTGCGGCCCAGATCGGTCAGCGGCGAGTCGCAGCGGCCCTGGACCAGCTTTTTGACGTTGAACTCCGTCTGACCGTGGCGGAGTAGATACAGTTTCTTCATGCTCTCCCCTTCTGCATAACCTGCTTTGCCGGCACAGCCTTACTCGTGGGTATGCCCTACGTAGTCTTCGTCGATCGTAATCTTGGCAATCGACTTGGGATATTCCGATTCGACCCGTTGTGCCAGCGCGTGCTTTACGTCTTCGGCACTCATTTGCAGATCCGAGGGGCGCACGCAGTCAAAGATCACGTTGGTGTGCGTAGGACCCGGCACACAGCGTAGGTCATGAATCGAGAGGCGGTTATCAATCTCCTGAGCCATGGCGTGAATGCGCAAGCGCATGCTCGCCACCTTGGGGTCATCGGTCACGATGGGATCGTAGTGAAGCGTGACGATCATGCCGTCTTCGACCCTAAACGACTGCTCGATGTTATCGAGCGTGTCGTGACTTTCCAGCGGGCTGACCTCGGCCGCCATCTCGGCGTGCGCACTTGCAAACTTCCTGCCCGGGCCGTAGTCGTGAACCATCAAATCGTGAACGCCCAAAACGCCGGGGTAGCTCATGATCTTGTCTCGAATGTGCTTGACCAGCTTGGGATCGGGCGCCTGGCCCAAAAGCGGGCTCACCGTATCCTGGATGAGTTCAAAACCGCTCCAACCAATATAGGCGCCAACGGCAAGTCCAACCCATGCATCAAGATTGATATGCGTCACCTGGGAAACAATCGCGCACGCCAGCACGGCGCCCGTGGCTAGAACATCGTTCTTGGAATCCTGCGCGGTCGCATGCAGCGTCTCGGACTCAATGCGGTCACCGAGCTTTTGGTTAAGGGCCGCCATCCAGAGCTTTACGACCATCGAAAGCACTAGAACTGCCACCAGGGCAAGCGAGAACTCGACAGGTTCGGGGTGGATGACGCGCTCGACCGAGGACTTCACCAGCTCAACGCCAATCAGCAGCACGAGTGCCGCCACGACCAATCCCGAGAGATACTCGTAGCGACCGTGGCCGTAAGGATGCTCGGGGTCGGCCGGCTTGCTCGCCAGCTTAAAGCCCAGCACGCTCACGATATTCGAGCTGGCATCGGACAGGTTGTTCATGGCATCCGCCACGATCGAAACCGATCCCGAAACCACACCAATGGCACCCTTTGCAGCACAAAGCGCCACATTGGCGACAATACACACCATGCCCGTCAACGTGCCCACGCGCGCACGGTCGCCCTGCGCACGACGAACAATCCACTCAACCATCTATATCCGCCCCCACGGCACTACCTATATATCTATTGCTCAAACGGATTGTAGTGTAGCCACTTTGTCCTCCAGATACAAAAAGGCCGCAACCCACACGGGCCACGACCTTGGAACATGACAAAGAAATCGCCCTTTGTCGCACAGGTTTATGCGCTTGCTTCGGCCACGCTCTTCGAGGTTTCGGGTGAATCAGCTCCGTCTTCTGCCGCCTGCCCCTTCGCCGGCACCACGCCAAAGCAGTAGCTCAGCGCCGCAGACACCGCAAATGCCACACCGCCGGCAGCACAGCACCATAGCAGGTTCGAGATGCCGCCCGTGGCAAAACCAATGACCATGAGGACATTCGTCATACCGATGGTATAGGCCGTAACGTGGCCCACGGCCGCAACAAGGCCTCCGACGGCGCCGCCAATGGCCATGCACGTCAGGCACCTGCCATATTTAAAGCCGCAACCGTACAGCGCCGGCTCACTTACGCCACCAAGCACGCCCGAGATCGAATAGCCCAGCATGAGAGCCTTCTCGTCCTTATCCGCAACGCGAAGCGACGCACCAAAGGGCATGCCCCAAACGGCAAACGTTGCCATCGTCGCGGCGATCAGAATGCACGAATCCGTTCCCACACTCATAAACTGCGCATAGGCGAGCGATAGGACAACGTTGCTGATGCCCGCAATCTTAAGGAACTCCCAACCCGCGGCAAGCCCCATGAGCGTAAGCAGCGACACGATGCCACCGGAATTGCCAAGCATAAACATAAGCTGTCCCAACAGCATGCCCAGATAGCTGCCCGCCGGCGCCGTAATGCACAGCGAAACCGGAACCATGACGAGCATGGTCGCAAACGGAACGAACGAAAACGCCACGGCCTTAGGGATAACGCGCCGAAAGAAACACTCCACTCGCCATAGCACGGGCACCGAGATGAGAATCGGAATAACAGTCGCCGTGTAATCGTTGACCGGCGCGGGAAGTAGACCATACACGAAAGTCATCGATGCCCCCGTCGTCGATGCGGCATCAACGAGCTTAAGCAGATCGGGCACAATCAATACGCCGCCCAGCATCATGCCCAGCTGCTCCGAGCAACCGAGCTGGCGGGCAGCGGCCCAACCAAGATAGATGGGCAAAAAGTAATAGCCAGCGTTATACAGCCAGCTGTAAAACAGGCGATAGATTTCGGAATCGGCAGGCCATAGACCAAGCATGCCTTCGCCCATAATGACGGCAACGGTGCGGAACAGCGCCGCGCAGACAATAAACGGCAACGCCGACATCATGCTTTTGGACAGATAGTCCACCACGGCCATGGCGTTTGATGAAACCGTCGTTGTAAACGAGGTGTTAGAAACTTGTGACATGGAACGCCTTTCCCAATGTGACATGCGGACTGTCCCTTTGTCACATCGTGCGGTACTGACCGATTGCGCGGTACTTTTCGTAGCGGAGGTTTGTGAGGGTCGCGTCGTCGAGCTGCCCAAGCGTATCGAAGGCATCAAATGCCGAGGACATGACGACACCGGCGATCTCCTCATGCGACAGGCCCCTATCGTCAACAATGCCGTCGATGATGCCGAGCGCCAACAGATCGGGGGCCGTGAGCTTAAGCGCCTCAGCGGCCTCATTCGCGCGCTCGGTATCCTTCCACAGGATCGACGCACAGGCCTCGGGGCTCACGACCGAATAGGCCGAGCTCGAGAGCATCAGGATGCGGTCGGCCACGGACAGCGCCAGCGCGCCACCAGAGCCGCCCTCGCCTGTCACCACCGAGACAATCGGCGTCTTAAGGCCGCTCATCTCCATGAGATTCCGGGCAATCGCCTCGCCCTGGCCGCGCTCCTCGGCACCGATGCCGCAAAACGCGCCCGAAGTATCAACCAGGCACAGAACCGGCCGACCAAATTTCTCGGCTTGGTGCATCAGGCG
The DNA here is from genome assembly GCA_905214615.1 of uncultured bacterium. GTDB lineage: Bacteria > Actinomycetota > Coriobacteriia > Coriobacteriales > Coriobacteriaceae > Collinsella. Next base: position 13,428 of record CAJMMX010000034.1, on the reverse strand, counting down.
ACGTGCCTTGCGGTAGCCCTCGGGATGTGCCATACCAAAGTTGCGACGCATGCGCTCTTTGGTCGTGGTACCGCGCTCGATGGCGATAACCGTCACGGGTCGCCCGTCTTTCCAGCCGATGCCGCCCACCACGGCAGCATCGTCGCCAAAGTAGCGGTCGCCGTGCAGCTCTACGAATCCGTCGAGACCCAACGAGATCATCTCGCCTGCCGTGGCGCGGTTCGCCGAGCGAGTCTGTTTGACGATTTCGAGCGCGCTTTTTGGTGCGGCCGAGCGCTTAAACAAGTGTCCCAGCTTTTTGTCGCGACGACCCGTATGCACGATCTCATGCGGTGCCCCCAGGCCGGGCGCGTGCCCTTCGTGCAGCGCCAGCAGCTCGCCTACCGTGAGCGCAATCTCACCACGCGGAACAACGGCATCGCAAAAGCCGTGCTCCAGCAAAAACTCGGAACGCTGGAATCCCTTGGGCAGACGCTTGTGCATGTTCTGCTCGATCACGCGCGGGCCGGCAAATGCCGTCAGGGCATCGGGCTCGGCCAGGATAATGTCGCCCTCCATGGCAAAGCTCGCGGTTACACCTCCGGTCGTGGGATCGGTGAGCACCGTGATATACAGGCCGCCCGCCTCGCTGTGGCGCCTAACCGCCGCAGAAATCTTGGCCATCTGCATGAGCGAGGTCACGCCCTCCTGCATGCGGGCGCCGCCCGATACGGTAAAGCCAACGACCGGCAGCCCCAACTCGGCCGCGCGCTCAAAGACACGACAGATCTTCTCGCCCACCACGGAGCCCATTGAGCCCATCATAAAGTTGGCATCCATAAAGAAGAGCGCGGTATCGCAGCCGCAGATTTTGCCCCTGCCGCACACAACGGCATCGCGCTCGCCCGAACGCTCGCTCACGCTCTTAAGCTTGTCGGCATAACCGGGAAACGAGAGGAAGTCCTTCGACGCCAGATTGGCATCCCATTCCTCAAAGGTACCCGCGTCGACCGTCATGCGCATGCGCGCGCGACCGCTCACGCGAAAGTGTTTGCCGCAACGAGGGCAGACCTCGAGGTTGTCGTGCAGGCGCGCCTCATCGATCACACGGCGGCACTCCGGGCATTTGACAAACACGTGGCGCGCGGGGAACTCGGCGCACGACTCGGTTATCGGCCCCTCAAGGACGTTGACCGTCTTCGCTTTTCTATTCATCAACATAGAGATGCCCCATCAGATCGGTGTGATACATGCCCGACAAAAACTCGTCGTTTGCCAGCACGTCGAGCTGAAGCTCGCTATTTTCGCTCACGCCCTCAATCACGAGCTCGCCCAGGGCCGAGCGCATCTTGCGAATGGCACCGTCACGCGTGGGCGCGCACACGATGAGCTTGCCGAGCATGGAGTCGTAGTACGGCGGAACTTTCGCTCCGGTAAACATGGCGGAATCCCAGCGCACGCGCGGACCACCCGGCACACGCAACGCGGTGACCGTTCCACATGACGGTAGAAAGTCCGGCGTTTCGGCATTGATGCGGCACTCCATGGCGTGGTTGCGGACCGGTACGTCCTCCTGCTCAAAGGGCAGAGGCTGGCCGGCAGCCACGCGCAGCTGCCACTTAACCAGGTCGGTATCGGTCACAAACTCCGTAACCGGATGCTCCACCTGCAAGCGCGTGTTCATTTCCATAAAGTAGAAATTGCCGTCATCTGAGTACAAAAACTCGATGGTGCCAGCGCCCTCATAGCCAACGGCACGAGCCAGGTCGCGCGCGGCCTTGTGCATACGGGCACGAATATCATCGCGTCCGTCGAGGCACGGCGCGGGGCTCTCCTCGATCAGCTTTTGGTTGCGGCGCTGCACCGAGCACTCGCGCTCGCCGAGCGAAAACACATGGCCCTGCTTATCGGCCATAATCTGTACCTCAACGTGATGCGCCGGCGCAACGAACTTCTCCATGTAGCACTCGCCGTCGCCAAAAACGGCCTCACCCTCGGCACGCGCCTCGATGAACGCCTTTGCCGCATCTTCCACGCGCTCGACCTTGCGAATACCGCGACCGCCGCCGCCCGCGCGCGCCTTAATAAGCACGGGGCAGCCGATGCGCTCGGCCTCGGCCGTTGCTTCCTCGGGGCTTTTGAGCAAATCGCAGCCCGGCACGATGGGCACGCCCGCAGCAGCGGCCGTTCGGCGTGCGGCGTCCTTGTCGCCCATGCTGTCGATCACCTCGGCCGAAGGACCGACAAACGCCAGACCGAACTTGTCGCAGTCGCGCACGAAGCTCGCCTTCTCGGAAAAGAAGCCATAGCCGGGATGAATTGCCTTAGCTCCCGACTTTACGGCACAGGTGAGCACGGCATCGTCGTTGAGGTAGCTCTCGGCAAGACGCGGGCCGCCGATGCAATACGCCTCGTCGGCAAGCTGCACGTGTAGCGCGTCCGCATCGGCCGTGGAATAAACGGCAACGGTCTTGATGCCCATATCGCGGCACGCGCGGATAACACGGACCGCGACTTCGCCGCGGTTGGCGATGAGCACTTTGTCGAACATGGAGCCTTCCTTAACTTTCGTGCATGAGTGCAAAAGACATATCGGCGCGGCAGCAAACCTCACCGTTGACGCTCGCAGTACCCGTCGCAAAGCGGAACGGCCCGCGCGCACGCGTGATGGAGCACACTAGATCCACCGTGTCGCCCGGGCGCACCGGACGCTTAAAGCGCACCTTGTCCAGACTCGTGTAGAACGGCGTCGCGCCGCGCGCCTCCTCATCGCCCATCAGCAGCACGCAGCAGTTCTGGGCGAGCATCTCGCACTGAATCACGCCGGGAACGACCGGGTTTCCCGGAAAATGTCCCTGCAAAAAGTACTCGTCGCCTGTAATCGTGATCTTGCCGTGGGCCTCGTCGCCCACCAGCTCGGCTTCGTCGAGCAAAAGCATCGGCTCGCGATGCGGTAACAGCTTCTTGAGCTCTTCTTTGTTCATGGATATCACCTATCCGATCCTCATGAGGCAGCTGCCAAACTCCACGAGGTCGCCGTCGGCCACGCAGATCTCGAGCACCTCACCGTCTGCCTCGGCCGTCACCTCGTTGAGAACCTTCATGGCCTCGATGATGCAGAGGGTCTCGCTGGCCTTGACCTTGGAGCCCACGCGCACAAATGGCTCGTCGCCCGGCGCAGGGGCAGCATAGAAGACGCCCACCATGGGAGCAGTCACCTCGGTGCCCTTGGGCTCCGGCGCGGCGGCAGGTGTCTGCGTGGCGGGTTCCGGTGCGGCAGGCGCGACTGTGGGAGCTGCAACTTGAGCGGCCATGGCGCTCGGCATAGGCATGGGCACGGCAACCGGCTGCGCCACACTCGCGCGCTCGAGTTCGACCGCGGTGCCATCGGGCTCCTCAACGCGTACGCGCGTGAGGCCGCGGTCCTCCATCACATCGGCTATCTCGGCAAGTCTTTTGGAATCCATGCTCTAGCTCCTCGTATATCTACGCAGCGCGATGGCGGCGTTGTGCCCGCCAAAGCCCAGGTTGGTCGAAAGCGCCCAGGTAAGGTCGGCGCGAACCGCGCGATTGGGCGTGTAATCAAGATCGCAGGCGGAATCGGGCGTGTGGTAGTTAATGGTCGGCGGCACCACGCCCTGCTCGAGTGCCATGGCGCAGGCCATGACCTCGATGGCCCCCGTGGCACCGATCATGTGCCCCGTCATCGACTTGGTCGACGAGACATGTGCGGCGCGCGCCGCGTCCTCGCCGAGCGCTCGCTTAATGCCCGCCGTCTCGGACGAATCATTAAGCTTGGTCGAGGTGCCGTGGGCATTGATGTAGAGGCCCTCGGAAGGCTTGACGTCGCCCTCGGCCACCGCCAGCGATATCGCGCGGGCAATGCCGGCGGCCTCGGGATCGGGACTCGTGATGTGATAAGCATCATCGGTGTTGCCGTAGCCCACGACCTCGGCATAAATGTGCGCACCGCGCGCCTGCGCATGTTCCATGCTCTCGAGTACCAGCACGCAAGCGCCCTCGCCCATCACAAAGCCGTCGCGGTCTGCATCGAACGGGCGGCAAGCCGTCGCAGGATCGGGGTTGGTGGTCAATGCGCGGCAGGACGTAAAGCCTGCAACGGCATCGGGGATAATGGCCGCCTCGGCGCCGCCCGCGAGGATCGCGTCGGCATAGCCGTGCTTGATGGCGCGGAACGCCTCGCCCACCGCATGGGCCGAGGTCGCGCAAGCAGTCACGACTGGCAGGGTCGGTCCCTTTGCCTTGTGGCGGATCGCGATATTGCCCGAAGCCATGTTGGGGATCATCATCGCAATCATATAGGGCGATGCGCGGCGAGGTCCACGATCGGCGATCGTGTGGACGTTGTCGACGAGCGTCGTCATGCCGCCCACGCCCGAGCCCACGTAGACGCCCAGGCGCTCACGATCGATGGCGCCTTCGACATCAAAGCCCGCATCGTGCATTGCCTCGTCCGAAGCCGCCATCGCAAACTGAACGCAAGGGTCCAGATGCTTGGCGTCACGCTTGCCAAAGTACTCGTTGCCGTCAAAGCCCTTGACTTCGGCCGCCACCTTGACGGTAAACGCATCGGTATCGAAGTGCGTGATCGGGCCGATGCCACAGGTCCCGGCGCACATGGCCGCCCAGGTGGCAAGCGCGGTGTTGCCGAGCGGCGATACGGCACCGATGCCGGTGATTGCAACTCTCTGTTCCATCATGATCTCCTCATCCAAGCCGTTCTTCGGCCCTGGTTTCTACATCGCCATTCCGCCGTCGACGCGCACGACCTCGCCCGTAATGTAAGCAGCCGCATCGCTCGCTAAAAAGCGCACCACGCCGGCCACTTCCTCGGGACGTGCCATGCGCTTAAGGGGAATCTGTTCCTCGGTTGCCGTACGCACCTTCTCCGAGAGCTTTGCCGTCATATCTGTCTCGACAAACCCCGGGGCGACCGCGTTCGCTCGTACGCCACGAGGCGCAAGCTCGCGCGCCACCGCCTTGGTAAGCCCTATCACGCCCGCCTTGGAAGCAGCGTAGTTGGCTTGCCCGGCATTGCCCATCAGGCCCACGACCGAGCTCATGTTGACGACGCAACCGCCGCGCTGGCGCATAAAGGTCTTGGTGAGCGCGCGCGTCATATTGAATGTTCCCTTGAGATTGACATCGAGCACGCGGTCGAAGGCGTCATCGCCCATACGCATGAGCAGGCCGTCGCGCGTGATGCCGGCGTTGTTGACGAGTGTCCAGATCGAGCCGAAGTCGCTCAGGACCGTCTCCACGCACGCGTTGACGGCAGCGGGATCGGCCACGTCGCATTGATATGCGCGAGCTGTGGCACCAGCGGCCTCGCAGGCTTCGCACGTCTCGCGCGCCGCATCGACGCTGCCGGCATAGACGACGGCGATATCAAAGCCGTCCTCCGCCAAACCGGTTGCACAGGCGCGGCCAATGCCTCGCGAACCGCCCGTGACCAGTGCCACGCGACGTGAGTCGTTGCGCTCGAGCGCGCCGTTGTTCAAGTTGCCCATGTCATTCCTTTCGGGTTACAGCCCTGTGGATTATGTGAGCTCGTCGGCAATAGCTGCGACCTGCTCGGCCGTCTCGCACGAATACACGCGAACGTCGCTCAGCGTACGCTTGACCAGGCCCGACAGCGTTTTGCCAGGGCCGACCTCAATAAACGTATCGATGCCCTGATCCTGCAGAGTATGCAGCGTGTCGACCCAGCGAACGGCATGACTCACCTGGTTGGCCAAGACATCCGATGCCGCTCGCGGGTCCGCCGGATAGGGCGCCGCCGTCATGTTTGCCATGACCGGAATCAGCAGCGGAGACGGCGCGTGGCCGGCTTGGATATACGTCGCCAGCCCCTCAGTCGCCTCGACCATATAGGGGCTATGAAATGCACCCGACACCGCGACTTTCATAGCGCGGCCGCCAGCCTCTTTTACCAGGACGTCGAGGGTCTGCAACGCATCGGGCGTTCCAGCCACAACCGTCTGCTGCGGGCTGTTGTAGTTGACCGGCCAGCAGTCCTCGCCGACCTGCGAAGCCAGGTTCTCGACTTGCGCCGCATCGAGTTTGATGACGGCGCGCATGCCGCCGGGGTGACGCTCGGCAGCCGCGGCCATCAGCGCCGCGCGCTCGCACACGAGCTCAAAGCCCGCTCGCGTATCGAACGCCCCCGCAAAGGTGAGCGCGGCGACCTCGCCCAGCGAAAATCCCGCACAGGCGGCAGGCACCACGCCGCGCTCACGCAGTGCGGTAGCCGCTGCCAGGTCGTGAACGAACACGCACGGCTGCGTGTTCTCGGTCTGCGACAGCTCCTCCTTGGAGGCGCTCCGGCACTGCTCACTGGTCCCCGGGCGCACCTCATCGGCGATTGCAAACACCTCAGCAGCCGCCGGCGATGCTTCGATGAGGTCGACGCCCATCGCGGGGTGTTGGGCACCCTGGCCGGCAAACAGAAACGCTACGCTACCCATGCGGACGCACCCTTCAGGACGCGCTCGGCGCCATCGACCAGGTCGTCAACGATTTCACGTGCGCTCTGGCGCTCGTTGACCATGCCGGCAATCTGTCCACACAAAAACGAACCCTCTTCGTAATTGCCGTCCTTGGCGGCCTTGCGAAGGGCGCCCGTGCCCATGGCCCCGAGTTCCTCGACACTTACGCCCGCCGCCTCGCTCTTGGCGTAGGCGTTGGTAAAGGGGCTCTTGAGGGCACGCACCGGGTGTCCCGTCGAGCGGCCGGTCGCACGCGTCGAGGTGTCGTTGGCCTTCAAGACCATCTCCTTGTACTGCTCCGATACGGTGCACTCGTCTGCGATCAGAAAGCGCGTACCCACCTGCACGCCGGCGGCGCCCAGCATAAAGGCGGCCGCCACGCCGCGGCCGTCGGCAATACCGCCGGCAGCCACGACGGGAATGTCGACCGCATCGACGACCTGCGGCACCAGTGCCATCGTCGAGGTCTCGCCAATGTGGCCGCCCGATTCGGTGCCCTCGGCGACCACAGCGGTGGCCCCGCGGCGCGCCACAAGACGGGCGAGCGCTACCGAAGCCACAACGGGGATGACCTTGATGCCCGCGTCGTTCCAAGCCTTCATGTACTTGGCGGGATTGCCGGCACCCGTCACGACGACCGGCACTTGCTCATCGATCACAACCTGTGCGACCTCGTCGGCAAACGGGCTCATAAGCATGACGTTGACGCCAAAGGGCTTATCCGTCCTGGCGCGCAGCCCGTGAATCTGGTCGCGCAGCCAGTTGGCGTCGGCGTTCATGGCCGCGATAATCCCTAAGCCGCCCGCCTCGGATACGGCCGATGCCAGCGACGCATCAGCAATCCAGGCCATACCGCCCTGGAACACGGGCTTCTCGATGCCGAGCAAATCGCAGAGAGGAGTCTTGAGCATCTCTACTTCTCCAATGCCGCCTCGACTGTATCGGCGAACTCGCCGACCGTCTTGGGGTTCTCCTCGGTATCGAGCTGGATGCCAAACTCGTCCTCGACGGCGACGAGGATCTCAACGGTGCCCAGACTGTCGAGACCAATCTCCTCGAGCGTTGACTCGGGCTTCATCTCGACGTCGTCAAGGCCAGCCGTCTCGCGGATAACGTCGCAAACGCGCTCGAAGGTCTTCTGATCTGCCATGGTAGTTCTCCTTTGTTTGTGCCCTAGGGGCGGTTTTATTTCCTATGTGCGACTACTTCCAACGAAGCAGATAGCCGCCTATATCCAGGCCGGCGCCAAATCCAACGAGGGCGATAGTGTCGCCCGCGTGCAGCGCGCCGGTATTTGCCAGTTGATCGAGAGCAAGCGGAATGCAGGCGCTCGAGATGTTGCCGGTTTCACGCAACGTTCGCATCACACGGTCGTCCGGCACACCTAGGCGTTTGACCGCCTGGCTCAAGATTCTTTCGTTAGCCTGATGGAATACAAAGTGGTCGATGTCCTCGACCGCGATGCTCGCATCGATTGCAAGCTTATGGACCGTGTCGCAGATGGCGTTGACGCCGAACTTGAACACGCGGCGGCCATTCATGGACAGCACGCTCTCGCTATCTGCGGAGGCCTTAAACGGCGAGGTACCGACCAGACCGGGAACGCGCAACGTCTCGACGTCGGGCGCCGTCGAAAGCTCAACGGCAAGGGGGCTGTCTCCCCCAGCCTCAATCACTGCGGCGCCTGCCCCATCGCCAAAGAGCACGCAGGTGGCGCGGTCGGTCCAGTCGAGCGCGCGCGTCATCTGCTCGGCAGCAACGACAAGCACGCGCTCGGCACGGCCGCGGGCGATATAGCCCTCGGCGACATCGAGCGCAAATACGAAGCCGGCGCAGGCCGCCGAGACATCGAAGGCAGGGCACGTCGCGCCTAGTCGCTCAGCAACGGCACACGCCTCAGCGGGAACAAGGTGGTCACCTGTCGTCGTCGAGCAGACGATCAGATCCAGCTGACTCGCGTCGATTCCGGACACCTGGAGTGCCTGCTCGCTCGCCGCTACGGCAAGGTCGTCAAGTGACTCGGTGGTGCAGACGTGGCGGCTCTTGATACCTGTGCGGGTAAAAATCCACTCATCCGAGGTATCGAGGAACTCAGACAGCTCGTCATTGGAAACACTGCGCTCAGGAAGCGCCGAGCCTGTTCCAAGAATCGTGAAACCCATCACTAACCTCCTTTGAGTTGTTGACGTGTTTACATCGACCAAGAGAGGATAGCGCATTTTAGTCGTTGTTGACGTGTTAACATTAAATTGTCCAAATGCGACAAAGGCTTCACATTGTGTCTATCTCTCGACACCATTACGCGATTGCCTTATTAACTTAGGAGGTAGCAACCGTTATGGATGCCAAATTAACGATAGTCGACGTAACCGGATCGACTAACGATGACCTGCTCGAAGCAGGCAAACAGGGAGCGCCGCACGGCACGGGACTTGCCGCCCAGGCTCAGACGGCAGGACGCGGCCGGCGCGGCCACAAGTGGGATTCAACCGCCGGCAACCTATTGCTTTCGATTGTCCTGCGTCCATGCGTTAATCCTGCGAAGTACTCTGGTCTTGCCGCCGTCAGCGGCCTAGCGGTGCTCGAGGCGCTCGAAAAACAGGGTCTTGCAAACGAAATTGGCCTCAAATGGCCCAACGACCTGGTCGCGCGTGAACGCAAACTCGGCGGCATTCTGGTCGAGGCCGTACGCGATAACGAAGGCAAACCTTTCGCCGTATGCGGCATTGGCGTCAATGTGAACTATGCGCCCCAAGAGGTGCCCGATGGCGGCCTGGCGGCAATTGGCCTCTCGGACCTTAACGAGAACGTTCCTGCCGTCGATGTACTACTCAAGGATGTCTATCACGCGGTCGTGAACGCTGTGGACGCGTGGGCAGATTTGCTCAACGCCATGGAAGAAGACGCCGGATCACTCGCGCCCGTCCACGATGATTATGTAGCTCACCTCAATTGGATTGGGGAAACCGTTATCGCCCGCTCCCCTGCTGGAGACGAGCTGGCACGCGGCATCTTTCAAACGGTCGATGACTTTGGTCGGGCGTGCATCGAGACGGAAGACGGCTTGCGATCCTTCCATTTTGAGGAAGCATCGCTGCGTCCTATGGGTAAATAAGGCGGCACAGCCACCCGCTCGTCTGCAGTACCCAGGCCCCCAAGGCCACCATTCAAAACAAAAGAGCCCCGCTACCAAAATGGCAGCGGGGCCCTTTAAGCTATGAGCAATATCGCTTAGAGCTTGATGTCGATGTCGACGCCAGCGGGGAGGTCGAGACGCATGAGCGAATCAACGGTGCCCGAGGTGGGGTCGAGGATGTCGATGAGGCGCTTGTGGGTGCGCATCTCGAACTGCTCACGGGAGTCCTTGTTCACGTGCGGCGAGCGGATGACCGTGTACAGGTTGCGCTCGGTGGGCAGGGGGACAGGACCGGAAACGCGAGCACCGGTCTTCTGAGCGGTCTCGACGATGAGCTTCGCGGACTGATCGACGACCTCGTGATCATAGCCCTTGAGGCGAATGCGGATCTTCTGGGTAGCCAACTTAAACCTCCAAAGAGTGCGAGAGATGTTCTCGCGGATTACGTAACAGGGAGCTCGAACTTAGGCGTTCTTGCTCATGACCTCGTCCACGATGGACTTGGGCGCGGGCTCATAAGAGTCGAACTGCATCGTGTAGGATGCACGGCCCTGGGTCTGGGAGCGAAGGTCGGTAGCGTAACCGAACATCTCGCCCAGCGGCACCTTGGCACGGATGAGCTTGGTGTTCTTGCGATCCTCCATGCCCTCGATCTTGCCGCGGCGACCGGAGAGGTTGCCCATAACGTCGCCCATGTACTGCTCGGGGGTCTCGACCTCGACAGCCATGATCGGCTCGAGCAGCTGCGGATCGGACTTCTTGAGGGCGTCCTTGATAGCCATGGAACCAGCGATCTTGAACGCGGCCTCGGAGGAGTCGACCTCATGGTAAGAACCGTCGAACAGGGTGACCTTAACGTCGAGGACCGGGAAGCCGGCGATAACACCGGTGTTCAGGGCCTCCTGGATGCCCTTGTCGATGGACGGGATGTACTCCTTGGGCACGACGCCGCCGACGATAGCGTTGACGAACTCGTAGCCGAAGCCCTCCTCCATCTTCTCGAGCTTGATGACGGCGTGGCCGTACTGACCGCGACCGCCGGACTGACGGACGAACTTGCCCTCAGCCTTCTCGACGTCGTGACCAGCGGTCTCGCGGTAGGCAACCTGGGGCTTACCAACGTTAGCGTCAACCTTGAACTCGCGGAGCAGACGGTCGACGATGATCTCGAGGTGCAGCTCGCCCATGCCGGCGATGATGGTCTGGCCGGTCTCGTGGTTGGTGGACACCGTAAAGGTCGGGTCCTCCTCGGCGAGCTTAGTCAGAGCCAGGGACATCTTGTCCTGCTCGGCCTTGGTCTTGGGCTCGATGGCAACGTCGATAACGGGCTTGGCGAACTCGATCTTCTCGAGGACGATCTCCTTGCCCTCGGCGCACAGGGTGTCACCAGTGGTGGAGTTCTTGAAGCCGACGCAAGCGACGATGTCGCCGGCGGCAGCGTCGTCACGGTCGATACGCTCGGCGGCGTTCATCTCGAGGATGCGGCCGAGGCGCTCGCGCTGACCGTTGGAAGCGTTGATCACGTAGGAGCCGGACTCGGCACGACCGGAGTAAACGCGGACGTAGGTGAGCTTACCGACGAACGGGTCGGTCATGATCTTGAAAACCAGGCCGGAGAAGGGCTCGTCGAAGGAAGGATGACGCTCGATCTCCTCGCCGGTGTCCGGATCGGTACCGGTGATGGCCTTGACGTCAAGCGGGCTGGGCAGGTAGTCGACGACAGCGTCGAGCAGCTCCTGAACGCCCTTGTTCTTGTAGGCGGAGCCCACGAAGACGAGGTTGAGCTCGTTGGCCAGGACGCCCTTGCGCAGAGCAGCCTTGAGCTCCTCGACGGTGAAGTCCTCCTCCATGAGGATCTTCTCCATGAGCTCGTCGTCAAAGCTGGCAGCAGCGTCGAGGAGCTCCTCGCGCTTGGTGGCAGCGATGTCAGCGAACTCAGCCGGGATCTCGTCCATCGGCTCGGGGTAGGTCATGCCCTTCTCGTCGGCCTTGAAGTCCCATGCAGTCATGGTGACCAGGTCGATGACGCCCCAGAAGTTGTCCTCGGCGCCCATCGGGACCTGAGCGGCCACGGCGTTAGCGTCGAGACGATCCTTCATGGTCTCGATAGCGTTGAAGAAGTCAGCGCCCACGCGGTCATACTTGTTGATGAAGGCGATGCGGGGGACGTTGAAGGTAGAAGCCTGACGCCAAACGGTCTCAGACTGGGGCTGAACGCCGGCAACGGCGTCGAAGACGGCGACAGCGCCATCGAGGACGCGCAGGCAGCGCTCGACCTCGGCGGTGAAGTCAACGTGGCCCGGGGTGTCGATGATCTGGATGCGGTAGTCCTTACCGTCCTTGTTCCAGAAGCACGTGGTAGCAGCGGAGGTAATGGTTACGCCGCGCTCCTGCTCCTGAACCATCCAGTCCATGGTGGCAGCGCCCTCATGGACCTCACCGATCTTGTGGGTCTTACCGGTGTAGTAAAGAATACGCTCGGTCGTGGTGGTCTTACCGGCATCGATGTGGGCCATGATGCCGATGTTACGGGTATCGGAAAGCTTGTACTTAGGCTTAGCCATGTTAGTTCCTTACCTTAACTTACCAACGATAGTGAGAGAACGCGCGGTTGGCCTCGGCCATCTTGAAGACGTCCTCACGCTTCTTGACGGAAGCGCCCAGGCCGTTGGAGGCGTCGAGGATCTCGTTGGCGAGACGCTCGGCCATGGTCTTCTCCTTGCGAGCGCGGGAGAAGTTGACGATCCAGCGGATACCCAGAGCGGTGGAACGACGGGAGTTGACCTCCATCGGGACCTGATAGGTAGCGCCACCGACACGCTTGGGCTTAACCTCGAGCGTGGGCTTGACATTGTCCATAGCCTTCTTGAAGGTAGCGAGGGCGTCGCCACCCTCGGACTTCTCGGCAACGATCTCGAAAGCGGTGTAAACGATGCGCTCAGCGGTGGCCTTCTTGCCGTCAAGAAGGACCTTGTTGATGAGCTGAGTCACCAGGCGGTTGTTGTAAACGGCGTCAGGCTGAACCTCACGACGATTAGCTGCTGCACGACGCGGCATGTGAAATCTCCTTAAGTGTCTACCGTGCGGCGCTTAGGCGGCACACGGCGAAAGTATCAAAACGTTATCTGGCTTATTTAGCCTTGGGGCGCTTAGCACCGTACTTGGAACGGGCCTGCATACGGTTCTGGACCGGAGCAGCGTCGTAGGCGCCACGGATGACGTGATAACGGACACCAGGGAGGTCACGGACACGACCGCCGCGGACGAGCACGATGGAGTGCTCCTGCAGGTTGTGGCCCTCACCCGGGATGTAAGCAGTAACTTCGATGCCGTTGACAAGGCGAACACGGGCAACCTTACGAAGAGCCGAGTTCGGCTTCTTGGGGCTCGTGGTGAAGACGCGGGTGCACACGCCGCGCTTCTGGGAGTTGTGCTGCAGAGCAGCGTTCTTGGACTTCTTGGGCACGGAACGACGGCCCTGGCGAACCAGCTGGTTAATAGTAGGCAAAGCGTACTCCTTCTCGAATGATTCCAGCTTTCTGTAAAGTGCAACGGCTTGAATCGAGGGGTCAGCATCCCCCTACGAAACACGCAGTTCGATAGGATACGTGGCGTTAGCTGTGCCGTCAACAGACCACGCCGCCGGGCGTATCCTAAAATAGGCACATTTCCGCAAAGCCTACACAAAAGGAATCCCCTCCTGTGCGCTTGGGAGGATTCCCGGCCCGGGCGGCACAGGGTTAAGTTTGCTGCTCTACAGTCCTGGCTCGCACGGAGGCCACATTAAGTGGCCTCCGGCTCGTG
>CAJMMX010000033.1 GCA_905214615.1 uncultured bacterium | reverse complement strand
ACTTTCTCGGGGAAGCCGCGTCCCGCTTTGAAGGCTCGGAACGGGATGTGGTTTCCGAAACGGGGGCCGTTGGGAAGCTGTGTCCCGGAATGGGCGCTCAGAGTGGGATGCAGCTTCCGCAAGGAGGTCCTGGGGGAAACCGTGCCCCGTTCTGATCCGAAATACTGGGACATAGTTTCCCTTTCATAACAGGAGAAGGCGCGCTGTCTGCAGTTGATTCAGACGGCGCGCCTTTTTGGTTGAGCTATGTTGAAGCTTGAAGCCAAAGCTTGTGGCTCCTTAGGAGCGGGCGGCTCCGTCGACGGGGAGGATGGCGCCCGTGACATAGGAGGACATGTCGCTTGCCAAGAAGACAAAGGCGTTGGCGATATCCTCGGGCTCGCCCATGCGGCCGAGCGGGATGGTAGCGATGATGGGCTTGATGACTTCTTCGGGCAGGTTGGCGACCATGTCGGTCCTGGTTACGCCGGGGGCGACGGCATTGACGCGAATGCCCACGGGGGCGAGCTCGCGTGAGAGCGACTGGACCATGCCGTTGACGGCGAACTTGGACGTGGGATAGCCAACGCCGGAGGGCTGACCGTACTTAGCGACCATCGAGCTCGTGGTGGTGATGGTGCCACCGTGGCCGGCTTCGGTCATGATCTTGGCAGCGGCCTGGTGACCATTAAAGACGGCGACGACGTTGAGGTCCATGACCTTGGCGAACTCCTCGGCCGTGTAGTCCAAAAGGGGCGAGCGCTGGGAGATACCGGCATTGTTGACGACCGTGTCGAGACCGCCCATGTCGGCTGCGGCCTGCGTAAAGGCCTCGGTTACGGCCTCGAGTGAGGTGAGGTTGCACGAACGCCCCCAGATCTTTGCCTCGGGATAGGCGGCGGCGAGCTTCTCAACGGCCGCGTCGGCGGTTTCCTGACGCGAACCAAAGACGGTGACGGCGGCGCCTTCCTCGATAAAACGGCAGGCGATGGCATAGCCGATACCGCGCGTGCCTCCGGTGATGATTGCTTTCTTACCCTCGAGCAACATGGTGCCTCCATTCTTCGGGGGTGGACATACGCAGCACAGCATAACGGCGCGCAAAATCAACTTCGTTCGCATATCGGTAAACGGCACCCTCGGTTGTCAGCGAATGGCCAAGTTGTTCAAACTTTTGCTTGATGAACGCAATGGGCGGTTTCAAACAAAGGGGCTCCCATCCAAACGGACGGGAGCCCCTCAGGTGCTATGTTGTGTGCCAAGGACTGGACTAGTTGGCCATGACGCCTTCGGTCCAAGCCTCGACGTCCTCGATGCGCAGGACGTTGGCGACCTCGGCCACGCAGTCGACGCTGGCAAGCTCGGCGGCGGCAGCCTGGACGTCCTTCTCGAGCGCGCGGTGCGTCAGGAAGATGACCGAGCAGGCATCGCTGACGCCCGACTTGCCGTCCTCGACCTGGTTGATGAGCGAGATCGAGATGTTGTGCTTGGCAAAGATGTCGACCGTCTCGGACAGGGCGCCCACGCGGTCGGCGACCTTCAGGCGCACATAGTACTTGGTCTGGAGCTCGTCCATGGGCTTAAAGGCGAGGTTGTGACCATAGGGCTCAATCTCGGGCAGCGGAGCCACGCCGCGACTGATCTGCTCGGAGAGCGACAGGATATCGCCCACGACGGCACTCGCGGTGGGGAAGGAGCCTGCGCCGGCACCGTAGAACATGGTTTCGCCCACGGCGTCGCCTACCACGTAGACAGCGTTCATGGCGCCGTTGACCTTGGCGAGCATATGGTCTGCCGGGATGAGCGTGGGATGCACGCGGACGTCGACGCCGGCGTCGGTGTTGCGTGCGATGCCCAGCAGCTTAATGGTGTAGCCGAGCTCGCGGGCCTGGGCGATGTCCTCGGCGCCGATGGTACGGATACCCTGCTGGTACACATCGTCGGTGGTAACGCGGGTGCCAAAGCCGATGGAGGCGAGGATCGCCGTCTTGCTGGCGGCGTCGAAGCCGTCGACGTCGGCGGACGGGTCGGCCTCGGCATAGCCCTTGGCCTGCGCGTCGGCAAGCACGTCGGCGTAATCGGCGCCCTCGGCGTCCATGCGCGACAGGATATAGTTGGTGGTACCGTTGAGAATGCCGGCGATGGTCAGGATCTTGTTACCCACCAGGTCGTGCTCGAGTGTGCTGACAATGGGGATGCCGCCACCGCAGCTGGCCTCGCACTTAATCTGCACGCCGCACGCACGCGCCTTCTCGGCAAGCGTCTCGACATGGCGGCCCAGCAGGGCCTTGTTGGCAGAGACGACGTGCTTGCCGTGCTCAAAGGCGGTGGTGAAGATCTCGGTCGCGGGGTGCTCGCCGCCGATGAGTTCGACGACGATATCGACGGCTGGGTCGGTGACGACGTCATGCCAGTCACTCGTAAAGGCCTCGCGCTCAATACCGGCTGCCTCGGCCTGCTCCCAGGCAAGCGCGCAGGCGCGGGTCAGCTTAAGGTCGATGCCGTAGGCTGCCAGGTACTCATCGTGGTGGCTCTTGATCAGACGGGCCACGCCGCCGCCGACGGTTCCCAGACCGATCAGACCGACGTTCACGGTGCGCAGGGATTCGCTCATAGATAGCTCCTTCGTGCATCTTATGGATGGATTAACCGCTTAAAGGTTGAGTGCATTCTAGCGTGAACCGGGGGCGCGTGCTCGCCAGGCAACAGGAGCCGCACAAAACGGCACCCCCGAAACGCTGCGGAAACATTGGAAACACGCTCGCTACAAACGGACTTCCGTAACAAACTGTCAACGTTTGCGCCATAAGGTTTGCCCTGTACCGCAAGACGGCCGCACCGTGGCCAGCGAAAAAGGGGGACACCATGTTCAACATCAACAGCACGCTCAGCCGTAGGAACTTTCTCGCCGGCGCTGCGGCGCTCGGCAGCACCGCCGCACTCGCTGGTTGCTCGTCGGGTGGCTCGGACGGCGGCACCGCCGATGACGGCAAGACCTTCAAGATCGGTGTCATCGGCCCTCTGACCGGCGCCGCGGCAACCTATGGCGTTTCGGCCGAGAAGGGTGCCAAGCTTGCCGCCAAGGATTTCTCGACCAAGGACCTCAAACTCTCGCTTAAGTCCGAGGATGACGTCGCCGACGGCGAGAAGGCTATCAACGCCTTCAATACCCTGTGCGACTGGGGCATGCAGGCGCTCGTCGGCCCCGTCACGACTGGTGCCGCCGTCGCTGTCTCGGGCGAGATCGCCGACGATATGCTCATGGTCACGCCCTCTGCTTCGTCCCTCGACGTCACCAAGGACAAGACCACGGTTTTCCAGGTTTGCTTTACCGACCCCACCATGGGCGCGAGTGCTGCCAAGTTTTTGGCCGAGAAGTATGCAGACGCCAAGATCGCCCTGTTCTACAACTCCGGCGATACGTACAGCTCGGGTGTTGCCGATGCCTTTGCCGAGCAGGCCAAGGCATCCAAGCTCGACATCGTCGATACCGAGACCTTTAAGGACGACTCCTCCACGAGCTTTACCAACCAGCTCACCAAGGCCAAGGAGGCCGGCGCCACGCTCATCTTTGCGCCGATCTACTACACGCCGGCGTCCGTTTTGCTCAAGAACGCCAAGGACATGGGATACGACATGACCCTCATGGGTACCGACGGCATGGACGGCCTGCTCTCCGTTGAGGGCTTCGACACCTCCCTTGCCGAGGGTGTGCTGCTCATGACCCCGTTCTCTGCCGACGATGAGAAGAACGCCGACTTCGTCAAGGCATATAAGGACGCCTACGACGAGACGCCCAACCAGTTTGCCGCCGATGCCTATGACTGCGTCCATGCGATTGTCGAGGCTATCGATAAGGCAGACATCGATATTACGGCCGACGGCGCCGACATTGCCGGCGACCTTGCCCGCGCCATGCGCAAGATCAAGATCGAGGGCCTGACGGGCGAGCTGACGTGGAATGACGAGGGCCAGGTCGAAAAGCCCGCTACGGCCTATGTGATCCAGGACGGCAAGTACATCGCCGCCTAAGTGCGCATAAAAGGCTACCGGTGAGGCTGTTTTATTCAGGGCGGGGACGCCTGTAACAGAATGGAAACATTACTTTTACACAATAAAGTGGCATTACTGCATAAAATAATAGAAATACGCAGAAATATGGATAAAAGAACAAATCCAAAGAAAAGTTGAAATAATCGCCACTTTTCCTAACTAAAGCGTCTACTATTTTGCGAACGCCGAACACGGCGAAGGATGGCCTGTCGGGCAACCAAAACCCGACGAGATTTGAGAGGAGAGCCGCATGTCGAGCCTCACCGGTAAGTCATTGAACCCTGTTATGAATCGCAGGAGCGTTATCGCGAGCGCAGCAGGTCTGGGGGCGATGTCCATTCTAGCTGGCTGCTCCTCCAACGGCGGCGACAGCGGTTCCGCGTCGGGCGACGCTTCGTTTAAGATCGGCACCATCGGCCCGCTGACCGGCGCCAACGCGTCCTACGGCAAGTCCGTTACACAGGCTGTCGAGCTTGGCTGCAAGGATTTCTCGACCAAGGAGCTGCCGCTTGTCAGCAAGGCCGAGGACGACCAGGCTGACGGCGAGAAGGCCGTCAACGCCTTCAACACCCTGCTCGACTGGGGCATGCAGGCCCTCGTCGGTCCGACCACCACGGGTGCGTCGGTCGCCGTTGCCGCCGAGTGCGGCAACGACCCCGAGACGTTCATGATCACCCCGTCCGCGTCCTCCGAGGACGTTACCAAGGGCAAGGATTGCGTCTTCCAGGTTTGCTTTACCGACCCCAACCAAGGTGTCAACGCTGCCAAGTTCCTGGCAGAGAAGTATGCGAACGAGAAGTTCGTGCTGTTCTATAACTCCGGCGATGCCTATTCTTCGGGCATCGCAGATTCCTTTAAGGCCCAGGCCGCTAAGTCTAAGCTTGAGATTGTCGACGAGGAGACCTTTAAGGACGACTCCGCCACGAGCTTTACCAACCAGCTGACCAAGGCCAAGCAGGCAGGCGCCACCATGATCTTTGCGCCGATCTACTACACGCCGGCGTCCGTCCTGCTCAAGAACGCCAAGGACATGGGCTACGACGTCAAGATGATGGGCTGCGACGGCATGGACGGCATTCTGGGCGTTGAGGGCTTCGACACCTCTCTTGCCGAGGGTCTGCTGCTCATGACCCCGTTCTCCGCCGACGACGAGAAGAACGCCGACTTCGTCAACGCTTACAAGGATAAGTACGGCGATACCCCCGACCAGTTTGCCGCCGACGCCTACGACGGCGTGCATGCTGTGGTCGAGGCTCTCAAGGAGGCCGGCCTGGGCGTCGACGCCGACCCCACCGAGGTTGCCGAGAAGCTGTCCAAGGCTATGCTCAAGATTACCGTTGACGGTCTGACCGGCAAGCTCACCTGGAACGATAAGGGTCAGGTCCAGAAGGAGCCCACGGCGTACGTCATCACCGACGGCAAGTACGTACAGGCCTAATAGGCCGCCTTACATAGAGCGGTTTTGATCCCAAGCAGGGGAGGTTTTGGCCTTCCCTGCTTGCTTGGTATCTAGGGACGATGTAACGTCCCTGTTTCATACATCAACTGGAAACCTATTCGAAAGGGGGATGTGGAACATGACAGTCTTTATCCAATACCTGGTCAACGGCCTGTCCATGGGCAGCGTCTACGCCATCATCGCGTTGGGCTACACCATGGTCTACGGTATCGCCAAGATGCTGAACTTCGCTCACGGCGACGTCATCATGGTCGGTGCCTATGTCTCGTTCTGCGCCACGTCGTATCTCGGCCTCCCGGGCTGGGCATCTGTAATTCTCTCTTGTGTGGTCTGCACGGTTCTCGGTGTTCTCATCGAGGGTCTGGCATACAAGCCGCTGCGCCAAGCAGGCCCTCTGGCCGTTCTGATCACGGCCATCGGCGTGTCTTACTTCCTGCAGAACGCCGCGCAGCTTCTGTGGGGCGCCACGCCCAAGAACTTCACTTCGCTCGTCACCTTCCAGGTGCCGGAGTTCTTGGCCAAGTTCAACGTAAGCGCCGTCTCGCTCGTCACCATCGTCGCCTGCCTGGTTATCATGGCCGGCCTGATGTTCTTTACAGGCAAGACCAAGATGGGCAAAGCCATGCGCGCCGTGTCCGAGGACAAGGCCGCCGCTCAGCTCATGGGCATCAACGTCAACCGCACCATCTCGATGACGTTCGCCATCGGCTCCGCCCTTGCCGCCATCGCCGGCGTGCTGCTGTGCTCCTACTCGCCGGTGCTGCAGCCCACGACGGGTGCCATGCCTGGCATCAAGGCCTTCGATGCCGCTGTCTTCGGTGGCATCGGCTCCATCCCCGGTGCCTTTGTCGGTGGCATTCTCATCGGTATCATCGAGGCGATGGCACAGGCTTATATTTCCACGAGCCTTGCCAACTCCATCGTCTTTGGTGTTCTGATCATCGTCCTGCTCGTCAAGCCTGCCGGCCTCTTGGGCAAGTACGTCCCCGAGAAGGTGTAGGTGAGCGTTATGAAGTTTCTTAAAGACAAGCAGACGCGTCACGACTTTGTTACGTACGCCATGTGCCTTGTGGCGTTCGCCATCGTGTTCTTTATGCAGTCCAACCACATGATTCCGCGCATGATCGCCGGTCAGCTGGTTCCCATCACGGCCTATATCGTCATGGCCATCTCCCTTAACCTCGTCGTCGGCATCGCGGGCGACTTGTCGCTGGGCCACGCGGGCTTTATGAGTGTCGGTGCCTATACGGGAATCGTTACCGCGGTCGCGCTGGAGAGCGCCGTTCCCTCCGATCCGGTGCGCCTTATCATCAGTATCGTGGTCGGCGCCATCGCTGCCGCCATCCTGGGCTTCTTGATCGGCATCCCGGTCCTGCGCCTGAGCGGCGACTATCTGGCCATCGTGACCCTGGCTTTTGGCGAGATCATCAAAGAGATCGTCACCTGCCTCATTGTGGGCGTCGACTCCCGCGGCCTGCATGTGATCTTTAACATCACGGGTAACTCCACGATCGACGACCTGCACCTGCTCGAGGACGGCACCGCCATCATCAAGGGCGCGCAGGGCGCATCGGGCGTGTCGACCTATTCGACTTTCCTTGCCGGCGCCATCCTGGTCATGGTCGCGCTCGTGATTGTACTCAACCTGGTCCGCAGCCGTACCGGCCGTGCCATTATGGCCGTGCGCGACAACAAGATCGCTGCCGAGTCCGTGGGTATCTCCGTCACCCAGTACCGCATGATCGCCTTCGTGGTTTCCGCCGCTCTCGCCGGTGCTGCCGGAGCCCTCTTCGGCGGTAACTTCTCGCAGCTCTCCGCCACCAAGTTCGACTTCAACACGTCCATCCTCATCCTGGTATTCGTGGTCCTGGGCGGTCTGGGCAATATGCGCGGCTCCGTCATCGCGGCGGCGTTGCTCACGGTGCTTCCCGAGCTGCTCCGTCAGTTCTCGGACTACCGCATGCTCATCTACGCCATCGTGCTGATCCTGGTCATGATCTTTACCAACAACCCGCAGCTCAAGGCGTTCTTCGCACGCATTAAGGACCGCTTTGCTTCCAAGAAGGAGGTGGCAGCCGATGCCCAGTAAATTTGAGTTCAACAAGGGCAAGATGGTCCCGTATCCTTCTGGCGCCATCGTTCCCGACCGCGACCTGGGCCAGCGCCCGGCGCTCGAGTGCATCCACTTGGGCATTGAATTTGGCGGCCTTAAGGCAGTCGACGACTTTAGCCTGACCATCGGTAAGACCGAGATCGCCGGTCTGATCGGTCCCAACGGTGCCGGTAAGACCACGGTCTTCAACCTGCTCACCAAGGTGTACCAGCCCACGCACGGTACCATCCTGCTCGACGGTGAGGACACCTCGGGCAAGTCGGTCTATCAGGTCAACCGCATGGGTATTGCCCGTACCTTCCAGAACATTCGCCTGTTCAACACCATGACGGTGGAGGACAACGTCAAGGTCGGTCTGCACAACCAGGAGCGCTACTCCGGCTTTGAGGGCGTGCTGCGCCTGCCGACGTATTGGAAGCACGAGAAGGCCGCCCACGAGCGCGCCATGGAGCTGCTGTCCATTTTTGATATGGAGCACCTGGCAAACGAGCAGGCCGGCTCGCTGCCTTACGGCGCCCAGCGTCGTCTGGAGATCGTCCGCGCGCTTGCCACCAACCCCAAACTGCTGCTGCTCGACGAGCCCGCCGCCGGCATGAACCCGTCCGAGACCGCGGAGCTCATGGAGAACATCGTCAAGATCCGCGACACCTTTGGCATCGCCATTATGCTTATCGAGCATGATATGTCGCTCGTCATGAACATCTGCGAGGGCATCTGCGTGCTCAACTTTGGTAAGGTCATCGCCAAGGGCACGGCCGAGGAGATCCAGAACAACGATGCCGTAATTGAGGCATATCTGGGCAAGCAGGATAAGGGGGAGAACTAAATGGCAGAGCCGATGCTTTCCGTCTACAACATCAACGTCTGGTACGGCGCTATCCACGCCATCAAGGACATCTCCTTTAACGTCAACGAGGGCGAGATCGTGGCCCTGATCGGCGCGAACGGCGCCGGTAAGTCCACGACGCTTAAAACCATCTCGGGCCTGCTGCGTTCCAAGACCGGCTCCATCAAGTTTATGGGCGAGGACATTACCCATACGCCTGCCGATAAACTGGTGGGCAAGGGCCTGGCCCAGGTTCCCGAGGGCCGTCGCGCCTTTTTGCAGATGACGGTCGAGGAGAACCTGGAGATGGGCGCCTACACGCAGCCCAAGTCCACGGTGGCTCCGGGCCTTGAGCGCGTCTACGAGCAGTTCCCGCGCCTTAAGGAGCGCCGTCGCCAGGTCGCCGGCACCCTTTCGGGCGGCGAACAGCAGATGCTCGTTATGGGGCGCGCCCTTATGAGCAACCCCAAGCTGCTCATGCTCGATGAGCCTTCCATGGGTCTGGCGCCGATTCTGATTGAGCAGATCTTCCAGATTGTCGAGGACCTGCACAAGGCCGGTACCACGGTGCTTCTGGTCGAGCAGAACGCCCAGATGGCGCTTTCAATCGCCACGCGCGGCTACGTGCTCGAGACCGGCAAGATCACCATGACCGGCACCGGCCAAGAGCTCCTGCACGACGACAACGTCCGCAAGGCTTACCTGGGCGGCTAGGGACTTCCGCCGTTCTGCCGAACGGCGGACCGGCCGACGCTGCGTGGGCGCCCTGATCGACGTGCCGAAGCTCCTCACCCTTGGGGCTATGCCGCGGTACGAGGCCAGGTGGTCATGGTCCGGGAACCTCGCGATGTCGAATGACACCGCGAGGTTCGCCGCCGTCCTCGGCGACCTCGACCCCCGAGTGGGCGATCCCCACGCGCTAACGCCTGCAAACAAGGGGATCGCCAAGACGCCGCCGGGCACCTCCGTCATAGACGTGGAAGTGCGGCCGCGCTGAAGCTCTGCGCGGTGTCTGCTCGCTTATGTGCGCATCACGAAGGAAGACCAGATCGGTGAGCGGGATTGGCCCGAAGTCGAGAGATTCCCATCAGCCTCTCGTCGGTCGATGACCGGTTCACCACGCAGGAAGAGCGTGACGGAAGGTCTCGCAAAAAGGCTCCGAGCGCGGCGTGCTCATGCCCGTCGTGGTGCGCCCGAAGGGGGGGGGACGGCTGCTACGAGCTCGATCATTTGCGAGGAGAAGACGAACCAGTCGTTGCAGATCCAATATGGATCTCGCCGACCTCGGCAAGCTGCTCGATGAGTGGAAGCCCTGTCGGGTCGTCTATTTCAACACCACCCAGAATGATGGTGTCATCGCGCAGGTCGATCTGTGTGTTGAACACAGCGAGGTTAAAGCCGGAGGCCACAAATCCGATAGCAGCCAGGACGAGCCCCGTGGCAACAAGCCCACCCGCTACGGCAAGGTAAATCTTTTTTACGCTGGACATGTTTGCACTCCTTCCTATGCCGTAAGCGGCGCCGCTTCAGCGCCCCTGCGGCTCTTACTGCCTCGATCTTTCCAGAAGGGCGAAACGGCTTTCTTCGCCCAAAGGGCAGAGAGGCGCGCGATCTGCTTGGACGCCGTCCAGGCACCGGCTCCCGCGAGGAGCGCCACACCGATGGAAGCGAATCCCATTCCCATCGAGGTTAAAACGTACGGAACATGCCCGATAATGATGCCGTCCACGGTGAACAGGAGCCCCACCACGCCCGCGCCCCCGAATGCCGCGGCCACGATCCACACGCAGAGCGCAAGAACCCAAATGCAGATGTAGACTGTAGCGGCAACGGCGACGAACGCGAACAGCAGCGGAATCCATACCGGAGAGCCCACGATGGCGAGCGCCCATAGAAGCGCCGTGCTCTTGCGCTTGGTCCTCGCAATTGCGCGCGGCACGGCGGGCAGTTCGTCGAGCGTTGCCTCGGCGACCTCACCGAGCGTGCCCATGGCGGCCACAGCCTCGGCCTCCGTCATGCCGTCCTCCATACGGTCGGCGATGGCCTCCGCGTAGAACTCCTGCGTTTCCTTTACCTGATCTGCCGGCAGACAGGCCAGAAGCTCGCCCAGCCGGTTCAAGAACTCATCGCGCGTCATGGTGCGCCCCCTCCACGTAACGGTAGATCTCCTGCACGGATGGCCATTCGGCGAGGAACTCGGCGATACGCTCGCGCCCGGCGTCCGTGATGCGGTAGTACCTCCGCAGCCGCCCGTTGTGTTCGGCGGAGCGCGCGGTGATGCAGCCCGCCTTCTCCAGGCGCTTGAGCAACGGATAGAGCGTGGATTCCGTGAGCCTCATACTCGCGGGCACGTCCTTCACGATCTGATAGCCGTAGGATTCCTCGCCCGAGACGGCCGCGAGCACGCAGGCCTCGAGGAAGCCGCGCTTCATCTGTGCCTCCATCCGCACACCTCCTTTCGTAGTATACTGTGTAACACCTACTATATGACACATAGTATATGATGTCAACAGTTGTCCTATAGGGAGTCCGGTCTGTCTGTCCCCTGCGGGTACTCATTGGGGACGTACTTAAATGAGTACCCATCGCTCAAGGTGGCACCTGGGGACGTTCCTTATGTGCCGGCACTTTGGGACACTCCTTGTCAAGGTTTTGTTCCATCGTGCGGGTTGCTATTTAACGTGCGACAATGCCGTGTGGAAATCGAAATGTCTCCTGGGGGCTATCTATGCTGTACGAGTTTTGTGCCGAGAGCTTTGAGCGTGTGCCGGCGGCTATCGATGCCGGTGCTAAGCGCATCGAGTTGTGCGACAACCTTGCCGTCGGTGGTACCACGCCCTCGGCCGGCGTTATCAGCACTACGGTCAGCTATGCTCACGAGCATGACGCGCGAGTGATGTGCATGATTCGCCCGCGTGGCGGTGACTTTCACTACAACCAGGACGAGCTGCGCATGATGGAGATGGACTTGGGTCTTGCCGTGAGCGCCGGCGTTGACGGCCTGGTCTTTGGCTGCTGCAAGCCCTGTGCCGGCGGCTGGGCGCTCGACGAGCTCACCCTTGGCGCCCTCGTGATGGCTGCGGGCTGCGCGACCGAGGAGTGCAAGCGCGATCCTATCGACATCACTTTCCACATGGCCTTTGACCAGCTCTCGCCCGAGGCTCAGCTGGACGCCATTGACACGCTCGCCGACTGCGGCGTCACGCGCATTCTGACGCACGGTGGCGCTGCCGGTACGCCGATCGAGGGCAACTTCGAAAACCTGGTCCGCTTGATCGAGTACGCGGGCGACCGCCTGACCATCCTTCCCGGTGGCGGCATTTCCATGGCCAACCGCGATACCGCGGCGGCGGCACTGGGCGTCTCCGAGCTCCATGGCACCAAGATCGTGCCGCTGGAGGTATAGCCCGTGGCGCTGGTATTCGATGTTCAGCAGGCGAACGGTAAGCCCGACGACAACCGTCGTCCCGGCACCGCGTGCCCCTTTTGCGATACCGAGGAACTCGCCAATATCATCCGGCGCGACGGTGACTGCATCTGGCTCGAGAATAAGTTCAAGACCCTGCGCGCCACCCGTCAAACCGTGCTGATCGAGTCGGCCGATCACGATGCCGACCTGGTGACCTATGCACCGGACGAGCTACATCATGTTATGCGGTTTGCTCTGGATTGCTGGCAGCGGATGATTGACTCCCGACAGTATCGCAGCGTTCTCATGTACAAGAACAAGGGCCCACTTTCGGGCGGTAGTCTCGTTCATCCGCACATGCAGATTGTGGGTTTGGAGCAGGAAGACGGCTACACTTCGCTGACTTCTGCCAATTTCGAAGGCATCAATGTCTGGCAACAGGGGAGAATCGCGGTCAACATCTCAACCGAACCGATCATGGGGTTCTTTGAGATCAACGTTTCAGCCCCGCAGGGAATCGCCGCCAGCGATGACGCACGAGACCAAGCCGAGGCGGATCTCTTTGCCGATGCGATCCAGGTAGCTCTGCGCTATATCCTAAACGGGCACCACGGTGGTCGCGCAGAGTCGTACAACTTGTTCTTCTACCACATGGACGGCCGGACTATTGCCAAGGCGCTGCCGCGTTGGGTGGTTTCGCCCTACTTTGTGGGCTATCGTCTGGCCCAGGTCAATGCCGAGACCACGCTCGATATCGATGCTGAGCGCCTACGCGCGCATCTGGAAACGCTCGTATAGCAAGGCTAACGCCCGCGCAATGCGGACAGTCTAGCGTGCCATCGCGTCGCGCCCGGCCTTGACCCGCTTGCGCTGTTTGGCGCGCTCTTCGCCGGTTAGGCGCTCAAAGAGATGCCCGATAATCGAGGCCAGCACCTGCTGAAACAGCGTGCCGCACATGACGGGGAACACGACCTCGCCGGGAAAATACTGTGTGGCGATGACGGCGCCCGAAGAGATGTTACGCATGCCGCAGGTAAAGCACATGGTGGTCGTCTCGCTATACGGCAGATGCAGCGCGCGGGCGACCAGAAAACCGACGACAAAGCCGCTGATGGCGAACACCAAAATAAAGAGGGCGACTTCCAAGCGCTCAACATTCATGTGCAGCACGTACTCGCTCATGGCGGTGGAGTTGGACGCGATGACACCCATCATCATGAACTTGCAGGCGGGCGAAAGCGCGGGGGAGAGTTCCTCGTGTCCCCATCCGCGCGTGAGCTCGTTGATCACGATGCCGAGCACGGCGGGGATGGCGATCATAAAGGCCATGTCCTGCATCATGCTCCGCACATCGATCGAGACGCTGGCGCCCAGCAGGAGCTTGAGCGTAAGAGGAATCGTCACAGGTGAGATGACCGAGGATGTCAGGATGATGGTGAGCGCGAGCGGGCCGTTGCCGCCGAACATGCTAATCCACATAAAGGCAGTGACTGCCACGGGTACGCTGTACTCGAGCACGATGCCGCAGACAAGGTTGGGGTTGGAACCAAAGAACAGCGAGCCCATGGCATAGGCTGCTATGGGAATAAACACCGCCGAGACCAGCAGCGCCAAAATCAGGTGCAGGGGACGGCGGAACACCTCAGCCACCTGGTGAAAGGTGTTGCTGAGCGCACCCTGAAACGTCATGAAGGCAAACAAGGTGGGAACGATGAGCTTAAGTACGCCGATCTGCTGGGGAAAGAGCACACCGAGCGTTACGCAAATCGGAACGATGACCTGCATATGCCCCGCGAGGAACTTTCCCAGTCCAACCCATTGCTTCATATGCGCTTGTGACTCCCTTTGCTCGTGAATCCGTTTTGAATGGATATGCTAGACGCTCGCATGCGTCCGTGCGTCAGAAACGCTCGAATATTTCGAGGCGATTACCGGCATCGTTTACCGAAACCGCGGCGTGCTGCGGCGATTGGCGTCCGCGCTGCACGGTATAATAAATCCGTTCAACAGATCTGCCTGCCGAAGCGGGCATACACAGAGGACTCATCGCTATGAACCGTGAGAGGTATCGCGGCGACCTGCCCCTATCGGGGGTGGGCGCCTATGTCATCGCTTAAGACGACGCATCGCTGGGCGGTCGCTCAGCAAAACCCCGAGCTCGAAAAGGAGCTTTCGGCTGGCCTGGGCATACCCGGGCTGGTGGCGCGCATTATGGTTGCGAACGGCATTACATCCATCGAGGAAGGTCAGCTGTTTTTGACGCCTTCGCTCGATCGCGACTGGGCGGACCCACTCATTATCCCGGGCATGTCGGTCGTTGCGGACCGTGTCGAGCGCGCTATTCGCAACCACGAGCACATCGCGGTCTTTGGCGATTTTGACGTTGACGGTATTACGTCGACCTGCCTGTTGACCGAGGCACTGCACACGTTTGGTGCCGATGTCACGCCGTTTATTCCACATCGCTTTGACGAGGGCTACGGTCTTTCGCGCGCGGCGCTCGACCGCGTCAACGGGCTCGCCCAACCCAACCTGATCGTGACCGTCGATAACGGTATTGCTGCCAAGGAAGAAGTCTCCTATCTGGAGAGCCTGGGGATCGATTTGGTGGTCACGGACCATCACGAGCCCTCCGACCAGGTGCCGCAGGGCGTGCCCCTGACCGACCCCAAGCTCGAGGACGAGGGCCCCTCGCGCGAGCTTGCCGGTGCCGGTGTGGCGCTCAAACTGGTACAGGTTCTGGGCGAGCGTCTGGGCAAGCCGTCGTATTGGCGTTCGCTGATCGAGGTTGCGGCGCTTGGCACCGTGTCCGACATGATGCCGCTCACGCCCGAGAACCGCGCGCTGGTCGCCGAGGGCATCCAGCAGATGCGCGTGACCACCCGCCCCGGCTATATCGCGCTTGCCGCACTTGCCAAGGCCGACCTCTCTAGCATTACGGCCGATGGCCTGTCGTTTTCGCTCATTCCCCGCTTGAACGCCGCCGGCCGCATGGCCGATCCCAAGCTGGCGCTCGACCTGCTGCTTGCCCGCGATCCTATCGAGGCAAGCGCGCTTGCGGCCGAGCTCGAGGAGATCAACCGTCAGCGTCGCGAGATCGAGGCGGAGCTCACACGCGATGCCATGGCAAAGGTCGAGGAGACCTATGATGGCGGTCGCGCAATCGTCGTGGGTGGTGAGGGCTGGCACGAGGGCGTTAAGGGTATCGTAGCGAGCCGCCTGACCAACCGTTATCACGTGCCGGCGCTGCTGTTTTCGATCGAAGACAGTATCGCTCGCGGTTCGGGTCGCTCGGTGGGCAAGGTCAACCTGTTCGACGCTGTCGAGCGCTGCTCGGATCTGCTGATTCGTCGCGGCGGGCATGCGGGTGCGGTGGGCGTGACCATCGAGGCGTCCAAGCTCGACGAGTTCCGTCGTCGCCTTTCCGCCGTGCTGTCCGAGCTTCCCGCCGAGGACTTTGAGGACACCGACGAGGTTGCCGCCACCGTCGACCTCTCCGAGCTGAATATCGAGACCATCGAGCAGATCTCCCGTCTTGAGCCGTTTGGCCAGGGCAACAAGGTGCCGCTGTTGGCGGCCGAGGGCGTGACAATGTGCGATCGCGCCGTGGTGGGCAAAACCGGCGAGCACATGCGCTTCGTGGCGACCGATGGCGCCGCGAGTGTGCCGGCCATTATGTTCCGCGTGCCGCAGATCGATAAGCTCATCAATTGCGATAGCGCCGTCGACTTGGTGTTCGAGGCCGTGGCCGAGCATTGGCAAGGTCGCGTAAAGCCCAAGCTCATGATCAAGGATGTCTTGGTGCGCGATACCGCGGCGCCCAATATCGACGATCCGGCATGTGAGCTTCGCCGCGGCGTACAACCGGCGGATTCTGGCCTGCGCCTGGAGTTGCGTAAACGCGAGACGCTCGCCCAGCTTTCTTATACCGAGCTCACGCGCTCGCTTATCCATAGCTTTATCGGCTCGAACCAGCCACATCGCGCGCAGGTCGAGGCACTCGATGCCCTGGCCGATCACCAAAGTGTTCTGGCCGTTATGGGAACGGGGCGCGGCAAGTCTCTTATCTTCCATGTGCACGCCGCGCGCGAGGCGGTCCTTCGTGGGCGTGCGAGCATCTTTGTCTATCCGCTGCGTGCGCTCGTTGCCGACCAGGCCTATCACCTCTCATCGACGATGGCTGCGCTTGGGATTGGCGTGGGCGTGTTGACCGGCGAGACCGTGGAAGCAGCGCGCGATGACGTGTTTGCCGGCCTGGCTTCGGGCCGCACCGGCATCGTGCTCACGACGCCCGAGTTCCTGTCCATTCACCGCGACCGCTTTGCGCGCTCGGGGCGTATCGGATTTGTCGTTATTGACGAGGCGCATCATGCCGGTCTTGCCAAGGGCGGCGACCGCAGCGCCTATCTCGACATGCCCGATATCCTCAAGGCTCTGGGCGACCCGGTCGTTCTGGCCACGACTGCCACCGCAACGGCTCCGGTTGTGGCCGAGCTCGCCCGCGTGCTACCGATTACCCGTACGGTGGTCGACGAGACGGTGCGCGAGAACTTGCAGCTCGAGGACGACCGAGATCTTGCGAGCCGCGAAAACCGCCTGGTGTCAATCGTGGCGACGGGGGAGAAGACCGTCATCTACGTCAACTCGCGTGATCAGTCCGTGGCGCTTGCCAAGACGCTACGCAAACGCGTTCCCGACTACGCGTCGCATATCGCCTTTTACAACGCGGGCCTTACACGCACCGACCGCCATCGCGTAGAGGAGGCGTTTCGTGACGGAAGCCTCAGCTGCATCGTCTCGACCTCTGCCTTTGGCGAGGGCGTCAACCTTCCCGATATTCGCCATGTCGTGCTCTATCACATGCCGTTTGGTGCGATTGAGTTTAACCAGATGAGTGGCCGCGCCGGTCGCGATGGACGGCCCGCCGTGATTCACCTGCTCTATTCGTCGCGCGACGCCCGCATTAACGAGCGCCTACTCGACTGCTATGCGCCCGAGCGCGACGAGCTCGTCACGCTCTATCGCGCGCTGCAAACCATGTGGCGCTCCAACCGCGGCAAGACCGGGGACGATTCCTTTAGCGCGAGCGATATCGACATCGCGCAGATGTGCCTTGCCATCGATGCTCGCACGCCGGTCGACGAGCGCTCGGTGGAAAGTGGCCTGGGAATCTTCGAAGAGCTTGGTTTCTGTTGCGTCTCGGGGTTTGACGACACCCGTCGCATCGCGATGGCCGAAAACCCCGGCCGTGTGCAATTGAGCAGGTCAATTCGCTATTTGGAGGGCTTGCGTTCGCGCATGGAGTTCTCGGCTTTCCGGAGTTGGGCGCTCGATTCGTGCGCTTCTGATATGCTAGCCAAAGTTAACCGCCCGATCGTACCGCGGGCCTAGGGGAAGGGGACCTCGATGGATGCCGCAGCCCGTACCGCCCATGATTCCACCCTCCAGCCGTTCTCGGAGATGGAGCACTATAAGCATGCCGATGAGCTGCCGCCCGAGATTATGGCGGACAGCTACGACAAGCTGGAGCGCCTGTGCCTCAAATATATGAATGGGGACGACTTTTCTAAGGTGGAGCAGGCCTATTGCTTTGCTGCCGAGAAGCACTGCAACCAAAAGCGTCGCTCGGGTGAGATGTACATCAACCATCCCGTCGAGGTGGCCATCATTTTGGCCGATCTCAAGATGGACTGCGATGTGGTGTGCGCCGCGCTGCTGCATGATACCGTCGAGGATACCGAGACCTCGCTTGCCGATGTGTCCGGCCTGTTTGGCGATACGGTGGCCGAGCTCGTCGATGGCGTGACCAAGCTCACCAACATCGAAGTCGATAGCATGGACGAGAAGCAGGCGCTTACGCTGCGCAAGATGTTCCTCGCCATGTCCAAAGACATTCGCGTTATCATCGTCAAACTTGCCGACCGTCTGCACAACATGCGCACCCTTGCGGCCCTGCGTGAGGACCGTCGCCTGTTTAAGGCCCGCGAGACCATGGACGTGTATGCGCCCCTGGCCGACCGTCTGGGCATGAGCTCTATTAAGTGGGAGCTCGAGGACCTGTCCTTCTTCTACCTTGAGCCCGATGCCTACCAGCGCATCGCACGCATGGTGGCTGAGTCGCGCGAGGTTCGCGAGCGCTATCTGGCCGAGACCATCAAGACGCTCACCGACGAGCTCAACCGCATTGGCCTGGAAGACTTCCAGATCAACGGCCGTTCCAAGCACTATTGGTCCATCTACCAAAAGATGAAGCGCAAGGGCAAGGAATTCTCCGAGATCTACGACCTGGTGGCACTGCGCGTCATCACGCATTCGGTGCGCGATTGCTACTCCACACTCGGTGCGGTACATACGCTGTGGCACCCCATGCCCGGTCGCTTTAAAGACTATATCGCCATGCCCAAGGTCAATAACTACCAGTCGCTCCATACGACGGTAATCGGCCCCACGGCCCGCCCGCTCGAGATTCAGATTCGAACCTACGAGATGCATGAGCAGGCCGAGTACGGCATTGCCGCCCACTGGCTCTATAAGAAGTCGGGTGGATCGTCTGCGTCTAAGACCAATGATGCCCAGCGTCTGGACGACCAGATTAACTGGCTCAAACATTCGCTCGATTGGGCTGCGTCTGATGAGATCACCGACGCCAAGGAATACCTGCATTCGCTGAAGGTCGACCTCTTCGATCAAGAGATCTTCGTCTTTACGCCCAAGGGCGAGGTCATGGCGCTTCGTGCCGGCTCCACGCCGCTCGACTTTGCCTACGCCGTTCACACCGAGGTCGGCAACCACTGCGTCGGCGCCAAGATCAACGGTGCGGTGGCCCCGCTCACGCACGAGATCAAGACGGGCGATCGCGTTGAAATCCTGACCAACAAGAGTTCCAAGCCGTCGCGTGATTGGCTCAAGATCGTTAAGACGCCTTCCGCCAAGTCAAAGATCCGCCGTTACTTCGCTGCCGCGACCAAAGACGATGACGCTGCTGCCGGCCGCGATATACTGGCCAAGGACCTGCGCAAGCGCGGGTATGGCATCTCTACGCCGCGATCCACGCGTGCGCTCAACGCCGTGGCGGAGCAGTTGAACTTCAAGCAGCTCGAGGACCTGTTTGCCGCCGTGGGCGCCGGTAAGGTTGCCCCGCGCGCCGTGGGTAACAAGGTCGAGCAGATTTTGGACCCCAAGCCCGAGGAGCAGCTCACCAAGGCCGAGGCTATCGCCGAGGTCGTGAAGCAGCCTGCCCGTGGCTCCAACCGCAAGCCGCAAAAGCGCGGCAAGAGCGCCAGCAACGGCATTATCGTCAAGGGCGAGAGCAACAGCGGTCTGCTGGTCCGTCTGGCGCATTGCTGCAACCCCGTGACGGGCGACGATATCGTCGGCTTCATCACGCGCGGTCGTGGCGTCTCGGTGCATCGCGCCAACTGCCCCAACGTCAAGGGTCTTATGGAGCATCCCGAGCGCATGATCGAAGTGGAGTGGGACGGCGCTGCCGACACCCTCTTCCAGGTCGAGATCGTGGTCGAGTGCTTGGACCGCATGGGCCTGCTCAAGGATGTCACTATTGCCATTGGCGATGCGGGCGGCAATATCCTTTCTGCCGCCACGTCGACCAACCGCGAGGGTATTGCAACCC
Organism: uncultured bacterium; assembly: GCA_905214615.1. Taxonomy (GTDB): domain Bacteria; phylum Actinomycetota; class Coriobacteriia; order Coriobacteriales; family Coriobacteriaceae; genus Collinsella. Next base: position 5,819 of record CAJMMX010000033.1, on the reverse strand, counting down.
TGCGCTTTATGGTCGAGATCTCGGACGCGAGCGGTCTGGATCCGCTGCTGGCCTCTATCAGCAGCGTCGACTCGGTCTACGACGCGCGCCGCCTGATGCCCGGCGAGGGTGGAGCCCAGCTTAAGCGCCGCGTTTAGTCGCGACGAACGTGTCACATTATTGATATTCGCTACGCTCGAGGCATCGTTTGATGCCTCGAGTTCTATAGAGAGGAGAGGGACATGAGTGCTGTGTCCTTGGATTTAACTCCCAAGGGATCGGTCGAGATTGAGACGCTCGTAAACGGTCCCATTCAGACCAATAGCTATGCTGTTATTTCGGACAATGAGTGCGTGATTATCGACCCCGCATGGGAAGGCGAGCGTTTGGTGGAGCATATTCGAGCCGAGCATCCCGGCGTACGCGTGCTTGGCGCCGTATGCACTCATGGCCATGCCGATCATGTTGGTGGTGTTGCCGGCGTGCGAACCACCGTTGGCGAGGGCTGCCAGTATGAGCTGTGTGCTAAGGATGTGACGGTGCCGCATGCGAACATCGAGGAGCAGCGAGCTATGTGGGGCATTGAGACGCCCGACCCCGGGGAGCCGACGCGCCTGCTCGCCGAGGGCGATGCTATCGAGGTGGGCGATATCTGCCTGCAGGTGATCGAGACGCCGGGGCATACGCCGGGCGGGATCGTCTTGTTTGCTGCCACCGAGCAGGGGAACATTGCTTTTGTGGGCGACACGCTATTCCCGGGCAGCCACGGCCGCACCGATCTTGCCGGTGGCGACGAGGCAGCGATTCTGCGCTCGCTCTCCAAGCTCGCCCGGCTTCTTCCGCCCGATGCCGTTTGCCTAACCGGCCATGGTGATTCGACCACCATGGCACGCGAGCTCATGCAAAACCCGTTCATGCAGATGTAGCTTAATAGTCGGCTTTTGAAGCACGAGAAGCGTCCAAACGTCAAGCTATTTTTCCCCAACGGGTTGATTCCGTAGGGCAAACGGTCAAAAAAGTCTGTTTGGACGATATTCGTGAACAAACGAACGTTTATGCCCGGGTGCGCCGTGGTAAAATCTCAGGCGTTATCGGAGCAACCTTACAGGAGGTTTCTTTTATGCTCGTCAACGCAGCAGACATGCTCAAGAAGGCCGAGGCCGGCAAGTACGGTCTCGGTGCCTTCAACACCAACAACCTCGAGTGGACCCTGGCTATTCTCCAGGCCGCCGAGGAGGCCAAGTCTCCGCTGATCCTTCAGTGCACCGCTGGTGCCGCTAAGTGGATGGGCGGTTTCAAGGTCTGCGCCGACATGGTCAAGGCTGCCGTCGAGGCCACGGGCGTTACCGTTCCCGTCGCCCTTCACCTCGATCACGGTTCTTACGAAGACTGCTTCAAGTGCATCGAGGCCGGCTTCACGTCCATCATGTATGACGGCTCTCACGAGGAGACCTTCCAGCTTAACCTCGACCGCACCAAGGAGCTCGTTGAGCTTGCCCACTCCAAGGGCATGTCCATCGAGGCCGAGGTCGGCGGCATCGGTGGCACCGAGGACGGCGTGACTTCCAGCGGCGAGCTCGCTGATCCTGCTGAGTGCAAACAGATCGCTGACCTGGGCGTCGACTTCCTCGCCTGCGGTATCGGCAACATCCACGGCGTGTACCCTGCCGACTGGGCTGGCCTTTCCTTCGAGCGCCTGGGCGAGATTAAGGCCCAGACCGGCGACCTGCCCCTCGTCCTGCACGGTGGCACCGGCATCCCCGAGGATCAGATCAAGAAGGCCATCTCCCTGGGTATCTCCAAGATCAACGTCAACACCGACCTGCAGCTCGTCTTCGCCAAGGGCGTTCGCGAGTACATCGAGGCTGGCAAGGATCAGCAGGGCAAGGGCTTTGACCCCCGTAAGCTCCTCAAGCCTGGTCGCTACAACATCGTTGCCCGCACCAAGGAGCTCATGGAGGAGTTTGGCTCCGTCAACAAGGCGTAAGTAGCGGTTTAACGTTCCCGTCGGAGGCCCCGTTCGCCCTACGCTTTTCCCTTGCGCTCACCTGGCTTTGCCAGAAGTCGCGCCAAGGAAACAGCTCCGGGGGACGGGGCTTCATTCGTTTAACGCCGCAGGGTTACTGGGCTGAATTCATTTTTTATAGGCACCGTTTATCAGTGTTGGGGGCTCCTTAATTGGGGCTTTCTTTTTTATCTCGCTACAATGGGCTTCAAGGGTTCTAGTGACATGGAGTTTGATATGGCTGTTATTGATGTGCTGCCTTCGGATGGGAAGGTTATTGACGAGGGTCCTGTTGGTTGCTCTGTCGATGTTCGCTGTGATGACTTTCGTCATCTCGATGTTGAACTGCCGCCCGAGATTCTTCGTCTTAAGGATGCCGGGTATTTGACGCAGGCTGTTGCTGCCTGCGATCGCCTTTTGGAGCAGAACCCCGAGCCTTCGCTGGCTGCTTGTGTTCGTGCCGAGCGGTATCGCATGCTCGAGACGCCGCTTCATTTTTCGGTGTCGCGCGATCAGGCTATTGCGATGATTCGCGAGGAGTGGCCAGAGTTTACCGAAGAGCAGTTTGATGACCTGATTAATCGTAAACGTATTGACTGGCGCTTTATCGATGGCGAACTGTTCGTTCTCGACAACTTCCTCGATTCGCTTCGCGTATATCCCAAAGAGGTTCCCGGCATGCGGCCCGATTCTACGGACGGAATAGCACTGCGCAACGAGATGCTCAAGGAGATGGAGTCACAAAACGGATTGGCTCGCGTCATTACGCTTAAAGCGTCCGTGTCTGTCCCCGGTGCTCTAGATGGAGAGACTGTTCGCGCGTGGCTACCCGTTGCCGCCGCCTGTCGTCAACAGTCTCATATCGAGGTTCTCGATATGACGCCGGAGGGTGCTGTTGCCCCCGCGAATGCTTCGGCGCGTACCGCCTCGTGGTCTTCTTCGAGTGAGCGCTCATTCTCGGTGACCTATCGCTATCAAATTGATGCCGCTTATCGTGATGTCTATGGGGGTGCGCTTCCGGTGCATCCTTGCATGGACGCGCCACTGCCCGTGGACACCTCCGAGGACCGTCCGCACATTGCATTCACGCCGTATCTGCAGCAGCTGACGGCCCGTGTCATTGACGGGCTCGAGGATCCGCTCGATCGCGCCCGTGCTATCTATGATTACCTGACGCAGTATATCGACTATCGCTATCAGCCGCCGTACTTGCTTTTGGGATCTATTGCCGATGACTGCGCGCATTCGCTCCGCGGCGATTGCGGCGTTATGGCGCTCACGTTTATCACCATGTGCCGTATCGCGGGCGTGCCTGCCCGTTGGCAGAGCGGCCTGTATGTTGCGCCCGATTCGGTGGGGTCGCACGACTGGGCAGAGTTCTATACGCCGCAGACCGGTTGGCTCAACGCCGACGTGTCATTTGGATCTTCTGCTCGCAGGATGGGGGAGGAGTGGCGCCGCCGTCACTACTTTGGCAATCTCGACCCGTGGCGTATGGTGTCCAACAATCGATTCCAGGCAGAGTTTGAGCCCTCTTTCGACGGCATGCGCGAGGACCCTTACGATAACCAGATGGGTGAGGCTTCGGTCGACGGTCGCGGATGCCGTCGGCGCGAGATGCTCCGCACGGTCGAACTCATCGAAATGCTCGAAGTTCCATTTTCGGACTAATCGGTAGAAAGCTGTGATAAACTAACTCACGCATTGCGTGCCCGAGTGGCGGAATTGGCAGACGCAGTGGACTCAAAATCCACCGTTGGCAACAACGTGCGAGTTCGAGTCTCGCCTCGGGCACCATACATGCAAGTGAGCGTTCAAGGGGGTCAAGGCCCCCTTTTTCGTGCCGAACTCGCGTGAGCGCGCGGAGCGTTAAGCAAACAGGCCTGTGGCCTGTTTGTAGCGGAGCGTGGCGAGGACGCCATGCGCCCGAAGCCCGGGGCTTCGCGAAGTGAAGGTCCTTCGAGTCTCGCCTCGGGCACCATTCATGCAAGCGAGTGTTCAAGGGGGTCAAGGCCCCTTTTTCGTGTACGTAATGTGATAACGCGCTGTACGTGTTATTATTCGCAAGGCGTTGTTCCCGCAATGCCCTAAAGAGGAACCTGAGGGTTCCCACCTTTTGGCGCCAATGAGCAGCTGACTGGTCATACAACTTAGATTCCCTTCCTCAAATCGAGGAGTCTATGTGTACGACCTGGTTGCTGAGAAGCGCCGGGTTATTTTTTTATGAATGGAGGTAGGGAAAATAGCTAAGTCTGATGACACCCGCATCAACGACGAGATCACTGCATCTTCGTGTCGTTTGATTGGCGTCGATGGCTCTCAGCTCGGCCTGTTCGCCATCCGCGATGCCCAGCGCGTCGCTGACGATCAGGGTCTCGACCTGGTCGAGATCGCTCCCAACGCGGAGCCGCCGGTCTGCAAGGTCATGGACTACGGTAAGTTCAAGTACCAGCAGGCCATGAAGGCCAAGGCCGCTCGTAAGAACCAGTCCAAGGTCGAGGTCAAGGAAATGAAGTTCCGACCCAAGATTGACGTTGGCGATTACGAGACCAAGAAGGGCCACGTTCTGCGTTTCCTCAAGAAGGGCGCACGCGTTAAGATCACCATCATGTTCCGCGGCCGTGAGATGGCTCACCCGGAGCAGGGTCTTAACGTTCTCGAGCGTCTCGCCGAGGATCTCAAGCCTTACGCTACGGTCGAGTCCAAGCCTAAGATGGAAGGCCGTAACATGCTTATGCTGCTCGCCCCGATTAAGGGCGCCTTCGATGAGGATAAAGCGGCAAGCGATACCAAGTAACTAGTGTTCTGTAACCGATTAAGGAGTATTTCATGCCTAAGATGAAGTCCCACAGCGGCACCAAGAAGCGTTTCCGCAAGACTGGTACCGGCAAGCTTATGCGCGCCAAGGCTTTCAAGAGCCACATCCTGAGCAAGAAGTCCACCAAGCGTAAGCGTGGCTTCCGTCAGGAGACCGAGATCGCCGCTGCCGACCGCAAGGTCATCAAGTCGCGTCTCGCCTAAGTTCGCGTTCCCGTTTTTCGTTTTACCGTCTAGGAGTTGATAGAACATGGCACGTATTAAGCGCGCTGTTGCCGCCAAGAAGAAGCGCCGTACCGTTATGCACCGTGCGAAGGGTTACTACGGTGCCGCTTCGCGTACTTACAAGCATGCTAAAGAGCAGGTCCAGCACTCCCTGCAGTATCAGTATCGTGATCGCCGCAACAAGAAGCGCGAGATCCGTTCTCTCTGGATCACCCGTATCAACGCTGCTGCTCGCCTGAACGACATCTCTTACTCTCAGTTCATGCACGGCCTGAAGGTTGCCGGCATCGAGCTCGACCGTAAGGTCCTGGCTCAGATGGCTTACGAGGACATCGAGTCCTTCAACGAGCTGGCTGCCATTGCCAAGAAGGCCCTCGAGGCCTAATAGATTCTGTTGAATCGCTAGGGGAGTGTCGCGTTGTGCGCGGCACTCCCTCTTTTTATCTGAAGCGCGGTTTACATTGCTAAAAGCGCGGGTAGATAAACATTTATAGGTGACCGATCTCTATATATTCCTGAACCAAAGGGCCATCATCTGATACGTGCGGAAGATCCGCACCAGTCTTTCTATTACCTATAGAAAGCAATATGTTGTGTAGGACTTGTGAAGAGTGGAATTGACGTCCCACAGGGCTTCGCGGTCTGGCAATATATCTCCTTGCCGCGCGGCCCGGTCGGACCGGATCAGCCGCAAAGCGTGCACCTTGAGAACCGGATACTGCGAGGATGGACACTTACTTCAGTGTCGCATCCGGGCAGACATCGAACCATTTGAAATGGTCTAACTTGGATT
>CAJMMX010000032.1 GCA_905214615.1 uncultured bacterium | reverse complement strand
GTGTTTTACAACATATTGGGGGTGGAATGGTGGGGCGGGGTGGGGGAAGGGGGGGGGAAAGGTGTTGAAAAATGGGGCGGTTCCCCATATTATTGATGACGTCGACAGGCGGGGTGGTTCCCCGCGTACGTGCCATCTGAGTAACCGAGGGGAGGGCGCACATGGGAATGACGGGTGCATACGAGCGCAATCTCGATGCAAAAGGTCGTCTATCCCTGCCTGCACCCCTTCGTGAGGAGCTTGGAGAGCACGTTCGCGTGTTTAAAGCCCTGGATGTCGATGCTCTGTACGTGTTCTCTGCCGAGGCCTTCGATAAGTGGGTCGAAGGACTCTTCGCGGGTCGTGAGGGCCACGAGGGTTTTAACCCGCGCGACATCAACGACCAGAAGCTCATGAGGGCGATCAACAAGCGCACCACGTCGATGGATGTGGACAGCGCGGGTCGTATCGGTCTTTCTGAGTCTCTCCGCAAGCAGGCGAACCTCGACCGCGAGGTCACGGTTGTGGGCAACTACGACCACCTTGAGGTTTGGGACCGCGCTACGGCCGATGAGGACGATGATGACGAGGCCCTGCTGGACCTCTTCTTCTCGTAAGGGCAAGGCACGAGTAACGGATGGAGCGTGGGATCTTGACACAAGAATATCGGCATGAACCTGTCATGCTCGGCGAAGTGCTTGAGTCGCTGCAGCTAAAGAGCGGCTCCGTCGTCTGCGACTGCACCCTTGGCGGTGCCGGCCATTCGGTAAAGATGGCCGCGCAGGTGGGGGAGACCGGCCTTTTGCTCGGCGTCGATCAGGATGACATGGCCCTCGAGGCCGCTGGCGTCCGTCTGGACCGCGAGGTTCCCGGCGTACCGCACCAGCTGCTGAAGGGCAACTTCGGCGACTTGGACGAGCTGCTTTGCTCGGCCGAGGTGCCCGGGGTCGATGGCTTCCTGTTCGACTTGGGCGTTTCGTCGCCGCAACTCGATATCCCTGGCAGGGGCTTTTCGTACAACGAGGACGCCCCATTGGACATGCGGATGGATCCGGGTAACAACACCTTAAACGCAGCTGAGGTCATCAACACCTATAACGAACACGACCTCGCCCGGATTCTACGCGTCTACGGCGAAGAGAAGTTCGCCTCGCAGATCGCGCGTGAGATCGTGCGCCGCCGCGAGCATGAGCCGATCGAAACCACCGGTCAGTTTGTCGAGATCATCAAGGCTGGTATCCCCGCTGCCGCTCGTCGGCATGGCGGACACCCAGCCAAGAAAAGTTTCCAGGCCATTCGCATCGAGGTCAATCACGAACTCGATGTGCTCGAGCGAGGGCTAGACGCCGCCACAAGGTGGCTCAACCCGGGCGGACGCATCTGCGTCATCTCGTATCACTCGCTCGAGGACCGTATCGTAAAGAACCACTTTAAGGAGATGAGCCAGGGGTGCACGTGTCCGCCGGAGATTCCGGTGTGCGTGTGCGGCAACGTGCCGATACTCAAGGTCATCACCCGCAAACCCCTGGTTGCCCAACCCGATGAGGTTGCGCGCAACCCTCGGGCGAGATCAGCCAAGATCCGCGTGGCGCAGCGTCTGTAGACGCGACCGCGCGATATTGGACCTCCCGCTCGCACCATAAACGAAGCTTAAACACACTACCAACGTACTCGGGATGGGAGGCGGCATATCATGGGCTACAACACTTCAAACGCAGCACTCGCCTATGATATGAGCGCCATGCCCGCCTATCGTGAGACACCGCAGGCTCCCGCTGCTCCCCGCGAGCAGCGCACGCCGCGCTTTGATGTCTACACGGGCGCGGGCCGTCAGGCAAACCAGGCGGTAAGCCCGGTTTTCATGAGCGTTCTTAAAACGTTTTGCATCATTGCGGCCATCTTCATGACGATCGGTGTCGCCCGTGTGGCGCTCGCCGGCGTTACGGCCCAGGTGCTCAACAGCAATGCCGCGCTTACCAACACGCTCGAGAAGGCGACCGATGAGAGCTCCGACCTGGAGGTCATGCATTCGGTCTATGGTGCCGACACGCGCATTCGCGACCTTGCAGGCGCTTATGGCATGGTGGAGCCCAGCGAGAGCGTTACACTTGATTTTTCGCAGGATGCAGCCGCGGGCGCTAGCTCGACCGCGACCGCTCAGTAACAAGACGGTAGCTGAGTATGACAAATGACTATCGCCGCGGCTCCGACCGGGGTCGCGGTTCTGGACGTCCCTCATCGCGGGGACGTTCTGGTTATCAAGGAACGGGTCGGCCATCTTACAACGCGAGGCCGTCCTATGGCAACGACCCTGCGTCGCGTCTCCGTGGCTCGAGTGGCCCTCAAATGCATAACACCAGATCGCGCAAGGGCTCGTCGACCGAATGGCTCACGGGCACGCCGCTGCCCCGTCGCAAAGCCGTCATGGGCTTCATCGGGTTTGGCTTGGGCTTGGGCGTCCTTCGCCTTGCCGACTATCAAATCGTGGAAGCCGATAAGTTACGCGACCGTGCCGATGCACGTCGCTTGCTTGCGCAGACGCTGTATGCCAAGCGCGGTACCATCTACGACCGTAACGGCAACGTGCTGACGTCGTCGGTCGAATGCCGCAACATCGCCGTGAATCCTCAGCTTATCGAGGACGTTGACAAGACGGTCTCGGCACTGGTCAAAGCTACGGGCATCGATAAGAAAACCTGTCGTGATCTCGTTATGTCCGATGGCACCTGGGTGTATATCAAACGCCAGGTGGACGAGGACGATGCTGCGGCGCTGGAGAAGAAGAATCTGCCCGGCGTGCTCTTTGAGCAGGCCATGAAGCGCGTATATCCTTATGGCAACCTGGCATCGCAGGTGCTTGGCGTGGTAAACGTGGACAACGACGGTCTGACGGGCCTTGAGAAGCAGTACAACAAGCTTTTGACCGGAACGAACGGCTCGCTGGTGCGCGAGCGGGCGAGGGACGGTAGCTATATCGCGGGCGGCGCCTATAAAAAGGTTGCCGCGGTGGACGGCGTGGACATCGTGACGACACTCGATGTCAATATCCAGCGTGCCGCCGAGGACGCCCTGGCCGAGGCGGTCGAAAAGACCAAGGCCAAGAATGGCTCGGCCCTGGTCACCGATCCCACGACGGGCGAGATTCTGGCGGCATGCTCGTATCCGACATATGACCAGACCGATCTGGAAAACGCCAAGACCGAGGACATGAACTTGCGCCTGGTTACCGATGCCTACGAGCCCGGCTCGGTCTTTAAGACACTTGTGGCCGGTGCCGGCTTCGACTTGGGCGCCGTGCGTTCGAGCACGTCGTTTGAGGTGCCGGCGAGCATTAAGGTCGGCGACGACACCGTTACCGACGCCGATAAGCGCGACTACACCATGACCATGGACGTGCGTGAGATGATGCGCCGTTCGTCCAATGTGGGCTTTGTCCTGGTGGGACGCAAGATCGGTGCCGATGATTTTGCCACCTATGTGGACAAGTGGGGCATTGGTCATAGCTCCGGTGTCGATTTTCCGGGTGAGAGTCTGGGTATCGTCAAGGAGCGCGACCAGTACGACGGCGCCACGCTGGGCTCGATGAGCTTTGGCCAGGCGCTGTCCGTCTCGCCGATTGAGGTCGCACGTGCCGTGGGCGGCATCGCGAACGGCGGCGTGATGATGACTCCGCACTTCTATAAGTCCAGCAAGGGCGATGAGAAGGACTGGGGCGAAGGCGAGCGTGCGATATCGGACGACGCTGCCGCCCAGGTGACATCGTGCATGCAGACGGTCGTGTCCGAAGGCACGGGCGTTGGCGGTGCGGTCGATGGCTATGACGTGGCGGGCAAGACCGGTACGGCCGAGCGTGCTGACGAGAACGGGGGTTACCTCAAGGAGAACTATATGTCGTCCTTTATGGGCTTTGCGCCGGCACAATCGCCCAAGGTGCTGTGCTATATCACACTCGATGGAACACCGAGCGGCTCGGATGCCGCCGCGGTGCCATTCCAGTCCATTATGGCCAACGCGCTCGACGTGCTGGGTATCCCGCGCACGAAGTAGGGGGTTACAATCTTGAGCGTGGTCTGCCGTTTGATCTGAAGGGTGTTCACATGCCCTGCACCACGCGCGCATGGCACTGGGATACAATACGCCGATAGCATTATTAGGTTTACAGGGGAGCTGCAATGATAGAGATCGCCGTCAACAACCTCGCGGCCTCAACGGGGGCCCGAACCGTGACGGAAGAAGTCGATCGAGTATGCCGCGGGTGCGTTATCGACTCGCGTCAGGTCGAGGAGGGGACGATCTTTGTCGCCTTCCCCGGCGAAAAGGTCGACGGCAATGATTTTGCCTCCCGTGCCATCGAGTCGGGTGCCGGTGCCGTCGTGATGACGCGCGAGCCCGATGCCGAGCTGGTTTCGCTGGCGCAGGACAAGGGATGCGCCATCTTGCTGACCGACGACCCCGAGGAGTTCTTGCTGCGCCTGGCGCATGTATATCGCTTGGAGCTTGGCTGCCTGGTCGTCGGCATTACCGGGTCGATTGGCAAGACGACGACCAAAGACGTGCTCGCCGCCGTGCTCGCCAAGCGTTATCGCGTCTGGGCCACGAAGGGCAATTTCAACAACTTGATCGGCATGCCGCTCACGGTGCTTTCCGCTCCGGCCGATACCGAGGTTCTGGTGCTCGAGATGGGTATGAACCATTTTCATGAGATTGAGCGCCTGTCCCAGTCTGCCAACCCCAATCTTGCCATTGTGAGCAAGATCGGAACCTCCCACATCGGTATCCTGGGCAGCCGCGAGAACATCGCCCGCGCCAAGTCCGAGATTGTCCAGGGCATGTGCGCCGCCGGCGACTTCTCGCCGTTGCTGGTTTTGGGCGGCGAGGACGACTTTACGCCGTTCATTCGCGATACGTTCGCCCAGCCTGCGGGTATTGACGTGATGCTGGCCGGTGTCTCGGACGACGACGAGGTCCGCGCACGCGACATTCGCGTCGACGACGAGGGCCATCCGGTCTTTACGCTCGACTTTGGTCAGGGCGACACGGTCGATACCATGCTGGCCATTCCCGGTGTGCAGTCCGTGCCCAATGCCGTCAAGGCCGCCGCGGTCGCCTATCGTCTGGGCGTGACGCCCGAGCAGATCGATGCTGCCTTTAGGGGCCTTACGATCACCGGCCACCGTCAGGAGATCAAGCGCGCCAAGAGCGGAGCACGCATCATCGACGACTCCTACAACGCCAGTGCCGAGTCTATGGCTGCCGGCCTCGATTTGCTGTGCTCGCTTATCTGTGACGGTTCGCGCATGGCGATCTTGGGCGAGATGGGCGAGATGGGCGACGAGGCTCCCCGCATGCATGAACTCGTGGGCGCCTATGCCGCCGCCAAAAAGCTCGACATGCTCGCGTGCGTCGGCGGCGAGCTGGCTCAGCTCATGGCCGATGCCGCACGTATGATGGGTATGGATGAGGACCGCATCCAGGTGTTCTCCGATTATCAGCAGGTGCTCGACCGCATGGGCGGCGCGCTTGAAAATCATGATGTTGTATTGGTCAAGGGTTCCCGTTTTGTTGAGCTCGACCGCTTTGTGGAAGGTGTGTGCTAGCCCATGTTCGGCAATCCCTCGTATCCTACGTATCAGGCCTTTTTGGGACTTGGCATCGCTGCTGCCATTGGGTTGCTGCTTATGCCGTGGTGGATCAAGCTGCTGAAGGTCGAGGGTATCGGCCAACAGGTCCGAGCCGACGGCCCCAAGCGTCATTTGATTAAACAGGGTACGCCCACCATGGGCGGCGTCATCATCCTTGTCGCGATCTCGCTGACCTGCCTGCTGATGGGCAAGCTCACCACCGAGCTCGTGCTCGTGCTGCTTGCCACGCTGGCCACCGGCGTTCTGGGTCTCATCGACGACCTGACCTCCGTCACGCATGGTCGCTCGCTCGGTCTGACGCCTCACGCCAAGATGATCGGTCTGACCATCATCTGCGTCACTTTTACCGTGCTCGCTGTCAATTGGTGCGGCGTCGCCCCCGAGATTCGTTTTCCCGGCGGCCTGACGATTGACCTCGGTGTTCTTTCGACCACCATCTGCGGCCTTTCGTTCCCGTGGCTCTACATTGTATTTTGCTGGCTGATGATCGCCGGTCTTTCCAATGCCGTGAACCTGACCGATGGTCTGGACGGTCTTGCCGGCGGCACTTCCATGATCGCCATGCTCGCCATGGCCGCCATGGCGTTTTTGCACGGTGACGTGAACCTGTCCATCTTCTGCACGGCGTGCGCCGGTGCCTGCCTGGGCTTTTTGTGGTTCAATTGCTACCCGGCGAGCATCTTTATGGGCGATACCGGCTCGCTTGCCCTGGGTGCCGCGTTTGCCTGCACCTCCATCATGACCAACACCGAAGTCGTTTCCCTCATCATCGGCGGTCTGTTTATCGTCGAGACTCTGTCGGTCATGATCCAGGTCGTCTATTTCCACTTTACGCACAAGCGCGTCTTCCTTATGGCGCCCATTCATCATCATTTCGAAAAGAAGGGCTGGGCCGAGACCAAGGTCGTTATCCGTTTTTGGATTATCGCCGCGGCCTTTGGCGCCGTTGGCCTCGCCCTGTTCTTCCAGTTGGGATAGTGGTCTTTCATGCCTCTTGCTGATGTCTTTAGCCTGCTCGTTTTGGGGCAGGGTAAATCCGGTCTCGATGTCGCCCGTTGGGCGCTGGCTCACCCCGAGCGCGTGAGCGCCACGACCGTATATGGCGGCGGTACCTCCGAGCCCAATGACGCCACACGTGCGCTCGAGGCGCAGGGCGCGTCGTTTGTCTACGGCACCGAGCAGGTCGAGGGTGCCTATGACGTGTGCGTGACATGCCCGGGAATCTCGGAGTTCTCGGCTTTCTTTAAGGCCGGGCGTGAGCATGCCGCTCAGATTATGGGCGAGCCCGAGTTTGCCTATCGCCTGTCTCCCCAAAATTGGATCGCCATCACGGGCACCAACGGCAAGACAACTACCACGTCGCTGACCGATTATCTGCTCAAGGCCGCCGGTGAAGCCAGCGTGGCCGTCGGCAATATCGGTGAGCCGCCGGTGAACGAGATCGACGGCCGCGCACACAATGAGTGGTTTGTGGCTGAGCTGTCGAGTTATCAGATTGCTACGACCGCCGAGCTTCATCCTCGCGTGGCGGTGCTGCTCAACATCACGCCCGACCACCTGGGCTGGCACAAGAGCCACAAGAACTATGCGCTTGCCAAGATCAAGTTGTTCGAGAATATGGTCGACGACGACCTCGTGGTTATCGACGTTGAGGATGCCGGCATCCATGAGTTCGATGAGTACATCTACACACCGGGCCGCCGCATCTGCAAGGTCGCTTTTGACGAGCCCGAGGGTGCAGACGCCGCCTTCGTGCGCGACGGCAAGATGATCGTGCGCCTGAAAGGCGTCGAGACTCAGCTTGTCGCCACATCCGAGCTCAAGATCTCGGGCCATCACAATGTCATCAATGCCCTATGTGCCGCCACGGCTGCTCTGGCCGTCGGTGCCGATCCCGAGGGCATTTGCCGCGGTTTGGCATCGTTCCAGCCGCTCGAACACCGCGTGGAACCCTGCGGCGAGATCGATGGCGTGCGCTACGTCAACGATTCCAAGGCAACGAACACCGATGCGGTCGAAAAGGCCCTGACGGCGTTTTCCGACGACGATGTGATTTTGCTGCTCGGCGGCCACGATAAGGGCACACCGCTTGCGGACTTTGCCCGCGTCGTTATGGACAACGTGCGTTCAGTCGTTTGCTTTGGCGATGCGCGCGAGCGCTTTACCGCTGCTATGGACGAGGCCGATGTCGATGGTGACGTGGATATCGCCCAGGCCGATGACCTGCGCGATGCCGTTGACGTTGCCCGCTCGCTCTCGAGCCGCGGCGACGTGATCCTGCTTTCGCCCGCTTGTTCTTCGTTCGACGAGTTCTCGGGCTACGAGGAGCGCGGTCGCGTGTTTAAGGACTACGTGGCCCAGCTTGCCGCAGCAGCGAAATCGCAAACGGAATAGGGGTTGCCGGTGAGAGAGGAGAGCCCCCGAAGCGATATGAGGAGGCCCGACTCGGACCGTGCTTCCTCGCTGCGTAGCACGACGCGTTCCGGATGCGGCGGGCAGACGTTCGGTGAGCGCTATATTGCCGGCGTCCCCGCCCGCATCATGCGCCCCCGTTTGATATTTATGGCCTGCCTGTTTAGCTTGGTTTGCTTCGGCTTGCTGATGGTGTACTCGGCATCTTCGGTCGAGGCGCTGCACGAGAACGGTTCGGCGACGTTTTTCCTATTTCGACAGGCCGCGTTTGCCGGAGTTGGCGTGCTGGCTATGGTTGCCATCGTGCGCATCTTACCGGACAGTTGGTTTGGGGAAGACGTGCTCAGGATCTTCCTCATGGGCATGATGGGGCTACTGGTTCTGGTGTTCTTTATGGGTAGCGGCAGTCGTGGCGCCACGCGTTGGCTCAACATCGCCGGTATTCAGTTTCAGCCGTCTGAGTTTTTAAAGCCGTTCGCCATCGCGTATTCGGCAATCATGCTCGACCGTATCTTTTCGCCCGGCGGCAACATCAACGAGTTTCTTCGCAAGATGGGCGGCTACCTGGGAATTTCGCTCTTCCTGATCTTTGTTCAGCCCGATTTCGGTACCGTTCTGATCATTTTGTTGACCCTCATATGCATGGCGTTGTTTGCGGGATTGGACCCCAAATATATCGTTTGGACGGTTGTTGCCGGCATCGCCGTCATTGCGATTGCTCTTATCGCCGAGCCGTATCGTATGACGCGTGTCCAGGTTGCTTGGAATCCTTGGGCAGACGAATATGGTGACGGCTATCAGGCCACGCTTGCCATCATGGCGTTTGCCTCGGGCGGACTGTTCGGCCGTGGTATCGGCAACTCCACCATGAAGTACTCGTATTTGCCCGAGGCGCACAACGACTACATCTTGGCTATTATCGGCGAGGAAGTTGGCTTTATCGGAACCGTGCTGTTCTTCTTGGTGTTTGCGATGCTGATTTACTCGGCGTTTCGCATTGCTGAGCAGGCGACCGATCGTCGCGGAGCACTTATGGCATCGGGTTCCGCGGTCATCCTTGCGGTGCAGTTTTTGATCAACGCGCTGGGCATTCTCAATGTGTTTCCCATGACGGGTAAGCCGCTGCCGTTTATTAGCTACGGCGGCTCGTCGATTATTGTGTCGCTTATGCTTGCCGGTCTGATCCTGCGCGTTTCGTATGAGAGCGCCCGTCGCGATGAGTACGACCGTCGCCGCGAGAGCTTTGCCGTTATGGATGAGAGTACCGCCGGCGTGCCCCATGTGCGCGGCGAGCGATCTTCGCGTAACGGCTTTACCGTTCTGGATGGCTCTGCGACCGAGCCGGCGGCCCGTCCGCGTCAGCGAACAGCGCCGCAAGGTCGTCCGCAGCGCCCCACTCCTCGCAATGCGGGCGGCGGATATAATCGAATCGATTTGAATTCGGACCCGTCGGCGCGTTTGCGCACCGATGACCAGGGGCCGCGTGTACGAAGGGATTACCATGACCGATAAGATGACCGTTGCTATTGCAGCTGGCGGCACGGCAGGACATATCAACCCCGCGCTCGCCTTGGCCGAGGAACTGCGTGACCGCGGTCATCACGTTGTGTTCGTGGGCCAATCGCGCAAGCTCGAGGGTCGTCTGGTTCCCGAGGCCGGATTCGATTTTGTGCCCATCACAGTTACGGGCTTCGATCGCTCCCGTCCCTGGACGGCGCTGACCTCGCTGTGGCGCGTCAACAAGGCGAAGCGTGCGCTTGCCAGTCACTTCTCGAAGGTCGGTAAGCCCGATGCCGCTATCGGCTTTGGTGCTTACGTTGAGGTCCCGCTGCTGGGCTGGTGCAAGGACGCCGGCGTTCCGTATCTGCTGCACGAGCAGAACTCTGTTCCGGGTCTGGCCAATAAGATGATGAACTCACATGCCGCTCGCGTGTGCATTTCGGTGCCTGCGGCCCGCGCGGTCTTTGAGCGCGAGGGCGACTCCGACCATGTGCTCATGACGGGCAATCCCGTGAGTCGTTCGGTGATCGAGGGCGATCGCGCCCGCGGTCGCAAGACACTCGGCGTGCCCGAGGACGCGACGCTTCTGCTCGTCTTTGGTGGTTCGCTCGGTGCTCAGCATCTCAACGAGCGCGTTGTCTCGCTCAAGAGCGAGCTGCTAACCCGCGAGAATCTCTACATTTTGCATTCGACGGGTGCCGACGGCTTTGAGGAGACCGAGCGCGCTTTGGCGCTGACGCCCGAGGAGGCGAAGCGCTATCGTGTCCAGCCCTACATCGACAACATGGGCGATATGCTGGCTGCGGCCGATTTGGTGCTCTCGCGTTCCGGTGCCTCGAGCGTGGCCGAGATCGCCGCGCTTGCCGTGCCCTCGGTACTCGTGCCGTATCCGCACGCCACGGCCGACCACCAGACCACGAATGCGCGTTACCTGGTCGATGCCGGTGCCGGCGTGCTATGCGCCGATGCCGATATCGATGCCCCTGCCTTTGCCGACGAGCTGCTGCACCTGCTCGATGACGCTGCGGCGCGTGATGCCATGCGTCAGGCGGCGCGTGGCTTGGCCCAGGACCGTGCCGCCGCACTTTTGGCTGACGCGGTAGAGGGATTGCGTTAGTTAGACGGGATATCGCCGGTCGCCCTCGCGCGGATGCGGTAGGTGCGGTACAGTTAACGGGTTACAGGCAGTGTTTACGCAAGGAGTACACGAGCACATGGCTGATTCCCAGACTGCAACCTCCGCGCCCGAGTTCAAGAGCGCCCACTTTATCGGTATCGGTGGCGCCGGCATGAGCGGCATCGCCCTCGTCCTGCACGAGCGCGGTTACACCGTTACCGGCTCCGACCTTAAGACGTCGCGCTATATTCGCCAGCTTACCCGCGCCGGCGTGAAGGTCCACGTGGGCCACGAGGCTGCGACGATCGACGAGGTCAAGCCCGACGTGGTTGTTGTCTCCACCGCAATTCCCGAGTCCAACCCCGAGCTCGTGCGTGCCCGCGAGCTGGGTATTCCCGTGTGGCCCCGCGCCAAGATGCTCTCGGCTCTGGGCCATGGCTACACCACCGTCGCCGTTGCCGGCACGCACGGCAAAACCACCACGTCTTCGATGTGCGCCACCATGCTCGACCGCATGGGTTTGGACCCCAGCTTTTTAATCGGCGGCATCGTCGAGGGCTACGACACCAACGGCAAGAACGGCTCGGGTGACTACTTTGTCGCCGAGGCCGACGAGTCGGACAGCTCGTTCCTGTTCCTGAACCCCAACGTGGTCATCGTGACCAACGTCGAGGCCGACCATCTCGATCATTACTCGGGCATCGAGGAGATTGAGGCCACCTTTGCCAAGTTTATGAGTTTGGTGGGCGAGGACGGCACCGTCATCGTTTGCGGCGAGGACCCGCATCTGGTCGAGCTCGCCAAGTCGACGGGCCGTCATGTGCTTTCCTATGGCTTTGCCGAGAACAACGACATCGTCTGCGCGCACCCGGATGTCAAGGGCATCCAGAGCGACTTTATCGTTCGCTTTGAGGACGGCACCGAGCACGCTGTCGAGATTAAGAGCAACCCCGGTCGTCACAACATGCTCAACGCCACGGCCGTCTTGACCGTCGCCCATGTCCTAGGTCTCGATATCGACGCCGCCGCTAAGGCACTTTCGAGTTTTGAGGGCGTCCGCCGTCGCTTTACCCACGTGGGCGATATCGACGGCATCACGGTGGTTGACGATTACGGCCATCATCCCACCGAGATCAAGGCGACGCTCGCTGCCGCCTCTTCGCTGGGCTACAAACATGTCGATGTCGTGTTCCAGCCGCACCGCTATTCGCGCCTGCAGGCTCTGTGCGATGACTTTGCCGACGCCTTTGCCAACGCCGATAAGCTGCTGCTGATTGATGTGTTCTCCGCCGGTGAGATGCCGATTCCGGGCGTTACCTCCAAGATGCTCGCAGATACCGTTCGCGCCAAGCACCCCGGCAAAGAGGTCGTGTACTGCTCCAGCCGTCTTGAGCTCAACCAGGAGCTTGAGAAGCTCGTGGGCGAGGGCGACCTGCTGCTCACCATGGGTGCCGGCGACGTTACGACCGTCGGCCCCGAGTTCATCGAGTATCTGACTGCCAAGAAAGACGCTTAACCCCTATGGGTCTGTTTAACGCCGTCATGGCGCTTTCGGGCATGATCGACACGGACGTAGTCGAGGACGAACGTCTTGCCCGCCATACAAGCTATCGTATCGGCGGCAAGGCCGACCTTTTTGTGACGTGCCATAGCTACCATGCCCTGCGTCGCGCCGTGGCGGTGCTTGACCGCGAGCAGGTGCCGTGGGTGATTATCGGCAAGGGGTCCAACCTGTTGGTTGCCGATGCCGGTTATCGCGGCGCCGTTATTTCGCTGGGACGTGAGTTTCAGCGCACGGTTGTTGCCGAGGACGGCTGCACGCTGACCGTTGGTGCGGGCGTGATGTTCGCGCGTTTGGTCAACGATGCCTTGTCGCGCGGGCTTTCGGGCCTTGAGTTCGCGGTCGGTATTCCCGGTTCGGTCGGCGGCGCCGTGTCCATGAACGCAGGCACGCGGACCGAGTGGATCGGCTCCCTTATCGAGGACGTGGTCACGTTTGATCCGGCGTCCGGTATTAAGCACTATGCAGGGTCCGAGATCGCTTGGGGGTATCGCGAGTGCAGCCTGCCGCGTAACGAGATCATTCTCGAGTGCGTGCTTAAACTCAAGCCCGCGCCCAAGGCAGACATTCGCGAGCGCATGGAGCGGTACCTGACGCGCCGCAAGCGCACGCAGCCCATGGGCCGTGCATCCTGCGGATCGGTCTTTCGCAACCCGCCCGACGCAAGCGTGGGCAAATTGATTGAGGATTGTGGATTAAAGGGTTTTTCGGTTGGCGGTGCGGAAGTTTCGCCCGTACACGCTAATTTTATCGTTAATAACGGAACCGCCTCGGCCGACGACGTGGCCGCGGTTATCAGGCATGTGCACGGAAAGGTGAGAGAGGCGTATGGCATCGAGCTCAGACCGGAAGTTAAATTCCTCGGCTTCTAGAGCATCGAAACCAACCTTCCGCCGCGCCGGAGGGCGTTCCGGCGCACCTGCCCAGCCTCAACATAAGCCCGCCATGCCCTCCAAGTCTGTTGGGCCCGTTCGTCCTGCCAAGCGCCCGGTCGTCGGCTCGCAGCTGGGGGGACGCCCCGCTTCTAAAAAGACGAGTCGTCCGGCTTCGCGTCCTTCGGTGACGCCCAAGCCGGCGATGGGCACCAAGACCTCTCGACCCATGGCGACGCCCAAGCCTTCGCTGGGAGCTCGTGCGCCGCATGCCAGCCGTACGTTGGCTGGCGCTAAGCCGCGTTCACTGACATCGGTGCCCGCCGCCAAGGCGTCTTCGGCAAAAAAGGGCATCAATCCTCTGTCATCGTTGGGTGCCATGGCAAGCAAGGCGACCGACGCCGCTTCTGCCATTAAGGGTAAGGGCAAGATCGCGGGCGGCATCCTGGCAGCCGTGGCCGTACTTGCCATTATTGCCATCGTCGTCATCAACTCTGGTCTGTTTGCCGCCACCGATATTCAGATTCATGGCAGCGAGCATGTGACCAAGCACGACGCCATGCAGCTCATCAATCTTCCCGAGAACACGTCGCTCTTTAACGTGGATCCCGATCAGATCACCGAGGGCCTCAAGCAAAACCCGTGGGTCTCGGGCGTGGATGTCCAGCGCCAGTTTCCCCATACGCTTATCATCACGCCGACGGAGCGTAAAGTTATCGCCATTGCGTATATCAGCTCCGACGACCTTGCCTGGGCTATCGGAGACGATGACACCTGGATCGCTCCGCTGTCGACGTCTGTCGAGGTGGACGACCAGGGGAACGTCATTACATCGGGGGAGGGTGCCAACACCCTGACCGGCATCGATGCGGCCTTAGCGCTTGCCAAGCACTACGGCGCCGTGCTGTTGACTGATGTCTCGGCCGATGTCGCACCGGTTTCGGGTCGGGCGGTGAGCTCCAAGGCCGTCAAGGCCGGCCTGGATTACGCACGCGGTTTTTCGAGCGAGTTCTTGGACCAGGTGAAGGATATTTCCACGCCTTCCGTTGAGGCTATCTCGGCAAATCTCGACAACGGCGTCGAGGTGTCGCTGGGCGATTCGGATGATATCGCCAAGAAAGAACGCATCGTGACCAAACTACTTTCGCAGGTAGAGGGCGTAACTTATATTAATGTGCGCTCTCCGGGCAACTACACGTTTAGGAACGCACCGACCGCCTAGCATCCTAAATGGCTTTGTTGAGGGGCCATACCACGCCGTTTATCTGGTTTGTTTGGTTTTCACGGTCAATTATTTGACTGATACGTTCATAATGTGCAAACATAATACGGTTTACCTTTGCATTTACTTTCAACCTGAAGGTTAATGTGCGCAGGGGTCAACCCATGCTATGGCTATAACCTTTGTTCGGAGGACCGACATGCACGAGACAGAGATCAACAACTACCTTGCCGTCATTAAGGTGGTCGGCGTCGGCGGCGGCGGTACCAACGCGGTCAATCGAATGATCGAAGAGGGCATCCGCGGCGTCGAGTTTGTTGCCATCAACACCGATGCTCAGGCGCTCGCGATCTCTGATGCCGATATCAAGGTGCACATCGGCACCGACCTTACCCGCGGCCTGGGCGCCGGCGCCAACCCCGAGGTTGGCCGCAAGGCTGCCGATGAGTCCCGCGACGATATCGCCGAGGCGCTCGCTGGCGCCGACATGGTGTTCATCACCTGCGGCGAGGGCGGTGGCACCGGTACCGGCGCCGCTCCCATCGTTGCCGATATCGCGATGAACGAGGTCGGCGCGCTGACCGTCGCCGTCGTGACCAAGCCCTTCACCTTCGAGGGCCGCAAGCGCAAGAAGAGCGCCGAGGAGGGCATCAAGACCCTCTCCGATTGCGTCGACACCATGATCGTTATCCCTAACGACAAGCTGCTCGACATCGCCGAGAAGAAGACCACGATGCTCGAGGCGTTCGCGATTGCCGATGGCGTCCTTTCCCAGGGCACCCAGGGCATCACCGACCTCATCACCGTCCCGGGTATCATCAACCTGGACTTCGCCGATGTTAAGACCATCATGAAGCAGGCTGGTACCGCCATGATGGGTATCGGTACCGCTTCTGGGGACACCCGTGCCGTCGACGCTGCCCAGCAGGCTATCTCCAGTCCGCTGCTCGAGAGCTCCATCGATGGCGCCACGCGCGTCCTGCTTTCCATCGCCGGCTCCAAGGATCTGGGCATCCAGGAGATCAGCGACGCCGCCGACGTTGTCGCCAATGCCGTCGACCCTGAGGCCAACATCATCTTCGGTACCGTTGTTGACGAGTCCCTGGGCGACCAGGTGCGCATCACCGTTATCGCTACGGGCTTCTCCGACTCCAACGTCAACCGTCAGGACGAGCTCTTCGCTGCTCAGCAGTCCCAGAGCAAGGCCGCTGCTTCTGCCGAGCCGCAGCGCACCGCTCCGGCTGCCAGCCCCGCTCAGGCTGCCCCGACCCGCAACGTCGGTGGTACCGAGCTGCCCAACTTTGGCAACGACCAGTTTGAGCTTCCCGACTTCCTCAAGCGCGGCAGTTTCTAGTTCGTTTTTCTTAACGACCTGCATGGGGTGCGTCCGATTGGGCGCACCCCTTTTTGTTGTGTTTCGTCTTTGTAAACGAAAGCCTCCAATCTCCTTACGTTCCCTTTACGTTTGGTTCCTACCGCTGCGGGTATCCTTTTGATGAAGTATGGCAGCCGTATGACGCGGACTGCTGCGGCGTCGCCGCGATACTTGTGTTATTAGGAGGCTTTAGTATGGCAGCACGTGCGGACAACGTTTCGCGTGTCGACCATGATGGAGTTACGTTGGTAGAGGGCGCGACGCACGATGTTCGCTTTGCCTTTACCGAGCGCACCGGTGGCGTTTCCGAAGATGCGTACTCCTCGCTCAATCTGGGCTCGCATGTAGGCGATGACCCCTTTGCCGTTCAGGAAAATCGTCGCCGCGTACTCGGGGCCATGGGGGCCGCCGAGTGCGAGCATAATTTGCTCGTGCCCAATCAAGTACATGGTGACCATATCGTTACGGTGACCTCGAACGGCGCCGACGATCTTGAGGCTGTTCGCGAGCAGATTGCCGAGGGCTGCGATGCCATCGTCTGTACGGCCCATGAGGTACCCGTGCTGCTCTGCTTTGCCGATTGCGTTCCCGTGGTGCTGGTTGCTCCCAACGGTTTTGCCGTGGTGCATTCTGGCTGGAAGGGTACGATTGCGCGCATTTCCGCCAAGGCGTGCCAAGCGCTTTGCGATGCAACCGGCTGCAATGCGAACGATGTTTCTGCCTATATTGGGCCCCATATCCTGGGCGACGAGTACGAGGTGTCCCAAGAGCTCATGGACCGCTTTGCCGCCGAGTTCTCGTGCATCGATGCGGGCGCTTCCCGTATGCTCGATCTTTCCGCCGCCATTCGCGAGGCGCTGGTGGATGCCGGCGTCGATGTGAACGGCATTGTGGACACCAAACTTTCCACCGTTCGCCAGAACGACCGCTTTTATTCCTACCGCAACGAGGGTGGCACCTGCGGGCGCCATGCGGCGATCGGCGTGATGCTATGAGAAAGATCGCATCGGTCCTGAGTGCGGCAGTGCTCACGCTCACGCTGTGCGCCTGCTCCTCGGGATCTTCTACGTCTTCTATTACCGTGGCTGGCTCGACCACCTGCCTTCCCATTGCCGAGATCGCGGCCGAGGGCTTTAAGGAAGAGACCGGCATCGACGTGCTGGTTTCTGGTCTGGGCTCATCTGCTGGCATCGAAGCTGTTAGCGCCGGCACCGCCGATATCGCCAGCTCCTCTCGTGGCCTCAACGCCGATGAGCAAGACCTGGGCCTGACGCCTATCGTTATCGCACACGATGGCATCGCGGTCATCGTGAACGACGACAACCCGGTCGATAACCTCTCGACTGAGCAGCTCCGCGATATCTATGCGGGCAAGATCACCAACTGGAAAGAGGTTGGTGGCGAGGACCTGAAGATTCAGGTTATCAACCGCGACGAGGCGTCCGGCACGCGCGAGGCCTTCCGTACCATCGTGATGGACGGCACGCCGTTCGATCGTCGCTCGGCCGTTCTTTCGGGTACGGGCCAGGTACGCGATGTCGTGTCTCGCTCTCGTGGTGCTATTGGCTACATCTCGCTGGGTTTTGTCGAGAGCCTCAACGCCAAGACTTCGGTCAAGGCCGTTTCGGTCAATCACGTTGAGGCGTCCGAGAAGACAGTCGCGAGCGGTGGTTATCCCATCTCCCGCGACCTCTACTTCTTTGTGAAGGGAACGCCTTCGCAGCAAGCGCAGGATTACATCGACTACGTGACGTCCGAAAAGATGGACAAGCAGATTCGCGAGGCGGGCTTTATTCCCGTCACCAACGACGGAAAGGGGAGTGAGTAGCGTGGAAGCACGGGAAACCCCCCAGATTGAGCAGGAGACCCAGGTGCCAAAAAAGCGTGAGTTGGCGTTGGTGTCGCGCAGCACCTATCTTAAGGAGAAGGCACTGCAGTGGATCTTCTTTGCCTGCGCGTTCTTGGCGGTCGTCACCGTCATCCTGATTTTTGTCTTTACCACGTACTCGGCGCTGCCCGTCTTTACCGACATTGGTCTGGCGGACTTCTTTAGCTTTACGTGGGCGCCCTCCGAGGGCCACTACGGCATCATGTCGCTGCTGGCCGGCTCAGGTCTGGTGACCGTCGGTGCGCTCGCCATGGGCGTGCCCCTGGGTGTGGGCACAGCCGTGTATCTGGTCGAGATTGCCAGCAAGCGCGTGCGCAAGCTCATCAGCCCTGCCGTCGACCTGCTGGCGGGTATTCCCTCCATCATCTACGGCTTCTTCGGCATGATCATCATCCGCCCGTTTATCGCGCAGCTGACCGGCGGTCTTGGCTTTGGTGCCCTGACGGCGTGGTTCGTGCTTGCCATCATGATCGTCCCTACCATCACCACGCTCACCATCGATGCTCTCAATTCCATTCCCATGGGCATTCGCGAGGCGTCCTATGCCATGGGTGCCACCAAGTGGCAGACCATCTACAAGGTCGTGCTGCCGGCCGCCAAGTTGGGCATTGTGGACGCCATCGTTTTGGGCATGGGGCGCGCCATCGGCGAGACCATGGCCGTGCTCATGGTCGTGGGCAATGCTCCGGTCATTCCCGATAGCATCGCGAGCCCCATCTCGACGCTCACGAGCCAGATTGCGCTCGACATGAGCTACTCCTCGGGATTGCACCGCTCGGCGCTCTTTGGCATGGGCGTGGTCCTGTTTATTATCTCCGCCGCGCTGGTGGGCATTGTCCGTCTGATTTCCAAGAAGAAGAGGGGGTAGGCTATGTCCGATTCCGTTGACACGACGGTCGATACGACCTCGTCGCGCGAGCGCATCAAGCGTGCCCTTTCCCATGGCAAGAAGGGCCGTATCAATAAGGACCTGTCCAACAAGATCATGCTCGGCGTATTCCGCGCGGCTGCCTACATCACCACGCTGGTGCTGGTCGCCATCATCGCCTACGTGGTCATCAACGGCCTGCCGCATATCTCGCTCGACTTTATCTTCGGCTGGCCGCAGGGCGTAAACGCCGAAGGCGGCATTTGGCCGACGATTGTCTCGACCGTCTACGTGACGGCGCTCGCCATGCTCATCTGCACGCCGGTTGCCGTCCTAGCTGCGGTCTATCTGGCCGAGTACGCCAAGCAGGGCAAGGTCGTCGACATCATTCGCTATGCTGCCGATGCCCTGGCCTCGGTGCCCTCCATTGTTATGGGCCTCTTTGGCTATGCCTTGTTTGTCGAGGCCATGGGCCTGGGCCTTTCGATGGTCTCGGCCGCTCTGGCGCTCGCGCTCTTGATGCTTCCCATCGTCATGCGCACCACCGAAGAGGCCATTCGCGCCGTCCCGCGCTATATCCGTTGGGGCGCGTACGGCCTGGGCGCCACCAAGTGGCAGGTTGTCTCCAAGATTGTGCTTCCTTCTGCCTTTGGCCGTATTGCCACGGGCATCGTCCTCGCCATCGGCCGCGCCATTGGCGAGACCGCGGTGGTGCTCTACACCATGGGCCAGGCCATCAATCTACCTATTTCGCCGCTCGATTCCGGCCGCCCCATGACGGTTCACCTGTACCTGCTTGCCAACGACGGCATCAACATGAACGCAGCCTACGGCACCGCGCTCTTGCTGATGGTGATCATTCTGGCCTTCAACCTGTTTGCGCGCTTCCTGTCGCGCAAGCGTCGCTAGTTAAGGAGTCCCATGTCCGTTTATCAGTCCGCTCCCACGCTGGAGCAAGCGGCCATTACGGCCAAGGATTTCAACTTTTGGTACGGTGACTTTCATGCGCTGACGGGGCTTGACCTCAACATCGCCAAAAACGCCATCACCGCCTTCATTGGCCCTTCGGGCTGCGGCAAGTCGACGTTTTTGCGCTGCATCAACCGCATGAATGATCTGATCGAGGGTACGCGCGTCGAGGGCACCATGACGCTCGACGGCAATGATATCTATGCCGAGGGCGTCGACCCGGTCGACCTCCGTCGTCGCGTGGGCATGATCTTTCAGCAGCCCAACCCGTTTCCCAAATCCATCTACGAGAATGTCGCCTTTGGCCCTCGTCTGCAGGGCGTGACTAGCAAAAGCGACCTCGATGACATCGTGGAAGAATCGCTCAAGCGCGCCAACCTCTGGAAAGAGGTATCCAATCAGCTCAACAAGGATGGTTTGGCGCTCTCGGGCGGTCAGCAGCAGCGTCTGTGCATCGCGCGCGTGCTTGCGGTGCAACCCGATGTCCTCCTGATGGACGAGCCCTGCTCCGCCATCGATCCCACATCCGTCTCTAAGGTCGAGGATCTGATGGCCGAGCTGGCGCCCGAGATGACGATCATCATCGTCACGCATTCAATGCAGCAGGCAGCTCGTATCAGCGACTACACCGCATTCTTCTTGCAGGAAGTTGCCGGCGAGCCCGCCACGCTCATCGAGTATGGTCAAACCGACGCGATCTTCACCAGCCCGGTGGACTCGCGGACAGAAGACTATATCACCGGCCGCTTTGGCTGATCGGTGCGACTAGTCCCAAGCCGATCGGACCTGGTCCGGTGCGTATTCACTGTGCGGGCGGCATGACCGCACCCAACTGATTGGAGTGAACCATGCGCAAACTGTTTTCCCGTCAGCTCGTCGAGGCCCGTCACGAGATGCTGAGCATCTACGAGGCCGTCGATCTGGCCCTCCACGATGCCGTGAAGGCCTATGTGACCGACGACCGCAAGCTCGCCACCAAGACCAAGAAACGTACGCTTTCGATTGACGCGCGCTGCGCCAACCTGGAGGCCGTCTGCTACAACCTGATCGCCACGCAGTCACCGGTCGCCTCCGACTTCCGCCTGCTTCAGACGATCATCTACGTCGACTTTAACCTGCAGCGCATGACCGATAAGGTCCGTCAGATCTGCCGTGCCACGCGTCATATGATCAAGGCCGACATCTCGCTGCCCAAGGAGCTTGTCGGCACGGTTAAGGCCGAGGCTGAGGCCGTCTACCAGGTGCTGGGCTCTTCGCTTTCTGCGCTCGTCACCAATGACATGTCCATCATCTGCAACCTGGCCGTCGAGGACGAGCCAGTGCACGCCGCCTACGAGAAGTTCTTCCGCACCTTTAACCGTATGGATACGGGCGACTTTATGGACGACGACAGCAACTATGACGACCTGCGCCGCGCCATCATGGTTTCGCGCTACCTCGATCGCATCGCTTCGATTTCCATCGATGCCGCTTGCCGTTTGACCTTCCTGTTGACTGGTCAGCGTATGAACGCCGGCGATATCGCCCGTGTGGACGAGGATGAGCTCGAGAGCATGCGCGTGCCTTCGGGCGAGGGTGTTATCATGAGGCCCGCCGTCGACGCTCGCTACGTTGCCAAGGTGCCCGTTAACGAGGTCAGCGAGGGTCTTCGCTACCTGCTCGATCATCTTGAGGACGAGGACGATGGCGAGGACGACGAGGAGTAAGTAGCCCCGTTCGTCGAAAGATTGTAAATACCTAAGTGAGCGCGGCCTTGCACATGCGGGGCCGCGCTCTTGCGTTAGCATGGGACTACTTGTTTGGCTGTCAGCGGAGGCGATTGGCAATGGATAACTATTTGGACTTGATGCGCGCTCGCCGCGAGCAGATTCTGGAACGTTTTTATGCGGCGCTCGATCGCGCGGGCCGCCCCCACGACGCCGCGCGCCTCATTGCCGTGTCCAAGACCGTTGGTGTCGATGAGACCGTTGCCGCCATCCAGGCGGGGTATCGCCATTTTGCCGAGAACCGCCCGCAGGAGCTGGTTCACAAGCTCACGGGTCTGGCGGAGCATCCGGAGCTGCCCGAGGTGCGCTTCGATATGATCGGCAACCTGCAGACCAATAAGATCAATGCGGTGCTGGGCTCAGCCGAGCTGATTCACTCGGTGGGTTCGCTTCATCTGGCGCAGGCGATTTCGAGCCGTGCTGTCCGCAAGATTGAGGCAGGCGAGCTCGCCGGCCCCCAGCGTGTGCTCATTGAGGTCAATGTGAGTGGTGAGGAGTCGAAGGGAGGCTTTTCGCCCGATGAGATTCGCGCCGCCGCGGGTGAGCTTGCGGAACTTGAGGGAATTTGCGTGCAGGTGCTTATGTCTATGGCTCCCCGGGGGAATAAGGATGTGGCACGCCGCACCTTTGCGGGGCTTCGTGAGCTGAGGGATGAGCTGGAGGCGGCGCATCCCGATTTGAACCTGCCTGAGCTTTCCTGCGGCATGAGCGAGGACTTTGAGCCTGCCCTTGAGGAGGGCTCTACGCTCGTTCGCCTGGGCAGGGTAGTATTTAGCCCGGAGTTTGCAGTAAAATAAGGCTCTGAAGTGCGCACTGATTATCGGGGCGCCTGCACTAAACCGCGAGAGGACACAACCATGGGCTTCCTTGACGAGATTAAAAATAAGATGCACCTGGGCGGCCAGCAGGGTTACGACCAGGGTTATGGCCAGGACGACG
Organism: uncultured bacterium; assembly: GCA_905214615.1. Lineage (GTDB taxonomy): Bacteria > Actinomycetota > Coriobacteriia > Coriobacteriales > Coriobacteriaceae > Collinsella. Next base: position 3,844 of record CAJMMX010000032.1, on the reverse strand, counting down.
ACTACGGCTACGATGACGGCTATGACGATAGTTATCAGGGCAACGGCTACGGCGGTGCTTCGGGCGAGGGCTTCTACACCCAAGACGAGCCGAGCAACGGCCTGCTTGGTCAGACGCGCCGCGGTGAAGCTGAGTCGGTTGCCGTGTATACGCGCTCCGGTCAGCTGGTCGGCGATGACTCCCGCCATGCCACGACGTATAACCCGCCTTCGCGCTCGCAGGACAGTGTTGCGAGCGGTTATCGTCCTGGTGCCTATGACACGCCGTCGAGCTACGCCGAGAACACCCGCGCCCGTGCCGCCGCTGCACCCGCGCCTGCACCGAGCGATGCCTCGGCCTATGCGAGCAATATCATCAACGCCACGCCGCAACTGCCGGCCTATGTCCTGCGCCCCGAGAGCTATGACGACGTGGAGACCGTGGTGCGCCGCGTTCGCACCAAGCAGCCTGTCGCACTGATTTTTGTGGGCGTACGCACCGAAGTTGCCAAGCGCGTCTTGGACTTCTCTTACGGCTTTGCCTGCGGTCTGGGCGCCACGGTCAAGGAGGTAGGCGACCGCGTGTTCATGGTGCTGCCCGCCGGTTGCGAGGTCAAAGATTCCGATCTCAAGAAGCTTCGTGCCGACGGCTACCTTAAGTAAAGACAAGACGAGGAGATTCCCATCAACATCTACACTATCGTCCAGCTGGTCAACACGCTGTTCAACTTCTATTCCACGCTCATTGTCGTCTACTGCTTTATGACGTGGATTCCCATGAAGCAGGGTGGTTTACTTCAGGATATTGCTGCGGTGCTCGATAGCGTGTGCGGTCCGTGGCTCAACCTGTTCCGTCGTTTCATTCCGCCGATGGGCGGTATCGATTTTTCGCCGGTCGTTGCGATTATTGCGTTGCAGTTGGTGCAGAGGCTGGTTCTGCAGCTTCTTATAGGTATACTCGTATAGAACTGACTTTGTAACTTACGTCGGGCGTGTAGCGCCGAGGCGATGAAAAAGGAGACTTGTTATGGCTATTACCCCTGCAGACATCCAGGCTCAGACTTTCTCTGAGGCCAAGCGTGGCTACGATCCTGCCGAGGTCGACGTCTTCTTGGAGACGCTGTCCTCCGAGGTTGACGCTATGCTCGCTAAGATCGTCGACCTTAAGGGTCGTCTGACTGCTACCGAGCAGCAGCTTGCCGATGCACAGGCTCAGCTTGCCCAGGCTCAGGATGCCACCGCCCAGGCCGTTCCCGCCGCCCCCGTGGCTGCTCCCGCCCCTGACTTCTCCGCTCAGGAGCGCCAGATTTCCGCTGCCCTGATCGCTGCCCAGCAGACCGCTGAGACCATCGTCAACGATGCCAACGAGAACGCTGAGCGTATCCGCAACGAGGCTGACGCCAAGGCCCGCGAGGTTATCCGCCAGGCTCTGACCGAAAAGCAGGCCGAGCTCGAGGAAATCGATCGTCTCAAGGCTTCCCGTGAGGAGTTCAAGGCCGAGTATCTCAAGCTCATCCAGCACTTCATGGACGATGCCCAGAACTCCTTCCCGGCCGACCTCATGGCCTCCACGCCGGTCGGTTCTGCCGCTTCTCCTGCGGTGACTGTTCCCGCCGAGCCGCTGCCCGTCGCTGACCCGGTTGTCCCCGTGGCCGATCCCTTTGCCCCGATCGACAACTTTGCTGCCGACGACCTGGACTAACATTCGGCCTACAATTTAGTGCCTAGAAAGGACCCGCAGCTTGCGGGTCCTTTTTTATGACTGTGCCGGGGTGCGTAACATAAAAGGCTTATAGGACAAAATGTGTGTCTACTTTAGGGGCGTCGGCGCAGGTCGATGCCCCTTTTTCAGCCGTTTAAATTCCGTGCCCGCTTTTAACCGCTCGGACAGAATGTGTGTCCGGTTGCCTATCGTTCCCGCCGGTAGATACCCTTTTCCGGAACCGTTAAACACCCTTTCGGAAGAGGTGTCCATGAAGGCCGTTTATTGCCCCTACTGCGGCGGTCGGACCAAGCGCAACGGCAGGACCTCATCGGGGTCCCAGCGGTGGAGGTGCACGGCCTGCGGCGCGTCGACGACGCTGAGGTACGACGACACGGCGGCGAGGCTCGAGGAGTTCCTCGGGTGGCTCCTCTCGAAGGACTCGCAGGCCACGATGCCGGGCGGCGGGCGGTCCTTCAGGCGCAGGACGGCCGAGTTCTGGGAGGTCTGGCCCATGCCCGTCCCCGACGGCGAGCTCCACCGCGTGCTCTACGTCGACGGGATCTGGGTCGCGCGCGACCTCGTCGTGCTCATATGCTGCAGCGGCGAGAGGGTGGTCTCCTGGTACATGGCCAGGTCCGAGAACTCGAGGGCGTGGTCGGCCCTCATGGCGCCGATCCCGGCGCCCGAGGTGGTCGTCACCGACGGCGGGAGCGGGTTCGCCAAGGCCGTGCGCGAGACCTGGCCGCGCACCAGGGTCCAGAGGTGCACCTTCCACGCCTTCTCGCAGGTCAAGCGCTACACGACGACGCGGCCGAAGCTCCAGGCGGGGCGCGAGCTCTACCTCATCGCGCGCGACCTCATGGGCATCGAGACGCTGCACCAGGCGGAGCTCTGGGTCGAGCGCTACCTCGACTGGTGCGGGTTCTGGGCCGACTTCCTGGAGGACAGGACCGTGGTGGACGGCAGGAGGGTCTACACCCACGAGAGGCTGAGGCGGGCGCGCTCGTCGCTGTCGTCGCTGGTGTCGGCGGGGACGCTGTTCACCTACCTCGACCCCGCCCTTGCCAAGGCCGGCCCGCTGCCGTCGACCAACAACATGATCGAGGGAGGGGTGAACTCGCAGCTGAGGGCCGTACTGCGCAACCACCGGGGGCTGACGTCCGTCAAGCGCGTTAAGGCGGTGTTCTGGTGGTGCCACGCTCATTCGGGGGACGCGAGGACGGCGCGCGAGAAGCTCGCCGCGATGCCGACCGACGCGGACATCGACTTCCTGTTCAGCGTCTACTCCGCCTCGCCGTCGCGCGAGGACGGAGGGCCGGAGTGGGGCGACAGGGCCGTGTGGGAGGATCTCCACCACAGGGACCCGTACCCGTTCTGGCTGGATTAATGGATGGAAACGGATGTTCTATCGGGACACACATTTTGTCCTATAAGCCACATAAAAAACCGAGCCCTGCACATAGTGGCGCAGAACTCGGCGAACGGGTGAGCGGTCAAGGGTAGGTTTTAAGGCATGTCCCAAAAATCTACTTGAGGAGGAAGTCGGAGAGGGGAATGGTGCGGGCCTCGCGATGCTCGGGGTCTGCGATGTGGTCGGCGGGATAGCCACAGACGAGCATGTGATAGGGATAGACGCCCTTGGGCAGATTGAACTGCTCCTGTGCCACCTCAGGCTTAAAATGGCATACCCAGCACGTTCCCAGGCCCTGCTCGGTGGCCTCCATCATCATCTGGTCGCACACGATGGACGTATCGATTTCACTGGAATTCATCTGGTCATACGGGCGCACCCAAGCATCATCGGTAACGCTGCAAATAAGGAAGACAAGCGGAGCTCCAAAGATAGACCCATCACGAGCAAACCGAGGCTGACAAGCAGCAGCCTTCTCCAACAGCTCAGGCGTATCCAGCACCATCACACGGGCTGGATGATTATTACAAGCAGAAGGAGCAATACGCCCAGCCTCAACAATGGCATCCACCACAGCCTGCTCAACAGAACGGTCCTCAAAAGAACGACAAGAATACCGACCACGAGCCAGATCCAAATAAGACATACAAGCCCTCCTAAAATTAAAAATCAAACAAACCAAAAGTAACCCAAAGAGTACCCAAAGCAGCAATCAGCCAAACGCTCATCAAGGGACAAAGTGTCCGAACG